>JABHMO010000045.1 GCA_018693855.1 Candidatus Falkowiibacteriota bacterium
CAAATCTTGATCTATGGCGGTCGCGTCCATGACATTTTCGCTCCTTTCAGGGGCTACTGGTGAATCCGTTGTCAATGATGCAAACATTTTGCGACTTGAGTTTACTATATTATAAAAACTTTGTCAAGGTTGAATTTTTACAATTATAAAACCGAACTTTTAAGAAAGTTCGGTTCGATCCAACAGTTTTATTTGAGCTTGAACTTTGGGGTCATTCAAATACGCATGTAACAATGGCATAAACTGTTCCAACTGTTCTCGCATCTGTGAAACCAGTTTTTCGTGATAGTATTGACCACAAAAAACGAACTGCTTTTCATCTTTACCAATAATCCCGAAGGCCATCAAAATTAAGGCGAAGCGAGACGATCGAATCAATGCATCAAAGTCTTCTGAAACGAAGATCTGAGCATTAAATAGAAAATACAATGCAGGGCACAGATCCCGAAGCTTCACATATTCCATTCGAACTTTTGAAACATGGACGGGGATATGATCCACTGGACGTAACGGTTCTCCGTCACTTATGACTTGAGCATGCACAGGCAATTCTTCGACTCGATGAAAGATTGTTCCCCTGGGATAAGCTAGTCGAATATCAGAATATTGAAGTCCTGTAGGCTCATTATCAATCAATGCCTGCCTAGATAACTCACCGAAAAACAGTGCTACGTTGAACACTCCTTCCTGGACCATCTCCAATGCTTTCTTACCAATCTCGTCTACCGCATCCCAATCAAAATCAATGCTTTCATAACTCATCGCCGTCTCTCCCTATGTTGAGTTGAATGGACGTAAAAGATCAAACTTAAAGTGAATATTAACACGATGAGCAACAGTTGTCAACACAAAAACAGTCCCATTAAATTGAAACTGCTTTTAAAATTATTATATTGCGACTATTCGTATTATATTAGCCTGCCTTGTCGTAACTCTATAGAATAAGAGTGTAGACAGGTATCATTCGTATTATTCGTATATTAGCATCTATTAGCATCACTTATTAAACTTAAAATGACAAACGTCCCCATCTTGCATAACATAGTTCTTGCCCTCTGTTCGAATCCAACCCTTTTCTCTCGCAGCAACTTCACTACCAGCTTCCAAAAGTTTTTCCCAATTTATAATATCAACCGCAATAAACCCTTTTTCAAAATCACCATGAATTTTACCTGCGGCTTGAGGAGCTTTGGTATCAACTTGAATTGTCCAAGCACGAGTTTCTTCAGGACCGGTTGTTAAAAAACTAATCAAATTCAAGGTTTTATATGAAGTTAAAATAATCTGTTCAAGTCCTGTCATCTTAATCCCTGATTCAGCCAAAAACTCTTTTACCTCTTCATCTGAAAGTTCTATTAAATCAGATTCGAGTTTGGCACAAACCTTTACAACGATTTCATCTTTTAATTCTGGAATATCAATATCGCTATTAACGGTTTCTTCATCAAGATTAAGAACGTATATCATCGGTTTATCCGTTAAAAATTGCAAATGAGCTAGCAACTCTTTTTCGTCATCTTCCAAACCAAGTTTCCGAAGTTGGTTTCCTTCCTCAAGTTCAGGTTTTATCTTTGATTCAAGCAGCTCTAACACTTTTTTCATATCTTTCTCTTCTTTGCCAGTTGAACCTTTTAATTTTGATTTCAATTTATCAATATGACGATTTACCATCTCCAAATCAGCAAAGGCTAATTCAATGTTAATCACTTCAATATCACTTTCCGGATTAACTTTCCCGTCAACATGAACAATGTCACCAGAATGAAAATTTCTTACCACGTGACAGATTGCATCAACTTCTCTGATATTTGATAAAAACTTGTTACCTAACCCTTCTCCTTTGTGCGCACCCTTCACAAGACCAGCAATGTCCATAAAGTCAATCACAGTTGGAATAATCTTAGCTGACTTCGACAGCTCAGCCAATTTATCTAATCGAAAATCAGGAACTTCAACAATCCCTTTATTTGGCTCGATAGTACAAAATGGATAGTTTGCAATATCAATTGGATTTTTTGTTAATGCTTTGAAAAGCGTGGATTTACCGACGTTTGGTAAACCGACTATTCCGATACTGAAAGACATGAGAAAATGAGGCTATATGGGGCAAACGAGGCTATTAATGAGGCTTTTGAATAACTCTTAGCTACGATGACCTAGCGTTATTAATTAAAAAGACGGAGAATACTCCGTCTTTATATCATATAATAGAAATAATTTCAACTACTCGGCATCAAGCGCTTTTGTTAACTCTTCAAGTGCCATATAGTCCTCTGCTAGGATGA
>JABHMO010000046.1 GCA_018693855.1 Candidatus Falkowiibacteriota bacterium
ATAGCTTGCTTCCCGGTTGCTGTAAAATGAGGCGAAGCAGTTTGTGTGCGAAGGCGTCAAGGTGTTCCGTGTCTTCTGGTCCGTACTCGTAAACAGAGTGTCCCATGTCAAGGATCCTTTTCTTTTTGCCTGATGCGTATCAGGACGTTTGCCAAGGCGTAGTTGCCTCGGGGATAGCCCTTCGAGATGAAGGGGGACTTTTATGTTAGTGGATCTTGTTCGTTTTGTCAATTGCTTGAGTGCTTTTTTGTGCAAAATTACAGCTAGAAAAGACGGCCATGAGTGGTCGTCTTTACTTTTGTTATTGCGCTACGCGGCAACGACAGAGAGGTTGCCCTAGAGTTTTGAAATTTTTATTACTAGTTTCCAGTCTGTATATCCTTCCTCGTCCATTGCTTTTCTTGCAAGAGCTTTTACCGTGTCGTAATCGTATAACCCGAAACGAACACTCGCATCATAAATCGTAATTTTTTTGTCGTGTTCTTCAATGCTGATTTTCCCGCCCCCGTTTGGGCGACCAATTATGTCTCCAAATTCGGCTTGGTACTGATTTGCCAGCTCTTCATGGCTGAGTCCTCTCTCTTGCGCGGAGAATAAGCAGAATGTTCCGTCCTTTCTCTTGACAACGATAAACTTAATTCCAAAGGGTTTTCCCTTGAATAGGGTGTTCATTGTTTCCTCTTTCCTTTTTGAGTGAGCATTTATAATTGAATTCTTTGTTATTTTAGTAAAGAAGTGTTTTTTTGTCAAACAAAAAAGCCCCAAATCAATTGAGGTTCTTTTGGTGCCGCGGGCCGGAATTGAACCGGCACGGTTTATGCAACCACTGGATTTTAAGTCCAGCGTGTCTACCAATTCCACCACCGCGGCGTATTGTGTTTTTTTCGACCTACTCACGTCTGTTACAAAAGAGGATGGCCGTGCCATTCGTAGCTCCGTGAAACAGGCGCGAAGAATGGAGCGGGAGACGAGACTTCCCGTATCTTCGCTTTGCTCGCACGGGACAGGCTTCTCGTCTCGTCCTATTATCTTAGACAAGTTTTTTCCTGGAGCGGGAGACGAGACTCGAACTCGCGACCTCAACCTTGGCAAGGTTGCGCTCTACCAACTAAGCTACTCCCGCAAGATCAAATAACCAAATCTTAATAACCAATCATCAATTCAGTTCTAACAGTCTCAATCATTTCCATACCTCTTAAGATGAGGCCATTGTAGCAAAACTACCGATAAAGTCAATTCTTTTTGGATATTGGTTGTTTCTGTTTTGTTCCTGGGATCAGGCGCTATTCTTGACAAGGGAGACTGTGCATGTTAATATAAAGCGTCGCTAGTAAGGCGGTGTTTCCATGTTCTTGGCGTGGTTCAATGCTACGCCAATCATTCAAACAATGGAGGAACGTAAGATGGACAAGGTGCAACGATTGGACATTATCAATTCAGAGTCAGATTATCAGAAACGACTCGAGTTGTTAGTCCTTTACGGTTTCAAAAGGGAAGCTAGTCGATTGATCGGGGATCTGGCGAGTATGCATTCGGTCATTTTGTTTCATGCCGCTTTGAACACGGCGCTGATAGTGGGTCCAGATCGATCGACTGTGGGCGTCTTGATTACCTCGAGTACTCGGCGCGGTTATCATCCCGACGGACAAAAAGAAGGCGAATGGCATGTTGTCTTTGAGCTTGGCTGGGAGACAAAAGTACTTGACTGGAGCGCTGAACAAAGAGATCAGCTTTTGCTTACTGCTTTTGGCCAGGCGTTGGCTAGGCCGTTGAATCAGTGGTCAATTAACCAAGCAGAGGGAACTGCTCGGGCAGCTCGAAGATTCTTTTCTCTGGAGACGCCTATCGCTCGCGAGATTGCTGCTTGGCATTTGGTGTTTCACTTGAGGCAAGCTGATTTCGGTCGTATAGGTTGTTATCTGTCTGAAATAGACGGATTCCCCGCAGATCAGTCAGAGAGATCAATTGTCAATTGGATCGTTGACCAACTAATTAAACTTGGTTGGACAAGGGATCGTATACGCAAAGAGCTTGTTGAATGGATTTGGTTAAAAGTCGACACATGGCCACAATGGGTGGTCGTTGTGGCTGAAGCCAAGATCTTTAATAAGGGGGACGTTTCTCTTGCGGCGACTGTTCGTCGCTGGATTCTTCAACGATTTGACTATTTACTAGAAGACGTTCAGTGTCGGAGAGATCGGCGAAAAATCGCGGATGCCTACAAAAGGCTTTTTTCGATAGCTCGTTTTGGCAATGCAGAACAATCTTGGGTCGATGAAAGGTTGGTTGAGCTTTTGGTACAAGGTGCGCTTTCGAACGTAAAATTCATCGAACTACACTTTTCCGATGTTTTCTCGTTGGACTTTAAGGATCTGGCGACCCGCGCTATGAACCAGGCCAGTCGCGTAGGTGATTTCGGTATTGCGGTTGCCCTTGCTGAGCATTTTCTTTTATTCCAAGACCCTTCTTGGGCTGAGATTGTAGAGCTTCGTGGTCTCTCGACGCAGCTTACGTAACCAGAGCATTTCATTTTGCCCCATAGAGCAATTTCACCCCGGTGAATCCTCTATGGGGTTTTTTCTTTTACAAAAAAAGAGCCTCTGCGGCTATTTTTTATTTAGATTGCGATTTTCTTCGATTTACCTCGACTCGCTTCGATACACTTCGATTTACTTACTAGATAATATCCTATCGCCCCAAACGCCACCGAAACATTCAAACTCTTTTTCTCCCCACCCATCGGCAAATGAACCACTTTATCGCATTTTTTTAATAGTTGAGTTGAAATTCCGGTTACTTCATTTCCTAGAATGATCGCAACCTTCTTTCCAGGCTTCCAATCTCGATAGTCCTGACTGGTTCCCTCTTTTTCTTCCAGTGCCACGATCTCAAAACCTTGTTTTTTAAGTTTGTTGATTAATGGCCCAACTGTTTTTGCATGTTCCCAGTCAACTGTTTCATCTGCGCCCAAAGCTGTTTTGTGAATTTGGATGGGCTTGGTTTTTGGTGTAGCTGTATACCCAATTAAGTACAATTTTTTTGCTCCAATTCCATCACAAGTACGAAAAATAGAGCCGACATTGTAGAGGCTGCGAATTTTGTCCGCTATCACTATGATTTGCGTTTTATTTGACATAAATGTAAAATGAATAATAGCTTATTCTAATAAAAAGTTCAAGGTTATGAATGAAGATTCTAACAATCGAATCGTTGATCCTAATTTGGACGAACAAGAGTCAAGTTTGGACAAGACTTTACGTCCGCAAACTTTAGATGAGTTTGTTGGGCAGGATTTGATTAAAGCAAATCTAAATATTGCGATGCAAGCCGCTCGAAACCGGACAGAACCGATTGAACACGCACTTCTTTACGGTCCTCCCGGACTCGGTAAGACAACTCTGTCTCATATTATCGCAAAAGAGATGGGCGGCAATCTTCGTGTGACAACTGGCCCGGCAATTGAGAAAAGTGGAGATCTTGCCGCTATTTTAACAAATTTAGAAGATGGTGATATTTTATTTATCGATGAAATTCATCGATTAAATAGAGTTGTTGAGGAAGTTTTATATTCTGCAATGGAGGATTTTGTTTTAGATATCGTAATTGGGAAAGGTCCATCTGCTAGAACTCTTCGTTTGGATGTGCCAAGGTTTACATTGCTTGGAGCAACAACGAAAATTTCAAAAGTCTCCTCCCCTCTTCGTGATCGGTTTGGTCACCATTTTAATTTAGAGTTTTACGAAGACGATCATATTAAACAGATTGTAAAAAGAGCTTCAACTATCCTGAATGTTTCAATCGAAGACGACTGCTCAGCGGAAATTGCGAAACGAGCAAGACGAACACCGCGTATTGCAAATCGGATTTTGAAACGAGTGCGTGATTTTGCGGAAGTGAAAAATAATAGCCTAATTGATAATAACGTTGTTCATGAAACATTAAAAATGTTGGACATCGATCATCTAGGATTAGACTCTGTCGATCGAAAAATACTTTTAACCATCGTTGATAAATTCCAGGGTGGTCCAGTTGGATTAAACACAATAGCTGCAGCAACCAACGAAGAGATGGATGCAGTCGAAGATGTTTACGAACCATTTCTATTGCAACTCGGTTTTCTAAACAGAACCAGCCGCGGCCGAATCGTAACCAACCAGGCCTACAAACATTTAAACCGCAAAAAAGACGGCGCTTTGTTGTGATTCTGCTTTTATGATATAATTATTGAGATACGAATCTGCGAATTACATGCGAATGCTGCAAACGCTTCGCTATGCAAATTGGCGAATTACGCGAATAGTTAATTTGCGGCATTCGTGTAATTCGTGAATTAGCATCTCAGATAATTTTCGCATCATTCGCGTAACATTCGCGGATTAGCATCGTTTCTATGGAGATTACACTTTCAGCATTCCTATTCCTCTACCTACTGTTCATCGCAGCTTTTTTGTTTTTTAGTTTTTTTAATCTATTCCATATGATCCGATTTGGTTTTGTAAGTCCCCTTGCATACGTTGTCACTGTTGGATACATCATTGTAACATTACTTGCCTTATTTATTTCTTATTTTTATATAGCTCAAGTTGATTGGACTTACACCTTCAATCTCTTTGATAGTTCGTCTAGTTTTTCTATTGAGTAACCGTAATCGAAGGAAATTAAGTTGAAATTGAGGATATAGAGTTGAAATTAAGGGTAGAAAAGTTAAATTATCTTTATTCCCTTAATCTCCTTTATCTCCTTAATCCCCTCAGTCTCCTCTGTATCTTTTTTATCCTCCATTTTCACCTTTCTAATCTATGTATAGTCGACGACATTTTCCAAATCAAAAACCAAATGAACACGTAATTATGTTTTTACGTCGACATTGGATTGTTCCTCTAAAAGTTTTTTTAGTAGGTGCTCTTTTGTCACTTGTTCCGTTGGTCATTTATTTATCGTTGGCGAAGACAGAGCTTTTGCAAAGTGAAATGTACTACGCAGTATTCATTCTTTTGTCCAGCGCTTATTATTTATTTATTGTTTTGTTTACGTTCACAAACTTTGTTGATTACTATTTGGACGTTTGGATTGTTACAAACATGAGAATAATAAACATTGAACAGAAAGGTCTTTTTTCTCGAGTGATTTCAGAAAAAGATTTAGACATCATGCAAGATGTAACTTCTGATGTGTCAGGTTTTCTTTCTACCCTACTCGAATATGGTGATGTCTTTATTCAGACAGCTGCCGAAACAGAAAGATTCATTTTCAAAGAAGTGCCTTTCGCACAAGAGGTTTCTCGTCGTATCAGCAACTTAGTTTCTGAATACAAAAAGATTAACAAAACGATTGAATAGAGGCGCAGAAATTCTAAATACTAATTTCTAAATCCTAAACAAATTCTAAATTCAAAACTCTAAGCATAAAACAACAAATTAAAATCAAATAAAAAAACGGGCAATCATAGCCTCGTTTTTATTTTAATTAAAGTTAAAGGTCAAAAGTTACATGTCAAATGTTCCTAGTAAATCTTTTCTAATTCAATCCCTGTATAATAATATTTTAGAATTTCTTCAAATGTCCAATCTTCTTCGCTGGCACGGTTCATTGCGTCGACCATATCTATTCCAAGAGCGTGTCCCCACATGCTTGAATCTGCCGTGTACGGAGTTTTTACAGCTTTTAGGTATGGCAAATAGCTGTGATTGATTGTCGAGCCACCACTGCGCGCGCTGTAGTAAGATAAAATGACCTGATTATCAAATGTTGCAACTACTCCTTTTGTCTCTTCAACGATTCTTGTTTGAGTTGGCATGACTTCTTTTGCTGAGTAACCTTTGTATACCTGATCTCGTTCGTCATTGTATAGGTCAAAGAATGGTTCTGTTCCAAAATATCTATTTGCATGATAGAGTGCATATGTTCTGGCCGCAACGGTCATTGCTTTCTGATACTCTTCATGATTTGACTCTGAGGTTTCTTTAATTCCAGTTAAATATGTTTCAAGAGGTAGTTCTTCAATTAGCCAGATTCGATCTTTATAATCATTGTAGTCAATCTCAAGATCTCCGGTGTATCTATTATAATTAACAGACGTGTTCCAACTTGGTCGATCTTCGTAACTTGTTACTTCGAATATTCCATTGAACTTATTTTTGAATCGTAGATCTTTAGTAGTTTTGACCGTTTTTTTATTGGCATCAAATGCAAACTGCTTTGTCTTGTTGATGTATGTAAATGTAACTTCTGTGTTTGATTTGATCTCTGCTAATAGTTCATCGTCCTCATCGTAAATGGTCCAAGGTCGATTGTTTATTATGGAAATTGGGTCTTCACTATGAAATAGTCCTACTTTTAGATCCGGGCCATCTTCTGGTAAATTTAGCGTATCCACGCAACTTTCATTATCAACTGAGACGGCTGTGTTTGTGCCAGCTATTTTTAAGTTTAGTGTGCAAACAGTTTTTTTATCCTCTTCTGCTGTTTTTGCAACGGTTGCTTCTGTTTTTTGTTCTATATTTGCTAGATATTTTGCAACATCTTCTACCACATTCATCGAAATTTCGGCAGAACCTCCGGCAATCATTTTATTATTATTAACTAATAAAAATTTCCCAGAATAATCGTTATACTTACTTGGTGATTGAAGCGCAAAGATAAAAGTGCCTGTTTCTCCGGGGGCAACTGATTCTTCTTTCAGCTGTGCCGGATGAAATCCGTCTGGCCAAAATTCATGTTTGAATTTAAGCGCAGTTGTTTTTGATTTCAAGTAAACAGAGTCTTTTGTCCATGTACTTGTCCCTGTGTTTTTGTATTTTAATGTGAAAGTAAAGCCTGCGTCTGGCGTTATATTAACATATTCATGTGATTGCTCTATTAAGGTTGCTTGATTCGTTGTTTCCGCCGCTAACACGCTCTGTGCGTAAAGTAGGTTGTTCTGTGGATCTGTTAAACCACTTTCTAATGTTTTTAATCCATACGACGTACCTACTACAATCAAAAAAGCAAACGCAATATTAAAAAACAGCATTAACTTACCATCTTTGTTAACATTAAAAAATCGATGCTTATTTTGTTTCGCTAGTTGCTGATAATGAATACAATACTTGTCCGTCATAAATTAAAAGGATACTATCGTCGTTAGGCTTTAATAATTCAAATTTTGAATTTGGTGTTTGCTGTTTGTTTCGAATTTAATAATTTCGAGTTTCGAATTTCGTTCTTAAATCACCACTTTTGTAATTTTACCATACTTTTTTTATTATATAAAATTTATAAACAGAAAAATGCGCTTTTTGGGCGCACTCTCTCTATTTACTTAATCATTATAGCAGACTCTTTTCACTTTGTCAAGTAGTTTACTAACAAAAAACCAGCTTTACAGCTGCTTTTATGGCGCGCCATTCGTAGCCTCATGAAATAGAAGCGAAGAATGGTGGGTGCAGGGGGACTCGAACCCTCGGCCAAGAGCTTAAGAGGCTCCTGCTCTACCAACTGAGCTATGCACCCAAGTCTTTAATCGCAAAAATTACAAATAGCAAATTACAAAATACAAACAAATTCTAAATTCAAATATCAAAATTTAAAATAAATTCCAAAATTAAAAAGATGGCGGTGCCATTCGAAGCTTACGCTAGTAAAAGCGAAGAATGGTGCAGCCGGCAGGAGTCGAACCTGCAACCCCTTGGTCCGAAGCCAAGTGCTCTATCCATTGAGCTACGACTGCTTAATTAAGTTGAAAGTAAAAAGTGTAAAGTGAAAAGTTAATTTGTGTCTTCGCTAAATAATCTGTTTGAACTTATTTCGTATTTTAGAATTTGGAATTTGGTGCTTGTTTAGGATTTAGAATTTAGAGCTTAGAATTTCTGCGCTTCTAGCTCCACCCTTTCGCTTCAAGTCCATTCTTAGCAGCATCTTCTTGTGCTTCTTGTTTACTAGTTCCCTTTCCTTTCGCAATTAATTCTGATTTAAGGTAAACTCCAACTTCAAAAATCTTTTCATGATCTGGGCCTACTTCACTGAGAACTTTATATGATGGAGTAATGCCTGCTTTTTCTTGTGAAAGTTCTTGAAAGTTGCTTTTTGGATCTACGTAAAGTTTCTTCTCAAGGATTTCTTCAAGTTCAACTATCATGAAAGTTTCAATAAACTTTTTTGACGGTTCCCAACCATTGTCAACGTAGATTGCTCCGATCACAGCCTCAACTGCGTTTGCAAGGATAAACTGTCGTGCTTTACCTGTGTCTTTTTGTTCTCCTTTGCTTAGTAAAATATAGTCTTCAAGATTAATCTTCTCTGCAACTTTACTTAGCATCTTACTGTTCACTAGGCTAGCTCGCCAGTTTGTCATCTCTCCTTCTGGATTGTTGAATCGGAAAAATAAATTTTCAGTTACAACAAGTTCTAGCACAGCGTCACCTAAAAATTCTAATCTTTCATTATGATTAATTCCAAAACCAGGATGCTCGTTTAGGTATGATCGATGAACAGTGGCTTCTTTTAGATGATCTTGGTTTTTGAATGTGTAACCGATGATTTTTTCAAACTCTTTTAGATCTTTTTTCATAATGAAAAACAAAAAACAGAAATTAGAAAACATTCTACTGTTTACTAATTACTGCCTTCTGTGGGATTATTTATCCTGTGAAAGTTTTTTGTCTTGTGAAGGCTCCTTAGCTGTCGCTTTCTCTTCTTTTGCTTTTGGTGAGGTTTCTTTGTCTTCTGTCTTGGCTGTTTCCCCAAGATCTTTGAAAATAGAACCTAGTACACCGTTAACGAATTTACCAGAAGATTCTCCTCCGAATGTTTTAGCAATCTCAATTGCTTCGTTAATCGCAACTTTTGACGGAATGTCTGGATCAAACTTTAATTCGTAAATTCCAATTCTTAAAATATTTCTATCAACAGTTGTAATCTGTTCGATTGGCCATTCTGGTGCGTATTTTGTAATAATAGCATCAATTTTTCTCAGATTACTCATTACACCTTTGACTAATTTTTCAGAAAAACTATGATCACCGTATTCAGGCGCAAATGACCCAAAACAGTACTTAACTATTTCGTCAATCATCTCAGTGTCTTTGCCTTTGTAGTCCCATTCGAAAAGTGACTGCATGGCAATTGTTCTTGCTAAATGTCTATTTGACATAAATGAAAGGATCAAAAGATCAATTTATTAATTTGTTAATTATAGTATATCATACTTTATACTACACGATAATAATAAAAAAATCAAGGATTATTCAATATTCTTGTGGGGTCAACTGGTTAACGGATTAACTGGTTAACGAATTAATTTGGTTAACTGATTAACTTGGTTAACAATCGATTGTTAACGGCCTCTTCTTACTTGCTAGAATGTTGCTAATTTGCTATATTGATAGGGTCAAAATATGAAAATAAAGACGTTATTAATCAGGATTGCGGCGAAAACTTTGCGAATTTTAGAGAAATTTGGTCGTTTCCTGTTTAGGATTATACTAAAGATTGGCGTCCCATTTAGAAAAATAATGGTCTTTTTTGTTAGGTTTTTCTTTCTTCCCATCTATCGATTTTTATACTTCATAAAGCATAAGGCTGTTAATATTTACGCACCAGCTCGAAGTAAGATTTTTTACTTATTGAACAAGTCTTATTTTATTCATCTGTTTATAATCGCGATTGGGTGTTTGATTGTTGTTAATAATATTACAGCGCAAGAGATTCGATCAGAAGGGTTTGGTGAGCAAACAGTTGTTTATTCAATTATTACAAAAGAAAACTATGAAGAGTTAACTGAAGAAAAAGCAGTCTATCAACAACAGACAAAAATTCTTAGTTTTCTTGATGAGTCATCAACCGCTGATAGTAATAAAGCCGTAGTTCAAGTTGATGAGTCTAATCAGCTGATTACTGACTTAACAACCGTAACAGAGGGCGG
Organism: Candidatus Falkowiibacteriota bacterium; assembly: GCA_018693855.1. Classification (GTDB taxonomy): domain Bacteria; phylum Patescibacteriota; class Patescibacteriia; order UBA11705; family JABHMO01; genus JABHMO01. Next base: position 9,902 of record JABHMO010000046.1, read on the forward strand.
TTCTGCGATTGTTAAACCAAATATCATGGAAACAATTGACAGCTCAGAGGTTGCAAAGGTTAATCCAGGCAGAGAAGACGTTGTTGTTTACACTGTTCAGTCTGGAGACAACGTAACCGTTATCGCAAACAAGTTTAATGTTTCAGTTGAAACGATTTTGTGGGAAAACAATCTTCCATCAAGAGCGTTTTTACGTGTTGGCGATACACTTTCAATCTTACCAACAACTGGAGTAACTCATAAAGTAGCAAGTGGTAATACTATCCTTGCCATCGCTAACAAATACGATGTAGATAAAGAAAAAATTGTTGAGTTTAATAATTTATTTGATGAAGGTGATATAAAAATCGGTCAAAGTTTAATTATTCCTGGAGGTCGAAAGATCGTCCCATATCAAGCAACGACTAAATACGTTTCTCAACCCAAAACGCAAGTGTCTTCTGTTACTAAACTGTTCATTCCCCCATCAACTTCAGCTGCAAACACAAGTGGAATGTATTGGCCAGCAAATGCTCGTGTAATTTCTCAATACTATAGTTGGCGACATACTGGTCTTGATATCGCAGCTCCGACCGGAACTGCGATTTACGCTGCTGACGGTGGAACCGTTACTCTGTCTGGTTGGACAAGAGGTTATGGTAATAACATTGTGATTGATCATGGCAATGGAGTGAAAACGCGTTACGCTCATCACAGCAAACTGTATGTTTCTGTCGGCGAACAGGTCTCAAAGGGACAAACAATCGCAGCCATGGGATCAACCGGTTGGTCAACTGGTCCCCATCTTCATTTCGAAGTTATCATTAGCGGCGTGAAGAAAAATCCACTTAGCTACATCAAGTAGAATAAATGTGAAAATGAGAAAAAGCAAAAATGCAAGAAAACAAGAAAGCAATAATGAGAAATAGTTAATGACAATATTGTATAAACTAAAAAAGAGTCTAAGCGACTTCTTTTTTAATTATGTTTTGTTTTCAGTTCTTTGCTTTTTGGCTTTCTTGCTTTCTAGCTTTCTTGCTCTACTTCTTCCTATACTGCAAAGCTTCAGCCACATGCCCAGTTTGAATAGCTACCGACTCTTCGAGATCAGCAATCGTTCTCGCCAGTTTCATTATTCGGTAATATGATCGTGCTGAAAGATGGAACTGCGTTAGCGCAGATTTAAGTAGGTTGATTGATTCATCGTTTAATAAGCAGAACTCTTTGATCTCTTTGCCGCTCATTTCATAATTTGTTTTTGATCGGCCAAACCTTTTTGCTTGGATTGCGCGTGCTTGCTCAACTCGAGTCCTTATTTTATCAGACGATTCGCTACTCGATTCATCTTGCAGTTTCTCAAATGGAACGCGTGGTACTTCGCAGAACATATCGATTCGATCAAGGATTGGGCCTGAGATCTTTTTTTGATAATTTACAATTTGAGACGGACTGCAAGTGCAATGTTTTTCATTGTCAGTTGAGTATCCACATGGACATGGATTTTGACTGGCGATAAGAGTGAAACTTGCAGGAAAGGTCAGCGTTCCTTGTGCGCGAGCGATTGAGATCATACCGTCTTCTAGTGGTTGACGTAAATTCTCTAGAACCTGTCGGGGGAATTCTGAAAACTCGTCTAAAAAGAGGATTCCTCTATGAGATAAACTTATTTCTCCTGGTTTTGGCATGTTTCCGCCACCAACTAGAGACACGCCTGAACTGGTATGATGTGGCGCTCGAAATGGTCTTGTGTTAATGACTGGTTGATCTTTTGGTAGAAGTCCTGCAATAGAATATATCTTTGTAACTTCTAATATTTCTTCTTCTGTCATTCTTGGCAGAATTGTTTGCATGGTTTTTGAGAGTAAGGTTTTTCCAGAACCAGGTGGACCGTTTAAAATTAAGTTATGTCCACCAGCGGCCGCTATTTCTAGTGCTCTTTTTGCTTGTTCTTGACCTTGCACATGAGCCATGTCTAGATCAGTGACAAAAGAAGTTTCATTTAAGTCTTGGTAATTATTGATCGGCTCAAGTCTTTTTTTGTTTGTTAGATGATCAACAAGTTCTCGTAAAGAATTAACAGGATAGATATTTACGTCGCTAATTAAAGAAGCTTCGATTGCATTAATTGCGGGGATAAATAAATTTTTGTAACCTTTTTCTTTTGCAAAAAGAGTGATTGGTAAAATGCCGTTTGTGTGTCTTAATTTTCCATCTAGTGAAAGTTCTCCAACAAAAAGAGAGTCGTCAATGTCGACTTTAAGTTGTTTGGTTGTTTTAAGAATGCTGACTGCGATTGGTAAATCATAAGCAGGGCCTTCTTTTTTTACGTCAGCAGGTGCTAGACTAACTGTCACTTTTGGTCGAGGGAATTCAAAGCCGGAATTCTCAACTGCAAACCTAACTCTTTCCTTTGCTTCTTGGATTGCAGCGTCAGGTAGTCCAACAATTATAAAATTCGTTTGCTGTCGATGAGCAATGTCTGTTTCGATTTCAACTTTTTCACAGTTGAGGCCGATGTTGGCGCATGAGTTGATTTTTGTAAACATAGAATCGCAATGAGGCCAGCCCGCAATGTCTACGCATAGCGTTGCTGGCGGGCTAGACGAGGCTAAACGAGGCTATAGAAGGCTAATCACTTTCTAATCTATCTTAACAAATAGTTTGTAAAACAGAAAATAGCTTTTGCACAGGTGTAAAAAATAACCGAGACGGTGAACGCTCGGTTATTTATTTGTATAGAAGTAGTAATTATTTGTTTCGGAATCTATTGCCGAAGAAGGCTGTAAATAAGATGATAGCTAAAGCTCCTAGCACAACAGCCCAGGCAATTAATTTGTTGTCTCCAATGATTGAGAAGTCGGCTGCTGGTAATTTAATCGGGGTGCCGGCTATCTCCTCAGGGTTTTTACAGCTATTAGTTGCGCAATACTCTAGTGCGTCTTTTATCTCTTCAACGTTGTAACCAACAATGGCAAAAGGCCCGATAAACGAGACAGGTGCTTTGTCTTTTTGAATGTCGTACGCCTCAGCTAACTCTAAAAATCGTGGATAGTATTTTTCATCATCTGAAAAAGGGAAAACATTCACAATTGCTTGTGGATATTGCTCTTTAGTTACAATGTCAAAGTAGTTAACGGTGTTTTCACAATACGGACAACCAGTTGACGTAAAAACGTAGACGTCAAAGTCTGATGCGGCTTGAATGGTTGGAGAAAAACATAAAAAAAGAAGTAAGCAAGAAAATAAAAGAAGAAATGTTTTTTTCATATAGTTATTTTTCAGAATTTTTATTGAATGTTATAAAGATTAAAATAATTGCGCTTACAGTTATAACTATATCAGCAAAATTAAAAGAAGGCCATGTAAAGCTGTTGATTTGAATCGACACAAAGTCCACTACTCCACCGCGAAAGAGTCTGTCAGTAAAATTTGAGAGCGCTGCGGCGGTGACTAGACTGATTAAAAAGCTTGTTAAATAAAGTCGCTGTTTGATCTGATTAATCAACAAATAAACCAATAAACCAATCAACCCCACTGTTAGAACTGTTATCGTCCAACTCGGAAGCAGTAAGCCAAACCCAATCCCGTAATTAAAGGTTAAGTTAAAAGACAAAAAATCTTCAAGCAAAAAAATCCCTGTCTCTGGGATTTTTTTTATAATTAAGTATTTTGAAATTTGGTCAATTACTAAAACCGCTAAAAAACTAATGCTTGAGATTATCAAAAACCGCTTTTTCATTTTATAGTGATTTTAACTTTGTTTTACATGGAATGCAGGCTGATGAAGTTGGTCTAGCTTGCAATCTTTTCATTCCTATCTGTTCGTTACAGTATTTACATGTACCGTAATCATTCTTTTCAATTCTGGCTAGTGATTTTCTTACATCTTTCAATGATTTTTCTAATGTTTTTTCAAGAGTTAAGTTTAATCCATATTTAACAACTTCAGATGTGTTATCTGATTCGTCATCTCCATAATCTTCGAATTGAGCTTCGTAATCATCTGGATTATGTGGATTTACTTTTGCAATCTTTGAAAGCTCTTCTTCGAGATGTTTCTGTTCTTCAAGTAGAGTTGCTTTTATTGCTTCTAATTCTTTTTTTGTTAATTTCTTTATTTTCATAATCTTTTTATATTATCAATAACAATTGTATTATACTAATATTTTATAATATTATCAATATTAGCTCTTTCCTTGGCACTGTTGGCATTTCCCAGCAACGCTTAGGTTGGTTCTTTTTAATATACCAAAGCTCTTAATGTTTTTTTGAATGTATGTTGTCACTACGTCCATTGCACCTTCGTTTATAACAAAATCTCTAACAATTCCGCATTCATCGCAGATGAAATGGAAATGAGGTCCCTTTTCTTTTCCGTAATGATACTTTTTGTCAGCTGAACTTATCGCGTAGATCTGTTTTTCTTTTTTCAGTTCTTGCAATGTGTGCAAAAAGTGTTTTGGTTCAACTTCAACTTGGGCTTTTACTGTTTCATAAAGTTCCTCAGCCGTTGGATGAGTTTCTGGGTATTTAAATGACCGTAAAATTATATTTTTTAGATCTTCTTTCATATATTACTGTATTTATCTCTTTAACCTATTTTAGCAGATAAATGCAAATCAATCAAGGTTTCTGTGTAAAAAAAAATGCGCGGTCGGAAGCCCGTTATGTTGAATTATTGGCGCGACCGCGCAGTATGATCTTTGTTGTTCGCGGCTACACATACAGAAAAAATCCGTATGCAAGGCCACATCAGAACGCAAAGACATGATCGTCGATACCCTTCTTCGGCAACATGGTTGCCTCTAGTTGTTTCGTTTTTATTTTTGTTTTTTTATGATGAAAGGAGAGTCTTGACGATAAAGGAAGTTTTGTAAATTCGTAGAGTGAATTCCCTTTTGTAAATTGTAACAAATGAACAGAATGAACATTTTTTGTGTACAGCATTTTGTGGTGTGTGAACCTCTGTACTCCTATATTATAGCATTTATACAATTGCCGGTCAATAATTCTACTGAATTTTTCTGCAAAATTAAATAAAAACAATAAATTTATTCAAAAAAACGACCTTTGATGTAATAAAAAACTGTGGATAAGTCTGTGTGTAACTTGTATTTATCCACAGTTGTTTGTATAGACTAGTGTATACATTCTGGATAAGTAGTAAAAAGTTACTCGAAATCATTTGTATAGACTGGTGTATACAAATGAAGAGGTGGGAAAAGGGAAGTTTGAGGATAGATTGAGCGCAGGGAGAATAAAAAATAGCACAAAACTGTGTGCTATGAGTTAGAAATAATAAAAATTATCAATCTATACAAATTGAGATACGATTTTTGTTGATGTTTGAGATTAGAATGTTGTTTGTAGTGTCTTGTGTTGCAATTTTCGTGTAGATTGTTTGATTAGATCTCTTAATGTTACAGTTTTTCGCAATTTGGTCTAGTTTTATAGTGTTGTTGGCGAAGTTTGATCCTTGAATAGCGTTTGTAACAAGTAAATGTTCGTTTAAGTCGTAAATGTACAGCTCAGGATCGTTAATTTTATATCCATTGATAGAATGACTCTCAAATTGCCAATTATCTTTGTTTGCGATTAATTGTTTTGCAATAGAATTGTCTGGTAATAGTTTATTTTCTTCAGTTGGATAGGTAAAAGCTAGTATTTCTTTGATCTTTTCTCCAAAATTTTCAAGTGAAACGTCTTTTTTGTCTAAATATAGTTGAAATGTATCATCTGTTTCAACGTATTCAAATGGAATAGCAAGGCTTTGTGTCAGTATATATGGAAAATTTTCTGATGTATAATCTGATTTCTGGCTTAATTTAGAAAAAGTGAGTCCAGATATGTATAATTTAGTGTCTTCTGGTAGTTCTTGTACTTGTCTTTTGAATTTTAACTTTGATTGTCCTAGTTTGCCATACAGTTTTATTCGTAGATTTTCATTAACAAGATCCATTTTAGCTAAAATTGGTTCATTGTCTTGAATTTCGGGAAAATTTACATTAAGTAGAGATGAATTTTGTGCAAGTAAAGTATATTTAGAGAAATTTATTGTAGTATTTGTCTTTTTGAACCAGTCTTGATCAGTTAGTTTTTCATTTGAAACGTTAATTTTAGGGAAAAACAGAACTTCATCAGTTTGTGAAAACGGAATATTCTGTGAATTTAGCAAAGAAACATTGTTTTCTGTCTGCTTTATCATTCCAAAAGCTTGTTTTTTAACTGAAAACAGTGCAAATTCATCATTTACATTGCTCAGTGATTCGTTCCATTTAGTTTTATTTAAGCTGCTTTTTTGTTCTAAGTACTTCAAAAAGAGATTTTTCTTACTTTCTGGTAGTTTGTTAAAGCTTTTTGATGTTGTATGTAGATAAGCAGTCGCTTCACCTGGAGCAAATGTAATTAGAGTGTCTTTGTGATGAAATATTAAAAACAATAAACCAGAAATTATAAAAATAACAGCAATAGTTGCAATAATTAGTTTGTTTGTGTAGTGCATACTACCATTTTACCTGAAATTCTTGATTTGGTAAATAAAAAGAGCAAGTTTTGTTTGCTTGCTCTATGTTCTTGGAACATTTGGATTTTCATTAGACAGATCAAGGCAGGTTTGCCTTAAGTCTGGCGTCCATACTAAATTGAAGTCTGGAACTTTTCGACAAAGCTCGTCAAGAGATGGAAGATGGTGGTCGATTGTGCTCACAGCTACTTCCAGAATCTCTCTTTTAAAGTACTGTCGAAGGCCAAACAGAATGTACTCCAATCTTTCGATCAGTTTAAAAAAGAAAGCTTCGTCTCGCTTTTCTCTTTCAAGTGATTTTATGATGTTGATTGCGTTTCCATTTTCAACACGTAGGAGATCTTTAACTTCTTCTGCGAAGCAGTATTGAAGTAGATACGCTCTGAGTGTGCGATTGTATTCTATCGGATCAGTTTTATCTTGATTAGAGGCAAAGGCTAGAAATTCGTGTACAACATTATGACTTTGCTTGAATCTAGTTGAAATATCAACTGCTAGTATTCCTTCGCCGTCATCATGAATCAATGCAGCGTCGGTTAGCAATGACAGATCAAGTTTGTTGTCGTCGTTTCGCTCTGCATTGACTATTCTCGTACAACGACGAATAAGTTTTGTTAGAGAAAGAACGTGCTCGGCAACCGTTTGCCTTTCTATCGGTAATTGTGCAAAATCTTCCCATCTGCGAACGGCAATCAGTCCAGTTACGGTCATTGAGCCGAGAAAAGGTTTTGTTAATTCAGCCAAGACTGTTTTTGTTGTTTTATGTTCTGTCACTTGGCACCCCCGGAGCGTCGATTGGAACATCTGGATGGTCGGTTCGGAACTGTTTTGCAAGAGCGCTCATTTCCGGTGTCCAGGTCTTCGATAGAGCGGGTAGCTTTTTGACAAGCATATCAAGAGGCTCTACATTGCTGACGCATACGCTTTTGAAGGCGTTCATGTGGCCTGTTATTCTATACATACTCACAGTATAGCGCCAGTAATCTATGTTTTCAGTAAACATGAATACGATTGCTTCTTTGTAGTGAAATCGAATTAAGTTTTGGATGACTGTTTGAGCTTCTTCTGGGAAATGGTGTAAGTCTGGATTCTGTTCTAATGTTTTTGAACATAGACAGAATTGAAGTAGGAAGGCTTTAACAAGTTGTTTCTTTGTGTCTAGTTCAAATCCTAAATTGTCTATGAATTCCACAAACAGATTGTATTCTGCAACATCATCTTCCCAGCTTTTGTCATAGTACAGTTTTTCAAATTTTCTGAGTGGTTCGCCTACGTCGTGAAGCAAGAGAGCTTTGATCATCAAGGATAAATCAATGTTTTCTGCTTCGCCTTTTTGTGTGAGACTGTCATGTATTTCAAGATACGTCCAGAGTTGCGACAGCGTATGCATCAAGCCGTCCTGATACATTATTTCGGGATCGTTTTCTCTATAATTTTTCCATCGTTGAATGATTGGTAACAATGTTTGCAATTGTAGCCAAAGCAAATACGATGGGCCATGACCGTTGATAGGAAAACGAGCCTCCATTTCATCTGGCGTGGTGTCAAATGTAAAAAGATGATCTAAGTTTGGTGTTCCGTTTTGTTTTCCGTTGGATTTGCTCATAATTTTGTGTCTTAAAGAAGTTATCCAAGCTAATGCTTTCACGACGTCCTCCTTTGTATTGTTCGGAGTTGTCAATGTACCTCTATTGTACATCTTTTCATTAATTTTCCATCATAACAAACTGACTTGTGGATAATTTATGGATAAGTGGAGACTATTGACAAAAGATTCGTTTTGTAATAAAGTGAATTTATCTTAGGTTCTTTGATAATTCCTCTCTAATTTTTAGGAGAAAAATTATGCCATTGCACGTGACAAACGGGATGAAAAAGTTGTTTGAATTTGCGCACGAAGACATTGAATTTGCAAGAAGAGCGTTAAAGGTGGTTGAGCCAAGCGACTACTTGAATTTTGACGAGCTCGTTATCCAATTAATCAAAGTTGAAAATCAAGTAGTTGTTGATTTTGCCTTTGAAATTGCTGCGCGTATTCCAAGAACACAAGTTAGTTTCTCAAAAGCTGGTTCATATATAACCGATGCGTGTGGGGCTGTAAGAGATTTAGCAAGATTTATTTTATTGACAAATTATTCTTGTGAAACAATCAATAAATTGAAGATGTTTAGCAAGTTTATGGAATCTGGTAGAAAAGAAATACGTGATTTAACTCGAAAATCCATACTTAAAAACACTAACTTACACGAGATCCTTCACATTAACCCGGTTCCAATTCTTGTTGAGTTGATCCGAAAGAACGATAAAGATGTTCGCCGACTAGTTTATGATTTGGCTGATGTTGTTTTGCTGTTTGACCAGATTCGTGAGTATAAAAGAGCGCTTTTGGATTATGCGGAATCAAGTAATTTGTATGTTAGGGAATTTGTCGAACATTATTTAAGGAAGGTTATGCAGCAAGAGGAACTTGATGAATTTGTGTTAAGATATTATTCAAGGGGGAGGATGCTTTAGGGCATTTCTTTAACAAAAGCACCTTACCATTGTATAAGGGCTTTTTTTTGACGTCGTTTATCTTGGCTGGCGTTATCAAGGTCTTTCTGCCGTACTTTTTTTCATCATAACAAACTATTTTGTGGATAAGTTGGGAAAATCTTTAGGTAAGTTGTTCAAAACAAAAACTCCCCCACTAAACCGTGAGGGAATTTTTTATTTTAGCAACTAATTATGCAATTCACTTTTTAAGTTGTAATTCTGAGTTTCGCGTTTTGCGTTCTGCTCTCTGCGACTCGCTTCGATTAACTGGATTAACCGGTTAACTGATTAACTGGTTAACTGCGACTAAACCTTTTTAATTGACAAACTAATCTTCCCACTACCTGCATCAACTTTTAGAACTTTAACTTTTACTGCCTGACCTTCTTCTAAGTATTTATTCACATCCTCAACTCTTTCTTTATCCGTAATCTCAGAAATGTGAACCATTCCGTCAGTGCCAGGGAAAATTTCTACAAAAGCTCCGAAGTCCATGATCTTTACAACTGTTCCTTCATAAACTTCTCCAACCTTTGCTTCTTTTGTTAGGTTTTGAATCCATTCAATAGCGTCTTCGCTGCCTCGTTCGTTTGTTGAAGTAATCATAACTGTTCCATCGTCTTCGATATCGATTTGAACCCCAGTTGTATCAATGATTTCATTAATAGTTTTTCCACCAGCTCCAATAACAGATCTGATTTTATCGGGATTGATTTTTAAAGCAGTGATTCTAGGTGCGTATTGAGACAGATTATCCTTTGGTTTTGGAATCTCTTTTTCAATCACGTCAATAATTTCATTGATAGCTTTCATTGCTCGAGGTAATGCTTCTTTAATTAGCGGTAATGTTAAACCATCTGTTTTTGTATCCATTTGAATAGCTGTTACTCCGTCTCTAGTTCCTGTTACCTTGAAGTCCATTCCGCCATCACCATCTTCAAAGTCTTGGATATCAGTTAGAACCTTGAAATCACCTTTTTCGTTTGAAGCAATTCCGATTGCGATTCCAGCAACAGGTTTTTTAATTGGTACACCAGCTGCCATCAAGGCAACAGTTGACCCACAGGTTGAACCCATTGAACTTGATCCATTTGATCCTAGTACTTCTGAAACCACTCTGATTGTATATGGGAAATCTTCTTTGCTTGGTAATACTGGAACAAGTGCTTTTTCTGCTAATGCTCCGTGACCAATGTCTCGTCTGCCAGCTCCTCGAAGTGGTTTTGCTTCTCCGACAGAAAATGGAGGAAAATTGTAATGGTGCATGTAGCTTTTCTTGAAATTTGTTTCCATTCCGTCTACTGTTTGTTCGTCACCAGGAGATCCAAGTGTTACGATTGATAATACTTGAGTTTCGCCTCGACTAAACAGTCCAGATCCGTGAGTTCTTGGAAGTAAATCGATTTTTGCTGATAAAGGTCTGATCTGATCTAATTTTCGACCATCGATTCTTTGGTCTCTATCTAAGATTGCTTTTGTAATTTGTTCGTCAATGAAAGGATAAAAGAATTTCATTACTTTTTTCTTTCTATCTTTTCCAACTTGTTTTTCTGTTAAGAATTCATCAAGTGCAACCTTTACATCTTTTAATGCTTCTTTTCTTTCACCTTTACTTCCGTGAGGAATGTTGAATAAATATTTATCAAGCATTGATAATGTTTTTTCTTTACACTCTTTTTCTAAATCTTGCAGTTGTTGTTCGCTCATCTTTTGATTTTCATCAAGTTCTTCTTCAACTTGCACTTCGTCATTGATAACTTGTTTTTCTGTTCCTACTTTTTTTCGAATATCATCGATGAACTTAACAATCTTTTTACCTTCCTTAATAGCTAATTCAAATGCTTCGTACATTGTTGCTTGATCAACGTCATTCGCTGATGATTCAACCATCAAAACTTTATCTTCAGAAACTGATAAAGTAAGGTCAAGGCTTGATTTTTCTCGAACTTCGTAAGTTGGATTTACAATCCATTCATTCTCAACCTTTCCAACTCGAATTCCGGCCAAGGGACCTTTCCATGGAATGTCTGAGATGTGCAGTACTGTTGAAGCTGCGATGATTGCAGGAATGTCAGCATCGTTTTCTTCGTCAAATGACAAAACACTAACGATAACTTGAACGTCTCGTCTGATTGATTGATCAAAAAGTGGTCGAAGACCTCGATCGATCATTCTACCTGTTAGGATTGCTTCGTCTCCAGGTCGAGTTTCTCTTTTAATAAATCTTGACCCTTTAATTTTCCCAGCTGCGTACATCTTTTCTTCGTACTCGACCATTAAAGGAAAGAAATCTAATCCTTCTCTGGCTTCTTTGTTCATAACAGCTGTTGCAAGTACAACTGTGTCGCCGTAACGAACAGTACAACTAGCGTTTGCTTGAAGTGCAAGTTCACCAGTTTCAACAATAAGTTTTTTACCGGCAAACTCCATTTCAAAAGTCTGTTTTTTCATAATGTTTTGAGTTGCAGACCCATTTAGAGATTTTATAACATCTAGAAGAGGGCTAAAGATAAGCACAAGAAAGTTTTAGTTAGGTTAACTTGGTTAACGTTTCGATTAACTGGTTAACCGGTTAACTGCGACTAACTTGGTTAACTGCGATTTACTGCGACTAACTGCGATTTACTCCGATTCACTGCGACTAACTTTCTCTCATAATTATCTATAGCCTCCTTTTTCCGTAATTATTTAATCAAATAATAGGATCTGCAATCTAATAAATTTTAAATATGCATTTATATAAAAAACCGAAGCCTCCAAAATCTGGAGGCTAAGGGATTTATTTATTTGTTGTCGTTAGTTTCTTCTTCTTTTTCATCTTTTGCGTCAATGCTATCTGCTGAAACACTATCAGATTCTTCAGCTGCTTCTTCTTCTAAAATTCTTTTAATCTCAGCTTCTTTCTGACTTCGTTTTGAAGGTTTTAGTTTTAGTGTCTCGATAAGTTTTTTATATCCAGCCTCGTTCTCAGATTCTAAGTATCGAAGTAATCTTCGTCTTTCACCAAGCTTTTTCAAAAGACCTCGTCTTGAAGAGTGATCGTGCTTGTGTTGTTGTAGATGCTTTGTCAGCTCTTTGATTTCCTCTGACAAAATCGCGATCTGTACCTCAGCACTACCAGTGTCTTTTTCATGAGTTTTAAATTTAGCAATAATTCTTGCTTTCTTTTTTGCGTCTAACATAATTCTTTCAAAATCCACAGCTTAGTCGAATATTCTATGAACTATTCAATAACTAGAGCCACAGACCTGACTGTTTATTAATGTGTTTATACTATCAAATATATAAGGAATTGTCAACAGTTTGCGAGTCAGATTCTAAGACCGTTTTTTTACTGTATTTTCTCCTTGTTTCCAGGCAAGTTCAAATAATCCTTTAAGAATATTAGACAATGCCTCACTTTCAATCATAACACCCATAAGATTAGGCTTTTTTAGCAACGCCATTACAACTTTGTTTTCGTAGACATTGATTTCCCCTCCGAATTCTTTAATTCCTTGCAGCTTTTCCGGTTTAATCCATCGATATGTTGTGTATTTAAGTGATCCGTGATAGTTTTTCATCCAGTTTCTGGCTTTTGGGGTATCAAGGATTAAAACGCGTTCTTTAACTTTTTGCGCACTTCTTTTCTTGTTATATTCTTTTCCCCATTTTTGTAATTCTTCTGTGTCCCAACCTTCAATGTCTAAAATGGATAACACCTCTTCTTGTGATTCTAGTGTTTTTGAAAAAATTGATTTTAATCCTTCTATTCCTTCTTGATATTTTATCGTTGGTTTGTCCGCAAATTTGTACAGTGAAACTAAATCTGGCAACTTGTCTTCTGCGTCTTTTAATTTTCGTTCCCAGGCGTTCTTTTTGTTTTGAATAAATTGTATGAGTCGTTGCGGATGTTCAGCTGTGAAACGAATTTTTGTTCCTTGACCTGAAACTCGGTTAACAAGACCTTGAATACTTAGTTTTTCTAAAAGTTGGTAGCCGAAAGTTCGAGCGATCCCTGCTCTTTTTGTTATTTGACTAACCGTTGAAGGACCAAGTTCGAGTAGTGCTTGGTAAACTTTTGCTTCATTTTTATCAAGTCCAAGATTGTCAGTTAGATTTTTCATATTAGACGATTTAAGTTGTTCTTATTATAGAAAAGAACTCGAATTGTGTCAATGATTACTTACATTATTAAATTGTGTCGACTAAAGTGTCTAAGTTTAGTCGTTTTGTGATTCGTGAATTGACCTGGGCCGTTTACAGAACCTTGTTTTCTGATATATTTTTAAGTTGTTTATTAAGGAAGGTCCGTTCATTCACAATTAAAAAGGAGAACTTGTAATGCCAACTCAAATCACAGAACCTATTGTAACGACGTTTGACCTGAATGTTGATTTTCCATTTGAAGAGATTTGGGCTTTCTATCGGGGAGATCTGATTTCTGCAGGCAGGTATTACGGGTATGATGCACGAGAAAAATTGCTTAAGGATAAGTTTGCTTTTGAGCGCAAGTTCGTTTATCCGTGCGGAAAAATAAAGCCGATTGAAGCCGTGGTTCTTGATAGGCATGAAGCTTTCGATTGGGACGATTCTGAAGTAGATGTCTCAAGTTTATCGACTCAAGCAACAAATTTTTTACATGCTGAAGCGTTGCAATTGCTAGAAGAGCATCAACTGATCCCCGCGACTCGTTGGTCAACTTTGTGTTTTGGGTATCAGTATCGTGATTATTTTGAAAAATTGAAATATAATCCAAAATGGTTGATTGTGCTTGGCGAATTGACAAAGTGGGAGGAAGCAGAGCTTTCTGAATTAAAATATCAATTAATTGGAGACGAGGGTGCGATTGAAATTCTGCACGTATTAATTGAGGCTTATGGTCCTGGCCGAATTTGTTCAATTCAGAGAATTTCTGAAAAGGAAAAAATTTTGATCCCCAAAGAATTGGGTGTCGAGGGGATTAATGCTTTTGTAAAAAGCAGAGTTCATCTGAAAATACATAAAGCAAGTTATCAAAACGATTTTTGTTGCGGTAGTAGCCTTTGTCCTATGGCTATTTGTACAGATCATCGTGGTGCCGTTATGTTTGGTTATAGCGAGCCAGGATATCCGCGTGTACTTGGAATTCGAGAAAAGCGGGCATAGCTCAAATCTAAAAGACGAGTTTACAACTCGTCTTTTTAAATTGTTAATAATCAAAGTTGATCAAATCTGTTTTGTGTCGTACAATGAACATATAGAGTACCATTGATTTTATGACGCAAGAACAGATAAATAAATTTTTAGATTACTTGAAACGAATAAAAAACCGTAGTGATAAGACTGTGGCTAATTATAAATTTTATTTGGAACGTTTTTCTGATTGGTTTAATAGCTCTAGTGTTAAGAAATTGGAGAAAATTAAAGAAAAACAGATTGTAGAATATAAAGAATGGTTGAAAAAACGGAAACCTCGATTGAGTAAGGAAACTCGTAATTATCACCTGATTGCATTGAGAAATATGCTTAAGTATTTAGCTAGAAATGGTACGAACTGCCTATATTATAATAAGATAAAACTCTTCAAAACAAAAAAGAAACCAATTGAAATAGTTGAAATGTCAGAGCTTGCTAGGTTTCTAGAGTCTCCCCTAGAGGTAGATTCTTCGAAAGTGATAAAAGCTCGAGATAAAGCAGTTTTAGAGGTTCTAATCTGTACTGGCTTGAAAGTGTCAGAGCTTGCTCGGTTAGAAATAAAAGGTTTTTTACCTAAGTCAGGTTCTCTGGTTGGTCACTCCAAGCTGGGCAAGCGAAAGTTTGCACTTTCTAATCAGGCAATTCATTGGGTCAAAGAGTACTTAAGTGCAAGAAACGACAGTCTCCCCTATTTATTTATAAGTCATGATAAAGGAACCTCAAGTCGTACAATTAACAAAAAACAAAAAGGATTATCTCCTCGTAGTCTTGAAAGAATTGTGAAAAAGTATCAGCAAGCTGCAGGAATCTCAAAAACAATTACTCCCAATTTGCTTAGGCATTACTACGCGAAACGCTTAATCATGAAGGGTGAACATATTGATTTAATAAAACAAAAACTAGGAAACGTGGCTGATAATTCAATAGAACAGTACAAATAACTTGAAAAATAATATATATTCCAGTATAATTTAATCGTGTTCGAAAAGCTGCATTTGCCTCGAAGCGATCCCTTCTTTTCCGAGTGTGTTTTTTCAAGCTTTCACGACATCCCATTCTCTCCCGCCCAATATCGTTCCCGCGATATTCTCCGCTGGATTTCAGGACTCTTCCCGATCGACGACTAGCCTGCATGTGAGTCCACCGAGTTTGCAGCTTTCTCGGTGGGCACTAAATTCAACATCCGATCAGCGCACCTTGTTGATCGGATTTTTGTTTTAAATGGGATTTGTGATAATTTAATACTAATTCAGCTAACAAATGTACGTAAACTTGAAAAAGTTCGTGAATTGCAATACAATGATATCAACCTGAGCTAAAGCTGCTCTGCTAGCATCCCCTCTTTCGATGGCAAGGTCTTGTCTTTCATTTCTTCCCTCCGAACTGCCGGGCTTGTTCAATCGAGGCTTTGGCTCCTCAACCACAGCATAGCTTTCACAAACGGGCTTCACCGATTTTGCAGCTTATTCGGTGAGCCTCGACCACAATGCTCTGTTTCCACTATTGGCGACAGAGCTTTTTTATTGACAATCTCATTGAAATTTAGTATTATTTGACTACATTTTGCAGTAAATGGCCTAATTGGCTTTATGTAAAGGTCAAGTCATATATTGGAAGATGTTGTCTTTGGTGATTAACTTGGTTAACGGCGAAGCGCGATTAACTGGTTAACTGCGATTGATTCTATTAATTGCGATTGATTCTATTAATTATCACGCCCCCGTAGTTCAACGGATAGAACACCAGCCTTCTAAGCTGGATACGTAGGTTCGACTCCTGCCGGGGGTACCATTCTTCGCTCCTGTTACACGGAGCTACGAATGGCACGCCAGTTATGCGAAGAATGTCCTTTGTAGCTTACGTTAGTAAAAGCGCAAAAGGACCACTGTTAGTCGATTCTCTTCGCTTTTGTTCTGAAGAACTACGAATGGCACGCCATATATAATAAATTACTAATCTGCAAAATCCGCAAAGGATCCGCATATCTGCAATATATCTATGAATAAAGCAAAAAAAGTTGCAAAAAAGAAACAACTTAAAAAACGTGGAAAAAATGTGAGAATTAAATCAAGATAATAGGTGAATTTCTCACCTATTTTTCTTTTTTGTTGTAATCTGAATGTTTTGCGACTCATGTTTTCTCTTTAATTCTAGAAAACATTTGAGATTGTGCTCTGTTTTGTCTACTGGTAATGTTCCACGTGGAACATTTTGTTAGCTCCTTTAGTTCAATGGATAGAACAAATCCGTCCTAAGGATAAGATGGGGGTTCGATTCCCTCAGGGAGCGCCAAATAACTGGAAATTAGTAATTAGATATTGGAAGATAGAAAACGCCATAAGAAGAGGTGTTTTTTTTGTTGACAAATTTTTGGGTTTTGATATGCTTTGCTTGTGGTCTCCGTCGATACATAAAGGGAGCTTGAAATGCAGAAAAGAATATCTCTATGGCAGTTTGAGGATCAGAACTCTAAGGCGCTTGCGCGTATGACGAATGTTTCCATTGTGGCAGGTGTTGTTGTTGTGTGTTTGGGATTTATTGTTGCAATGTCAATCTTGTTCCCTGGTTCAGCGCTTTTTCGACAAATGATTAGAAATCTCATTATTTTCCTTGTCGCATACGGAACTTTCTTTGCTGGGTGGGTTGTTGCCGTGGTGGCAGGACTGTCTGTTGTCGAGGCTTCTGACGACGAATGTTGATTTAAGGCCGCTTTTCTGTTGATAACTTGTGGAAAAGTGTGGAAAAATATGGCATTTGTACACACCTGTCTATACAAAACCGGAAATAATATTGTTTTGTATGGATTTGACGCGCAAGTAGCGCGATAAGGAGAGATTCATGAAGCTACTTTGAATTTTTATCGTTGTATTGTTTGCGACGTGTTTGATGTGGGGAGCATTGTTGCTGACGTTGTCGTCGAGTGAGCATTAGGCTCGTACATCCTTCACTCTGTTTTTCACAAGAAACTCAGAGGTGTATCGAGGGATGGGTCTGGCTGGCGTAATTCTGGCTTTGACATATCTTGCCCTGGAGCCATATTTTGGGACCAAAAAATAAGACCTCTCTTCGTCGAGCGGTCTTTTGAATAGGGAAATAATCTTAAATGTTCCACGTGGAACATTTGAATAAAAATGTGCGACTCAATATTCCTTTGTTAAATTAAACAAAAAGACTGGAAGTGAAGATTTAGCAAAAACAAAAAATCTGCAGAAACGCAGATTTTTATTGAATTTCGAAGATTTTCTCTCGTGAGGTTTTGCCGGCAATTATTGATATATTCGATTTGGCTGTTTTGAAATATTTACTTAAAAGTTTGATTACCTCGTCATTTGCTTTGCCTTTTTTGGGCGAAACAGTCACCTTTGCAGTAAAAATGTGGTCAGATATGCGCATTATTTCATTTTTCGATGTATTTGGTTTGACTTTTACATTAATTCTCATGTTATTTAATGTTTTTACTAGTCCAAGCAAGTTCAAAAATCATTCTCATCATGTCGGCTACTGTTTTTTCTTCGATAATAACACTGATAAGGACATCTTTCTGAAAATTTATTATAGAAACTTTGTTTTCTCCGTAAATCGTAATATCACAATTAAATGGAAAATTTTCTTTTGGAATATATTTTGTCTTTGGAATGAATTTTTTTTCAATCCCAACGTAAACTTGTTTGTCGTATGTTTCGCTGAATTGTGCGTCAGGAAAAAGTGCTCTCGTTGTAATTTTGTTTTTTTGTTTTTTTCTTATGTATTTTGACACAAATTCCCTTGGCAAGGAGGGAATTAAGGCCTCAACGTTGCTTACGCCAAGCATTTCGTAGGGCTTCTCTTGAGAAACATGATCTTCGTATACGTCAAGCACTCCCTTAATTCCTTCAAAATATCTTACGCGCGGTTTATGTGGAACTAGGTTAAATAAACCTTCAATTTCTGGAAGGATCATTTTTGCTTTTTGTTCAGCCTCTTTGGCTCGACGAATCTGCATTTTTGTATAATTAATCAATTTTTTTGGTGGTTCAACCTGATAGCAACGCTTGCCTTTTTGTTCGCTTTCAGTCACAAGTCCCTTGACTGCGAGATCTGTTAGAATGTGATAAACAGTTGTTCTATTTAATTTTGTGGTGGCTGCTATTTTAGAAGGAAAAGCTCTGCCAAATTCTAGTACTGCCGCATATACTAATGCGGCTTTTTTTGATAGTCCTATACTTAGTAGCTCTTTTGTTAATTTCTCATTATTGTCCATATAAATAATTGTATTACATTCTTGTTGTTTTGTCAATTTTAATGCACATATCGTTCTTGTTTGTTTTGAGTTAATTCAATTTTAGCGTAAATAGTGAGGCTTTCTTGACGAACAAAAAACACAAAAACGCTAATTCGTGGTATTGTGTGCATGTAAGTTGAAATTCAATTAACCTGCAAGGAGGATTCCATGAAAGAGCTGGTTGGAAAAATTTTGTTTAAGTCAAAGGAGTTCCAGGACGGTCTTGAAAGGGAGCGCTTTTGGAGCAGAAGAGCGGGTGCTGAGCAAGTGATGAAGCTTGTCATTGAGAAATTTGGTGGCTTTTATCCTTTGTCTCCGGGGTGCACTTGCTATCACGACAAAGAGGAAACAACGCTCTATTTCAAACGAGTGTTTGACTTGGCTCACTCCCTGGGATTCTCAGACGAAGAAATTCGCGAGGGTATTTTAGAGATTGAGAACATGAACACGCGATGGAAACATGCCAGTCACCGTTTCGAGCATGAAGAGCAAAGGGAGATTGACCCAATTAATCCAAAAGATTGGTCGGGACATAGGATTTGTTTTTCCAACGACGACGCAATTCGCTTCCTTCTCGATCTATTGGAGTGTCGATCCAAGTAAAATGCTTCGGCACACCCCGGCGCAAGTCTCACTCACTTGCGCCACTCACCGGAGCTGTTGATTTGATCGACGATTGCGGTGGGATGATTCGTTAACAACATGAAAGGAGAAATCCCATGAAAGTTTTAGTAATCGACGACAGCCCTCTGAATCAGGAGTCTGCCCGTCAGACCATCACGGATCACGACTTGACGGTCGTGGGTACGTATGACGAAGCGTATGACTTGCTTCTCGTGTCTTTTCACGGAAGGCCTCAGTGTAATGAGCCCTTTGAAGTAGTCTTGACCGATTTACTCATGCCGGCTGGTTCTCGTAATCAGTGTGGTCCTGGAAAGGAGTTTGTCGGTCAGGAAATGCCGGTCGGTTTCGCTTTGGCACTCAATGCAGTTTTGCATGGTGCCAAATATGTTGGAGTGGTGTCCATGGGAGAACACCATCATCATCCGGCATTGGCGATGTTGGATCGGCTTGGTTCTTATGGGGGCTGGAATGATCGCAGTCCGACTGGTCCAACCCCAGTTCGTTTCAATATGAACGGAGCCAAGGTCGGTTTCTTCCCGTTGTGGGGCGGGCGAATTCAGGTTGAGGGGTTTGCTTGTCCTGCCTGTAATGGGGAAGGTGAATGCCGGGTTCACGACAATGCGGACGGCACGGTCAATTGGGATTATGGAAAGGATTGGGGAAAAATCCTAACCCATTTGATCAATTCGCCGGTAGAACCCGATGGCTACGTCCTTAGCTAAGCGCACATAGGAAGCAAGCATTGCACTTACTTGTTTCCTCAAATAAAAGTCCTGACAGCACGTGTCAGGACTTTTCATTTTTATAAATTTATTTTATTAGGTTCAATAACTTTTTCTCGATCTTCCCATTAGTTGCCAAAATATCATTTGATTTGATTGTCCAGTCTTTTCCTTTCAAGTCAGAGACTTTACCACCTGCTTCACGAACAAGAATTGTTCCTGCGGCTACGTCCCAGCTTTTTACTCCGGGAATTACTATTGCGTCAGTGATTCCTCGTGCAACGTAAGCGCATTCAATAGCAGCAGAACCTAGCTGTCTGAAGTCTCGGGCAGTCTTTTTTAGTTTCCCGTAAAAGTTTATTGCTGAATTAAGAGCCGTTAACTTATTTCCATGACAGAATGTTAAGAACGTATCTTTTATATCGGAAGTTTTTGAAACTTTGATTCGTTTTCCGTCTACGAATGCTCCTTTTCCTTTTTCCGCATAGTAGAGTTCATCCAGGATAGGTATATAGACAACACCCATGACAACTTCGTTTTTGTAAGCTAGACCAATTGAAACTGAGAATAGGGGATTGTGCATGAAAAAGTTTGTTGTGCCGTCTAGTGGATCGATGATCCAGAGGTAGTCTGATTTCTTTTTGTTTCGCCCGGATTCTTCTGCGAGGATTGCGTGATCGGGGAACTGTTCATTAATTCCTGAGATAATAATTTTCTCAGCAAGTTTATCAGCTGTAGTCACAATCTCGTGTTTTGATTTTAGTTGAGTTGTGAATTGTCGAGAATAAAATAGTCTTTTTAATTCTTTACCTGCTTGTTTTGATGTAGATTTTGCAAGTTGAAGTGCTGTCATAGTATTTTTTGTTAATGTTTATTCGTGGGGAATAAGTTTCGAACTCCGTTCGACTTACTTTTTGTATCCAAAAAGTAAGCAAAAAGATTTGGGGGTGAATAATTCGCGGAGCATTGTTTTATTCCGTGGTTCTATTTGGGGCGAAATTCACCCCCAAACCCCCGATTCTATTGTCGTCTTATCAACTAGATAACTTGATAATGTTTTCGGCATCGTCCTATCAATGTCACTCCGGACACGCCTGCCCACCGTAGTTTTCTGAATGAATGTGGGATCCGGAGTTTGGCCAGATGAAGGGCCGTATTGTGTTTCTCTCTTATGTCAGTCCAATCACATTTGTAAATTTGCCTGCCTTGCCGAAGTTTCTAACGTAGGCAGGTGACTAATTTGTAATTTTGTGTTGAATTATTCGAATAAAGTGACATCCCCTTTACCTTGTCTAACGATGACGGGGGAGTCAGTTGAAAAGTCTATCACTGTTGAAGGATCGTTTTCTAGAATTCCTGCGTCGACTATAAGATCAGCTTGATCGCCAAACAGTTTCTCAATTTCAAGAGGATCTGAAAAGTGTGGTTCTCCTGTCACGTTAATTGAAGTAGAAATGATTGGGTTGCCAAGTAGTTTAGTTATTTCTAAACAAATTTTATTGTCAGGAATTCTAATGGCAACAGTTTTTTTATTTGGAATTAATTGTTTTGGGACGAGTTTTGTTGCTTTGAAGATAAAAGTGAACGGTCCAGGCAGAGCTCGTTTCATCATTTTGTAAGCATTGTCTGGTACGATTGCGTACTTAGAAACTTCTTTCAAGTCGGGTACGATAAAGCTGAATCCAGATGCTTTTTTCTTTTTAATTTTGTAAATTCTATCAATTGCTTCTTTGCAAAAAATATCGCAACCAAACCCATAGATTGTGTCAGTTGGATATGCTATAACCCCACAGTTTTTCAGAATATCTACAGTTTGTTTAATTTTAGGGTATTCTGGATTGTTTTGGTCTATTTCTATTAACATATTGACTAAATTTAGTTATTATGATATAATCTTTTATTGTATAACCCTAGCTGATGGAGGGATTCATGAAATTGATTTTCAGGGAAGACGAAGCTCGTATGCTTCGCGCAAAAAAGATCCGGTTCTGTGTTCGCTGTGTCCTTTTTCTTATTCTGCTTGTGCTTGTATTCTACGCTGGCGAAGTCAGAATGGCAAGCTTGAAGGTCGAGAGCGAAGCTCTTCGTCCATTGATGGATCAAGTCGTCCCGAATATGACGGTGGAGGCGAAGTGCCGTTTCATTGCACAACGCGACGAGATCTTGCGACAGAATCGTTGTTACGGCTTCGTCGGTTACCGGTGGGCGATGATTAACGGTGAGTTGGAGGTCGATGGATTTATCGCCTGTCTGCCATAACTCGCACAACATGCAAAGAAAGCCGCTTTTGCTCTCAGGTGAAAGCGGTTTTTGATTAAAATTTAAATATATTTGTTAGCCGATAATCCGCATTCTCGGCTAATAAATATATTTAGATCAATTCCAAAATCTTCAAATCCAACTTCCTCGTTTTCGTATCATAAACCGCGAAGCTAGCCTTTTGAAACATACCCGCAAGTGTTCCGGGATTGGCAATGTAGGTATTCTCAACTTTTTTCATCCATGGTACATGGCTGTGTCCGTAAAATACAAGATCAAACTTTCCTTCTTCAGCAATCTTTTTCGCTTTGTCTGGATAATGAGTTACCAGTATTTTAATACTCTCAATTTTAATTGCTAATTCATCTTCCTTTATTGTTATTTTGTGTCTCTTGGCAAATTTTTTCATCGTTTCATCATCAGCATGTACGTTCCCGTAAACTCCATAAAGTTTTCCTTTAAATCTTTTCCGATACAATTCTAAAACACTTGGTGCACACCAATCACCGCAGTGTATAATACTTTCGATTTTGTGTCGATTGCACCAACTTAGAAATTTCTTAATATTAACCAAGTTATCGTGCGAATCTGAGCAGATTGCAACGTTCATATATACGTTGACAGTTAGGTTTTAGTAATGTAATATTCTGTTCATAGTATAGATAGCTTTGTTCACGAACAAATTAAGAAGGAGCATCTCAATGCAAATCAACGTTTTCAAGGTTAAAGATCCAAAAACCGGGAAATGGATCTATGCTTATTCTGTTTCAAGTCTAATGCGTTATCCTCAAACATTCTTAAATTTTCCACCAAATCATGAATTGTATAGCGTTGCCTCTTACGTCAAGGCTTATCTCTATGACAATGCGGTTGATTCTACAGGATCAGAGGCTAAAATTAGCTTTGATCTTTTTACTACGATTTTGTGGATAAGAGATAAGTTCCACAACGGTGCAATTTGCAGAAAATTGAATTGGTTTGAGCGACGTGCGTTTTGTCGTTATTTCTGCAACAGAAACTCTCGCTAACGTTTTTCTTGTTTCGCCGACATCACTGTCGGCGGTTTTAATTATATAAATGTTGACAGATTTATTTGTAGCGTGTAAGATTATTTATTGGTTGTTAATAAACGAACAAGGAGAAACCAATGGAAGATTTTTGGGGAACATTGACAATGGTTCTTGCTTTAGCGATGGTTTTCATAGCAATCCCAAGTCAGATCATTAAGAATCACAAAGTGAAACAGTGCGGACCAAATTTCATCATGGTTACCATACCATTGGCAATATTTATTTCTAGAACTTGTTATGCGTACTGTATTGAGTCTTGGTACATTTTTATCCCAGACTTTGTGGGTGCTATTGCTTCCGTGCTTTTGTTTACGCAGTACTTCGTATACCGTAAGACGGGGAATTTGTCATGACAGAGCAAACTAGAACCCTTGGCGATTTTAAATTACTCTGTGTTTTTGTTACGTGTTACGTGATTCGTGTTACGTGACTAATATGTGGACAAATCCTGTTCAACCCAACTAAACTACGCTATAATAAAAATACCAAGCTATTGTTTTCACCCCTTCACTAATATCACCGAGGAAAAGGGAAAATGGGTGACTAGGCAAAAGCACAATTAAATAGCAAGTCGCTGAAAAACCTCATCCTTCACGGATGTCAGCGACGCGCACAATAATGGACGTTAGCTTCACGAGCCGACGTTCGTTTTTTTTATTCTTCCAACCATTTATCTAATTCCGCAAATATTTTATCATCAAACTCTTTTGGTTTGAATTTAAGAATTGCTCTAGCATTTCTTTTGCAGTACTCGATCTGTTCAGGATAGTTTTGTTGAGTGTACCATTTGAAACTGTCTAGGATGTCAGTAGTTTTTATAATTAAGGCGTCCTCTCCTTCACTTACACATCTTTTTATCAGTTCATCTGTTTTTTCTTGCTGATCTTTTATCAAATCGTCTTTACTGTTTGCTAAAATTAATTTTAAGATCTGTTTCCCGAATTTTTCTTCCACGATTTCAGCTGTTACATCAGACCATTCGATAACATCGTGTAAAAATCCCGCCATTACGATGTTTTCATTGTAATTATGTTCATAAAGATAAACTCCAACTCTAATATCGTGAAACATAACCGCTTTTCGGCTATCACTATCCGTAATTGGAAAATTTTCCGTCATGAATCGTATTGCTTCTTCGACTTTTATGTTTAGGGCGATGTTCATATTATTTGAGTTTATTCTTTCTGTTTCTGATCATGCTAACTATCTCTTTATATATTATAATGAAAAAATTTCTTTCTACAACTAATTCTTTTTCAATTCTAGTGACCTTTTTCCCATTTACGATTTCATAACATTCAAGTTCTACGGTTCCGTCACTGTTTATTATTTTGTCTTGCCAATAATCATGGTATTTGTCTTTTGACATGGACATTTCTTCGTTTATTATTTTGAAGGTTTCGGTGTCTGCGTGACTAATTTTGTTTGCGTCTTTGTAGATGGCATTTTTGTCTTTTGCGTAGTATCCAGTGCCTAAAACCTGAAAGGTGTCCTTATCCGCACCTTTGACAAGTTCTTTGCCCGAGTATACGTGGTATTTGTCTTTTGCATATAGATTTTTCAGGTATACAAAAGTTTGCGAATCTGCCTCTTTTAGTATTTGGCCTGTGAAGTAAACATGGTTTTTGTCTTTTGTGTATCCTGATGATAAAACCTCAAAACTATCAGCGTCAGCATTTTCTATTGGTGTGCGCCAGTAATAGATGTTATTTTTGTCCCCTGTGTTTGCAGATTCAAGTAATTGAAAAGTCGCTGGGTTTGCGCCTTTTAATTTTATGCTATGCCAATAGACATGATTTTTATCTTTTGCAATGCTTGCTTTTTCGCCGCTTTCTTCTAGTATCTCAAATGTTGAGACATCTGCTCCTTTTATTTTTTGTGCATAGTAAACATTGTTTTTGTCTTTTGCGTACAACCATTTTATCACAGTGAATGTTTCGTAATCAGCCTCCTTCACGATTTTGTCTTTATACCCCTTTTCTGTCCATGTGTGAAAGTATATATTATTGTCATCTTTTAGATAACCATTCCCTAGTTCTTTCATAGGAGTTAGTGATTAAATTTTGTATTTTTGTTAATACTCAATTTTTATAGTGTCACTATCTAAATATTTGCCCTTTGATATGCTCAATTTTATTTTTTGAGTTGATGATATCCCCATGGTTTCACCATCATTCAAGGTTACATCAGAACTAATTACATAATGTGCTAAATTATATGTCATCTCACTCAGTTCACTCATCGTATGCTCTGAGTCCAGGACCTCCATTTCCATTTTTCCAAAATCAGCAATGCCGTATGTATAAATTGATTGTTTTTCGTTTTCCTTTCTTAAACCAAAATATATCCAAATATAGAGTGGTAATTTTTCAGGAGACATTTTTTCTACGGTTTCCATGTACATGTCTTTTTTTAATACAAGTGTTCTTGCTCCAATATATATTCCAATAGCTTTGCTATTATTCATTACCGTTGAAGCTATCTTGCTAAACAGAAAGTTTTCTAGAATAGGATTTCGTCTTACCTTCATTACTGATAGTATGATATGTCCTTTATGCTTGGAAACTTCATTAACACCATTTTTCCAGAAGTAGTTATATTTTACGACTTCTTCAACTTCGTTTCCTGGAACTGGTGCAGGCATATATGCAATTGCAATCATGTATCCATTGATATCAAAAACCGATGTTCCATTGTCGGATTTTATGTCTTTGGCTTGTAAGCCCCATTTATTTTTTAACTCACTGATTACATTATCAAAATCCAATGAATCCAATTCTTCTAAAAGAATCATACCCAAGATTGAAGAGCTAGACTTTGTCTCGTTTTTCTCTCCTTTTATTGGGTTGCTTTGAAACAATTTATTAAAAAAACTCATAATGTTCACGATTAAATAATAAAAGATTTATAAAATTAGATAGAAAGATCATCATGAACCTCATCACCTGTAGCAACGCACTCAATTTCAACTAGTGCTCCCAAAGGCAACTCTTTTACAGCAATAGCTGCTCTTGCAGGAGGGGTATCACCAAATTTACTTTCATAAACATCGTTCATTTCTGTGTAATCATCCATTGAGGTTAAGTAAATTCTAACCTTTGTAATGTTATCAAGGGTCCAATTCAACTCAGACAGTACAGCCTCAACGTTGCTAAAGGCTTGTTCTGTTTGCTCGGCAACTCCACCTTCAACAAGTTTGCTACTTGCGGGGTCTAATCCGATTTGCCCCGAAAGTTCTAAGTTATATTTGCTCGCTGTCAGTATAGCTTGCGAGAAAAAGCTAGCAGCCTTTGGAGCTTTGTCTGATGAGATAGATGTTTTTTCCATATAAATTATTAATAATGTATTTTTGATTTCTAAATTGCGTATAACGTTTGCGTATATCTGATGTTGCGACCGCAGGGAACAATATGGGTGAGCATTTGCCGTTAGGCAAGCGCGAACCAGATATACGCTGTTAGCTGATGTATTCCTTTTCTTTTGTTTTCTGAAAGAAAACTTGTTTTAAAAATTTTCAAATTTCTTTTTTCCACGTGAACTCCTTTTTGATTTCTCTGGAATAGCAGGTCCTGGTGATACTATTTTTTTTAGCTTAACATTCTTTAGCTTGTCAACAAGCTTTGCTAGTGGTACACCGGTTTTGTCTCTTTCTTTAAGCATCTCTGCTATGTCGTCACCTGAGATGGTATGCCCTTCCTCGGCTTCAATAAGGATATCTGTTTTGAATAATGCATCTTCATCTGATTTGGAGTGTGTCATTAGGTCGATGACCTCCTCGGGTCTTGTGTTATCAAGTATGGTTTGGATACCAGCCGCTCTTCCGTCATCGGGACGAAGTTTATCAAATTTCCCCTCTTTCATTGCAAAATAGAATTCATCATAGTCAGTGAACGGAAAATGATACCCATATTTTATAACAACTAGCCCATCTTTTTTCATTAGAAAATGATAGTGAGGTTTACTACCTTCCTTGGTCCCGTGATGTCCTACCTTGTCGTTTTCAGAACAAATGAAAGACCACTCCAAGTTTTTGTACCTTATAGTCAAATCAATTATATTGGTTGACTTGCTTTCCTCTGTTAGGTCGTTGATATTAACAAAAGACTTATCGCAATTCGCAATCCAGCGAAGATAGGTGCTTATATTATGAAAGCCTTTTTGTTCAAATAATTGTGGAAAGTGCTTTTTCTTCAAGTCTGGCGCTTTCCACAATAACCAGTGGAGACAAGGGTTTTCTTCATCAAAACAAGTAATACTCTGCGAGCAGAAGGAACATTCTTCTATCTCTAGTGCTTTTTTTAACTCATCAAAATCCTTACGAGCTTGTTTATTGTGTTCGACTGCTCGCGCTTGCAGTTCCTCAATAGGATAGGATGCAAGTAATTCATTTGTTCTTTTGATGCTTTCTTCGGAATTCATATCTAAAAGAAATTTGAAAATTTTTTAAAACAATTGGGCGATAGCCCAGAAAAGAAAAGGAATATTTCAGCTAACTCGTATTTATACGAAGTATCTATGCATTCTTACTTTTTAACAACATCCCCAAACTCCCCGGTTTCTCCTCCCCAACATCCAGAGTCTCAAGCACAGCATTTATCTTGCCAATTCTCTTCGTTAATGATTTCTATCAACTTGCTCCAGTCTTCTTCACTAATATGCGAATAATCTGATAATGTTTTGTCATAATTCGTAAAAAATTGTTGAACCGTCGGTTGCTGCTCTTTTGATAGTTTTGACCACATGGTTTTTATTTTGTCTCGTGTGCGAGCTTCTCCTTTTTGCAAAAAATATATAGGCAAATTATATTCAAAGAATGAAATTGCTTCTGCTTGCATTATGGTAGTTGAATCTTCGTCCTTACCGTATTCATGATTGGTAACTAGTTGCACTACTCGTTGTACGAGCTCGGTTTCAAGTCCATGTTTGTTGAGTAACTCACCTAGAAGCTCGGCAGACTTTTGTGCATGCGCCTGCTTGAATGATTTTTCGCTTGAAAACCCTTCTTTCTTCACTCGCCATTCTTCCTTGCATGTATCAAGGTCGTGCCCCAAAGAAGCAAGCTCCATCGCAAGATCTGAGTCAGGTTTTAACTGTTTTACCCATTTCAAGACGCCTTCAGCATGCTTCAAAGATTGTGGCAATCTAGAAGTACGAAGAATCTCTAATAATTCAGATTTAAATGCTTCGGCTGTATTTTCTTTTGGCTCTTTGAATTCTACAACATTTTTTCCTTGTCGCTGATTTTCAGATTCAAGTGTTTTTAATACGCTGCTTTTATCAGCGGAGTCCTTGATCTTGCTAAAGGTGTTTTTCTCTACGAAGAATACTTGTACACCATTTTCTATCATTGCCTCAAGAGCTGATTCAATATCTATCTTTTCAATTGGAGTGGCAGAATCTTTGCTGACCCACTCATCATCGCCCATGCCTTTATCTGGATGTGAGGTAAAGCCATCACTTGAAAATTTATAAATTGAGCCACCCTTGTCATGCTCCAGGAAGGTTTCTTTAGATACAATCACCATGTAAGGGATATCGTTGATCTTTCCTATTTGAGTCCACCTATCATTTGCTTCGCTGACTAAGAATGTAGTAGCAAGTGCGAAGTCTGGGGTCGCAAAAACAACAGGGCCTTCTTCTGGGTCACGTACGTTTTCTGCTCGAGGTTCAAAACTCTCTATTCCCTTGTTGGCCGATGCGTGGTACAAAAATCTAGGCCTTTCCTTTTTTTCGGGGGAAAAATGTTGTTCACCTTCCATAAATATAGATTTTATTTGAATGATATTTTGTATAACTTTTTTATACGAACTGTTTACATATTCTTACTATTCAACAGTACCTCTAGGCTCCACGGTTTCTCCTCACCAACATCCGGAGTCTCTAGAACAGCGTTTATCTTATTAATTTTTGAATAGTTCACAAATAACTCAAACGCTTTTTTGCCAATTTCACCTTCTCCAATATTTGCATGCCTGTCTCTATGTGAATCAAACTCAGTTTTGCTGTCGTTTAGATGGAATAACTTAAGCTTATCAAGACCAATTAATTTGTCAAAATTTGAAAAGGTTGATTTTAATGATTTTTCATCTCGAATATCATATCCAGACGCAAATCCGTGACAAGTATCATAGCAAACACCTACATTTTTGTTTTTAACTCCTTTGAGAATAGTCGCAATTTCTTCAAAAGTCGCACCTAGTATCTGACCTGCACCAGCTGAGTTCTCGATTAAGAGTTGGCAAGACCCTTTGTAGTTTTTAAGTATTTCGTTAATACCTTTAATAACTAGTTCAACAGCCTTTTTCTCAGTATAATCTTTAGCACTACCCATGTGAAACATCATGTATTTTGCTCCCAGCTTTGTTCCAGCTTCTAACTCTTCACGCAAAATCGCAATCGATCCGTGTCTGATCCGATTACTTGATGAAGCCAAATTGATATAGTAAGGCGCATGAATATAA
>JABHMO010000047.1 GCA_018693855.1 Candidatus Falkowiibacteriota bacterium
AGTTGTCGGAAGATTTGGTCGCTGAGAAATTGTTTGAGCAGCGGAAAGAGTTTGGTAAGTATGAGTTCTTGTCAGAGAAGACTAAAAATGTAATTGTTATGAGCGGATTTGATTATCGGACAGGTTATGACTTTGAAGATCAAGTCGGTATCACCTCCTTGGCAAAAGCCGCTAATGTACCTGATGAAAATATCTCAGTGATTGATGGTAAGGAAGGGGAGACGGCTGTTGAAAATTTACATACGCAGATTGCAAACAGTTCTGGTCAAACGGTTCTATGGTTAGAAGGACATGGATCACTTGATGGCAAGCATATGGCTGTTAATAAAGAAGTTAAATTAAAAGTTTCTCAAATAGCAGAAGCTCTGATTGCTAGATTACTCAAAACAAAAGACCCTGAAACTTGCAAGGATTTAACAATAGGATTCGAAGCCTGTTTTAGCTATGATATTACTAACAATATTATGACAGAGATGGAGAGAGTTTACAGATTAAAAGCTCAAAGAGAATTAGATGTTCCGTTTGAGGAGATATCTTTACCCAAGGTTATCACTTCTAGTTACGAAGCTTCTTGGTCAACTCACAGCGCCGCTGTTATCGGTCAGCCAATCGCAAAGTATGCTGAGTATATTCAAGCAATAAAACAAGAAGGTAAATTACTGGGAAAATTCTTCTTGCGAGAAATTCAACCACGTTGTTACGTTGGTGGTGATATGGCTTTTTTCAATAATACCCAAAAAGGACAGATCCTAGAAATAAGTTCATCTGCTCGACCGAAAACTCGTGAGATGATGGCTGCTGCTCAATAAGTTTACTTTTTAGATATTCTAAAAGCGCTGATGAGTCAGCGCTTTTGTTTATTTCTATAACTATGCTAAGATAAGGGAAACATAAGCATTTGGGAATAGTCATTAGTAAAAGGAAAGATCTTTTTTCTTTTTCCTTTATACTTTTCCCTTTATACTCAAAATATGCCAGAAGACATTATTAAAAACATTTCAACGAAGAACGCTAAAATGATCTGGACGGTCGCAATTATTGTAATGGTAATTATTGTCATTGCGATCCTTAATCCGCTCGTAATTGTTAATGCAGGTGAGCGAGGGGTTGTTCTGAACTGGGGAGCTGTTAGCGACACTATTTTAGATGAAGGAATTCATCTTCGAGTACCTGTTATGCAGAAAGTTGTAAAAATGGATGTGAAAATTCAGAAAGAAGAACGAGGTGCTAGCGCTAGTTCAAAGGATTTGCAGATTGTGACAAGTAAAGTTGCAATTAATTATCATCTTGATACTCAGAAGGTAAATCAGCTTTGGCAGGAAGTTGGGTATGATTATAGTAATCGGATTATTTCACCAGCAATTGAAGAGTTTGTGAAG
Source organism: Candidatus Falkowiibacteriota bacterium (assembly GCA_018693855.1). Taxonomy (GTDB): domain Bacteria; phylum Patescibacteriota; class Patescibacteriia; order UBA11705; family JABHMO01; genus JABHMO01. The sequence continues at coordinate 1,380 of JABHMO010000047.1, forward strand.
AAGACAACAGCTTATTACACTGCTGAGGAATTGATTACTAAAAGAGAAGATATTAAAAATGATCTTAAGTTGGCGATTACTGAGAATTTAGCTAAGAATAATATTTTAGTTGATGATATTTTTATCACTTCATTCGACTTTTCTGATGGATTTAATAAAGCAATTGAAGCAAAAGTAACAGCTGAGCAGAATGCTTTGAAAGCTAAGAATGATCTTGAACGAGTTAAGATGGAAGCAGAACAGAAGATTACTCGAGCTAAAGCAGACGCAGAATCAATTCGAATTCAAGCACAAGCTATTACGCAAAGAGGTGGTAAGGACTATGTTCAGTTGCAAGCAATTGGAAAATGGGATGGTAAGTTGCCAACGAGTATGATTCCAGCGGGTAGTGTTCCGTTTTTAGATGTACAGTATTAATAAGAAAGTTTGATATAAAAAAGAGACGATTGAGTCTCTTTTTTATTTGACGACCTTGGTCGACATGAAGATAGTCTTTTACCTAAGGGAAATGTTGGTTTTTAAAAAATGTGACGACTGGGGATAACATTTTCGTTGCTCTTTTTATTGATAGGGTGTTAAATTAGAAGTAGAGCAACGAAAAAAATTGCAAATAACAAATGACAAAAAACAAATATAAGATAAATAGTGAAGAAATACAAAATATCAAATAAATAATACAATAAATATTGAAATATGGTAAAATATGATTTAGAAGATCGAACTCTCAAGTTTGCTCGGGATGTGAGGAGGTTAGTTCGGAAGTTGCCGAAGACAGCCGCCAACGTAGAGGATGGCAAACAGGTTATAAGAAGTTCGGGGTCTGTCGGAGCGAATTACATTGAAGGAAATGAAGCAACAAGTAAGAAAGATCTAATTTATAGGGTTAAGGTTAGTCGGAAAGAGGTTAAAGAAACACGTTATTGGCTGCATATTCTTGACACCGGTACTTACTTGGAAGATGAACGAACCAGGCTGATCAAAGAATCAAATGAGTTATTATGTATTTTAAGCACAATAATTCTTGAATTAGAAGGTCAACGAAAACCCAAAAAATAGTTATAGTTTTTGAATGTTTTTAATTTAATATTTAAACTTTGAAATTTGTTTGTTATTTGTATTTTGTTTTTTGTCATTTTCAACGACAAAAGCATAACGAACAATAAATATATGGAAAATAAGTTGAGAGAAATATTTAAACTATCCTCTTTCCGTGACGGTCAGGAGGAAATAATTCAATCAGTCATGGACGGAAAAGATGTTCTTGGGATTATGCCGACAGGTGGAGGGAAATCTCTCTGTTATCAATACCCCGCGGTTGTTAATGATGGGATGACGATTGTAATCTCTCCGTTAATTGCTCTTATGAAAGATCAAGTTGATTCGTTGTTGGCGAGAAATATCCGAGCGGAATTTATTAACAGTTCGCAGAGTTGGGAAGAAGTCAAAGCGGTTATTGATCGAATGAAAAAAAAGGAGATTGATCTATTGTATGTGGCGCCAGAACGACTTAGTCAGGTGGGGTTCACAACTATGTTTAGGAATAATAATATGGATGTTTCCTTTGTCGCAGTTGACGAGGCTCATTGTGTTTCTTCGTGGGGACACGACTTTCGACCGGAGTACATGAATATAAGGTATTTTATAGAAAACATGGGTGATAGTAGACCAGTTGTTGGCGCTTTTACAGCGACTGCTACAACAGAGGTCAGGGAAGATATTGTGAAAAATCTAAATCTAAATACACCTCAAGTGTTTGTTCGTGGATTTGATCGACCAAATCTTCATTTCTCTGCATTACAGATGAAAGATAAGGATCGTGACGCTCAAGCTCTGAAAATTGTGAAGAAAAGTCAGGGCAGTGGAATTGTTTATGTTCTGACCAGGAAAAAAGCGGAAGCTACAGCTAAATTGCTTAATCAAAATGGAATAAATGCGATTGCTTATCACGCTGGTCTTAATAGTGACAAGAGAACAAAGGTTCAGCAAGATTTCATGGATAATAAGTACAAGGTGATTGTTGCAACAGTTGCTTTTGGAATGGGAGTGAATAAGGCAGACATCAGATTTGTTGTTCATCTTGGGATGCCTGGTAGTCTGGAGAACTATTATCAGGAAGCAGGACGAGCTGGTCGTGACGGAGAAAAAGCGAGTTGTGTTCTGTTATCAAGTCCGAAAGATTATGGTTTACAGTCGTTTTTCATTCAAAAGGGAAAAGACGAGATGTATGAACAAGGTAAAAGTTCTGGTGAGGTAAATGAAATTGTGAATATAAAGTATGATAAAATAAAAAAGATTCGTGAGTATGTTGAAAACGAATCATGTCGAAGAAAAACTATTCTAAATTATTTTTCTGATCCTGATCTTGATAAATATTCAGACAAATGTGATAACTGTGATATCTGTTTAGATGAGAGTAAGAATACGGAACGGGATATGTTTTTTGATAAGATGGGGCAAGAGATGCAGGAAAAAGAACTGCTTAATCGATCGCATGATCTTTTGGATGATGAAGATGAAGTTGTTGCTCCTGTAAATGTTACTGATACAATTAGACAGACGATTGATCTATTTGATGAAGGACTATCAATTCAGAAGATCGCAAAAGTTAGAGAACTTGGAGCAACTACAATTCAAGGTCATTTAGCTCGTTATTACGCTTCAGGAGGAGATCTTGATATTGATTCGATAGTTTCTAAGAAGGAGCAGAGTCAAGTGTTGTTGGCTATGTCAAAAGTTAAGGACTATCATTATTTAAGACCAATAAAAGAACAGTTACCGAGTAGTATTGGATATGAGAAGATTAAAATGGTCATAGCGAAGATTAAAAGGATAAATATATAAAGGTTGTTGATTTGTTTCGCTAAGTGGTGCTTCTTGACCGTGTAATACAAATGTATTACAATGGGGTTGAGCATTAACCAGCTAAATTTATGCGTGAAATATTAACTTTATCTATGCCAGGAAAAACAAAAAAATTAATTCAAACAAGATCTAAGGCAAGCGGCTTTAATTCAGTGAGCGCTTACATTCAGTTTTTAGTTTCTCAGGAAGATGATTTGATTAGTGAAGATGAATTATTAAGAACGGTAAAGCAAGCGCAAAAAGAATATGAAGAAGGTAAGGCGATTGATGCTGATTCTCTAAGAGACTTTTTATGATTGTAAAAAAAATAAAATATGGTAGAAAGTTTATAAAGGAGTTTACAAAATTGCCTTCTGAAATTAAAGTTTTAGCAATTGGAAAAGAAGATATTTTTAAAAAAAATCCTCTTCATTCTTCTTTGAGATTACACTCTTTAGCCGGTAAAATGAAGGGGTATTGGTCTATATCGGTTACCAGAAATTATCGAATAATTCTAAATCGTCAGAAGAATGGAGAAATCTATTTTGTTTCAATCGGTACTCATGATGTATATAAAAGTTTGTGATTTATTCAAATTAGGCTGAGATAAATCATATGAAAAAAGAAAAGAAAGTTGCTGTTTGTGAACAGCAAGAAAAAACAAAAGTTCAGTTAACGGTTGATAGTTTAATTCAAAACTCTGATAAAGATGGTTTGAAAAAGTTAAGAAATCTTGAACATTCTGCTAAGCAAGAATGTGATAGAGAATATGCTCGATTGATGAGAGAGAATGCTGAATTTTACTACTATATGCCACAAAACGATAGGGAATGGTCCGAGTTGTTGTCTGTCAGGATGATTCGTTTTAGGGAAAATCGTTTAGAAAAGCTTATCGAAAGAATTAGGGCAGTTAATTATAACATGCAAGAACATGCTTTTGATAAGAAAGTTCATGCTCGAGTCTTAAAAAGTGCGAATAAAGAAGAAAAGGAGAATTGGAAGTATAATTATATGGATGATATTGCGATTTGGGAGCAAGGTCGACTTGAAAAGTTTGAGAACGAGACGGCTTATAATTCAAAGTGGATTGAAGAATCAAAAAAGTTGATTAAGACAAAAAGATATCATGAATTACCAGATGATTATTTTATAAATAATAAGTTCGATTTTCAGTTGGTTTCCGGTTGGGAAGATGAGTTTGATGATTGTTCTGAGTGTAATTGTTGCTGTTAAAATTACAAATATAAAACACTCTCAAGATTGAGAGTGCTTTTTTATTATTTAGATTTATTACAGTTCTTATACATGAATTTCCACCAGGTACGATAGCTTTCTGCAAGATCTTTATCACGTAGAACAAAAAGTGTTACGTCTTCATCGATTTGTTTATAGTTTAGTCCGGTAAAAGTTACAACGTAGTCTCCGAAGATATCAGCCGCTGAAAAAGTCGAGAATTCTTTGGGGATAAACTTGTAATCTGATCCAAGCTTAGCAAGTTCCTTTGAATCTGTTTTCTCTTTGACTTCGTTATCGAATAGGTGATGAAATTTAATTTTCTTTTCTTTGGCTTGTTTTAGGAAGTTTGTTAAATAGGTATTGATTCGAGGATCAAGCCAACCTAATTTTGCACCAATAAAATAAACATCTTGATTCTCTTTGAGAATATCTTTTAAGTAGTTTTTAAATCCTTCAATCCCTTTATATATATAAGCTTCCTGAGGATTAATTCTTTCTTGATACTGTCTTTCAAGTTCTGGTAGAATTTTTGATAGTTCAAGTTCTTTTTCTCTGAGAACTTCCAGTAGTTTATTTGGTTCAACAGGGGAGTATTGATTCTCTCCTTTTTTTAGAACAGGAAAAATTAATCCTTTTTTCATCAATCTACTAATTGTGTCATAAACATTTCTTCTATGAATTCCCGCATGGCTAGAAATAACTCCAACTCCGCCGGATTTTAATTCAAGTAAAGACAAATATATCTTTGCTTCGTTAGGGGATAGTCCAAGGTCTGTTAGTATTTTTTGGTGCATAAGGGTACAGATCTACAGATCTGAATACAGATTGTACAGATAGTATTATGAGTTTGTAATTTTGTATTTAGAATTTGTATTTTGCTTGAAATTTGATGTTTGTTACTTGTAATTTTAGCGATTTCGGTGGTGGTGGTATTGACCACTCATTCTGTATATGCTATAATAACGTATTAATCAGTCGCTGTCAAGTGATTGGTTTTTATTTTTCAAACCATTCAGGAGAATTGGAGAGAATAATGGAAGACGTGACGATCAGTGCTTTGGAGCAAGGGGATGTTCTGAGAATGATCAAATCGGATAAACTTTCCTTTGATCGAATAAATCAGTTTATCCGCGCGTGCAACGGGGAAGATGACAGTACTCTTTGGTTGGCAGTGGCTGAGCATTTAGTACGAACTATCAGTGACGTAGAAAAATTGCTTGATGTGGGGATCTTTTTTGACAACCAATTAGTTTGGGGAGTCGTCTCCAGGCATCTCGAGAAAAATCAACCGTAAGTTTATGCTGCTGAACAATGAACAATTTTACCAGAAACAAGGAGGCAGATCATGCCGGAAAAAACAGGACATAAGCCCACGGACGATTTGATTGCTGAAATTTTCAGCGGCAAGTTGGACCTTGAACAGATTCGTGACGAGGCTCGCCATGTAAATTCCACAGGTGCTTGGATGGCGGTGGCCGAGTATGTCGTTGCGAAGTACGTTGACAATCCTATAGATCTTGTTCCCTGCGCTTCCTATTTTCAAGATCTTTATGTTACCTCGGCAATTCAGTTTAAGTGCTATGAGAAGTGGCAGGAGAACGTGAAGTTGAAGGAAGAAAACGCGCGATTGAAGATCGAAGTCGCTACTATGCGACAACAGGCGGAAAATATGGTCAGGTTGGGGCGAGAAGGGCAACTGTAATGTTCTTCTTCTGTTTTGGGGGTGACCGCACACGATCGCCCCAACTTACACAAGTAGTTGGTTCATATATTCTAGTCGATTCATTCGACTATAACACAGAAGGAGAACGACAATGGCAATGAATTCATTACAGCACAAAGATCTGGTCGATGAGATCAAGGGTGGTAAACTTTCGCTCAAAGCGATTCGCGAAAAGGCAGAGCAGGCTAATTCAACTCAAGTTTGGCCTGAAGTCGCTAATTATTTGGTGGAACGGTATGCTGGTCGTTTTGTCATGTTGGCGTCTTTGATTAATTTCTTCAGCGGGAATGTGTATGTGAACAAGGTGATCTATTCTGTCGCAGAAGAGGGATTGATTCAAGAGATTGAGGACGGCAAGCATTCGTTGGCTCAATTGAAAAAAATACTGTCTTTGATTAATTCCCCGAAGGTTGAAAAGGCGATTGCTGACCGTGTTCTGTCGTTTTGCGAGGACGATTTTCAAGAACTGCAAAAACAGCAAAGATACTTTCTTGGTGCCGGCTTCCAGTCCTTTCAAGATTGTTTGAATCGGGAAATAAAGGCACTCACAAGAAATGATTTGATCGGAGGGTTTCAGGCTGGTACGTACGGAGATGAACAAATGCGAGCTGTCTGTCGGGTTGTTGATGAAAAAGAACTTTGGTGCGCTGCGGCTGAGCTTGTCTGCGAGTTGAATCCTTCCAAAGACAGAGAAGCGTTGAGTGCGATGACGTGTTTCTACGACAACAACCAGCACTTTGCGGCGACCGTTGACAACTATCTTTCGTAAGTTACAAAGATCATGATTGACAGTCTCATTCTGTCAATTACAAGAGCGTTGCCATAGGCAGCGCTTTTTTTGTTTATTGGTATGAGACTAAATATTGTATTGAGCAATTGCTTCAATTGTCGCTTGAACATCTTTGTAGTGAATTGTCTTGATGCTAAGACTTTTCGCAGCTATAATGTTTCTTTCAAGATCATCGATATATATAATTTCTTCAGGTTGTAACTGTAATTCATCTAAAATATATTGAAACGCTTCTGGTTGATCTTTTTTGAAACCTATATCATTAGCAATAAATACTTTTTTAATAAACTTTTCTAATTTGGTTTTAATAGGAGGATATTCTTGGATATATTGTGTTGTAAAGATATATAGATTGCATTTTTTAGATAATTCTTGATACTGTTTAACTAATTGCCCATTTAATTCAAAATATTCCCAAAAGTTATAATCACCATCTTTTAATTTTTCAGAATGGAAAGAATTTAGGCTACCTGTGTAGTTTTTGTCTTTTGAAAATAAAATAACCCTTGAAAGATCTGATATTATTGCTTTTATCATATATATAATTATAGCATAAGTTATAATTTTCTCATTTGACATGGTTCTCTTCCAGTGTAAAGAATATTTGATTATTAAAATTCCATTAGAAAAACAGTTTTTGTCAAGTTTTATTTTTTATGTTTTTTTGTTATAATGTAGACAGAATTTTCCTAATATTATGCAAATAAAAACTAAATTTGAATTTTTTCGACGGCAGAATCTTATCTATCTTGATAGTTCTGCTACAACGCAAGTGCCTGATCAAGTAATTAATGCAGTTGATCAAGTTTTGCAATACCGTGGAAATCCTCATCGCGGCGCACATCGTGTAGCAAAACGTAACGAAGAAATATTAGAAGAAGCACGACAAAATGTAGCTTTATTTGTGAATGCTAAAAAAGAAGAAGTCGTCTTCACTAATAATACAACAGATTCAATTAATCTTGCAGTTGACGCAATTGCGGATCATATAAAAAAAGGAGATGAAATCATTACTTCAGTAGTTGAACATCATTCTAACATGATTCCGTATTTGAAATTAGTAAAAAGGGGAGCCGTTATTCGAATTGTTGGAATTAAGGATGGGCAACTAGATATCGAGGACTTAAAATCAAAGCTATCAGCAAGAACAAAAATTGTAGCTTTGCATCATTGTTCAAATGTCTTAGGAAATATCAATCCTGTTGCAAAAATAGGGAATATAATCAAGAAACATAATCCAAATATTTTATACTTTATTGACGGAGCTCAAGCTGTTGCACATATCCCCGTTGATATTAGAAAAATAAAATGTGATTTTTATGCTTTTTCTGGGCATAAGATGTATGGACCTGATGGAATCGGTGTTTTAATTGTAAATAAAAAAATACATTCTTTGATTTCAAAAGTTCGTTCAGGTGGCGGCGTTGTAACTGATGTGGCGATCACTTATGGCAAAGATAAAGACATAATTTCATCTAGCTATGATCCTTCTATGATTGTGCTTGAAGGAGGAACACCAAATACTTCAAATATCGTTAGTTTATCAAAAGCGATTAATTTCATTCGGGCTATTGGATTTGATGAAATACAAAAACATGAAAGAGAATTAACAAAAAAAATTATTGAAGAATTGGAAAAGATTGAAGAACTTACAGTGTTTGGTCCAAAAAATATAAAAGATCGAATTGGAGTTGTTTCATTTGGTATTAACGAATACAACCTCAAGGAAATGGGAGACTATCTTGATAAAAGAAAAATATGTATTCGTTATGGATCTCATTGCGCTTTTCCTCTAGTTGATGTTTTAGGACAAGAAAGTATAAGGCTAAGTCTAGGTTGCTATAGTGATGAAAATGATGTAGATACTTGTCTGCAAGAGATAAGAAACTTCATTGATAAAAAGAAAGGGTTGATTAAAAATCTAAATTTGGAACCTTTAAGGAACAAAATCTATTATCAAAATTTGATTCCAGCAAATAATAAAAATTTTATTATTAATAAGATCAAAAGTGCAATATACAATTCTCAAGAGACAGAGGTTGTTGTAATGGCTGGGCATTTTTTAGGTATTCCTGACGCAAAGGAAAATAAATTTTGGCCAAGTATTAAATCAATGTTGCCAAAAAGATTGCATCCGTTACTTGAAGAGTTTGGCATGACTGCTTTCCCTTTATTTACTTGGGAATTTGGGTGCCAAATTGTAAAAGAACTAAAAGATAATAATATCAAAGCAAAATTAGTGATTATTGGAAATGATACCACAGGAATAAATGAATTACGTTTATCAAAAGGTAATGTTGAAAAAAAGACAGCTAAGCAGTATCGTGATGACTTAATCAAACAGTTTCAAAACAGCTCTGTACCAAAGGAGTATTTGAATATCCTCGAACAAAATAGTCTTAAACTTTCTGATATTGTTAAGAACAAAAACGAGTATCTGTTTAGAGAATCATTTTTAAGAGATCAATTCAAACAATTTATTCGTCATAACAAAGATTATTTTAGTGGAATAATTGATTATTCAGCTGATGAAAAAGAAAATATAGATGTTTCAATTGGCATTTTAGATAATCAACAAATTAAAACTTGCCGATTTGATACATTTCAGTCGAAGACAGGTGGAAAATTTTGTATTGTAGAGCTTACTCAGCTACTGTCTGAATTATTTGGGAAATCTGATGATGTTAGTTTTGATTATGTGTCAAAAAGAGTATTAAATCCAAAAAGTAAAGCTAATCATAAAATGATGGTTATGCTTACACCAGCTATGTGTGATAATGCTGTCACAAGAAGTGCCGAATTATACATAAAATTAATGTTACAAGAAAAAGGCAAAGGTTCATTCAAATTCCTAAATATTCCTTTTGGCCCGGAATCTTCTAGATATTTAGCAACTGGTTCTGAAATTAAATACTTATCAGATAAAGATAATATTGAAGAGTTGGACATTGATTATGAACCTGATTTTGGAGAATTATGGAGATTATCAGAATATCAACTGTTATATGATAGCAGTGACTATTTAGAAGACATGGAAAATTTATTCAAAAAGATTAGGATTAATAAAAAATCAACATTATTAGATACTTGTGTTGGACCTGGCTTTTTTTCAACAGAGTTGTTAGAAAAAGGATATAATTTGAAGACAGCAGATAAAAGTAAAAAACATATCAAACCCTTTCTTGATGAACTAAAAAAAGTAGGTATTAAACATCAAGTAACAAATTCTACTTGGTTGGATCTTGGCAAACATTTTCCAAAACAATCTTTTGACCTGCTTTTTAATCGCGGAAATACTTTTATCTATGCAAATGGAGGTTTTATAGAAAAGATAAAGATTAATAGAGAAGAAACTTTGAAAGTCATGAAACAGACTCTAAAAGTCTATTATGACTTATTAAAAACAGGAGGTTCTTTGTACATCGATAAGTTCAAAGATTCAGAAGTACCAGCAGAAAAAATTGCAGCTAGACTAAGGATTAAAGAAAATAAACAAAAAAAAGATATTGTGTTTTATGTTGAAAAAAAGTCTGAAGATAATGTAAGATATGCAAAGATGTTGTTACGGGATAGTAAAGGTCAAGATACTGGTTCTGAATTCATAGCATATGATTTAACTGAAGGCGAAATGGAAAAGATGTTACAAGATGTAGGGTTTAAAAAGATAAAAAAATTAGATTTAAGATCTGAAAGACATTTTGTAGTTTGGTTAGTTCAAAAATAGTTTAATGGGGTGGGGTAGCTCAGGTAGAAGAGCGCTTGGCTTATTTCCAAGAAGTCCTCTGTGCAAATCAGAGCCCCACTACCAATTTAAAGATTCATCAATCAAAAAAGTATTACCAATAAGGCAATACTTTTTTGATTGGAGCGGGTAAGGGGGATCGAACCCCTATCATCTGCTTGGAAGGCAGAGATAATAGCCATTATACGATACCCGCCTGCGTTAGGAACTTCGGCGGGTAAACCCGCCTAGGGAAATTATTTATTTATGAATCTTTTAGAAGAGAATGCTCGGCCAGAACCGGACTTTAAGTACTTTTCAAATGATATTGCTTTCTCTTTTGTTTCAAATGCACAATAAAAAATGATTTTCCATGGTTTATTTTTCGCTGTATGTTTCGACAAACCCAAATTATGTTCAATTAATCTTTCGTCGAGATCAACTGTATATCCCTTATATGTTTCAATGTTATTCGAAATACTTTTTGCAATATAGACAAAGTGCTTCAAATTTTCAATCATACCAGTTATATAAATTCTAAATATTTTCACTAAAAGCCTACAAAACATAAAGGATGGCCTGCCAGCCGAAGCTTTAGCGAAGGATGGTGGGCCCTCTGGGATTCGAACCCAGGACGCCCAGCTTAAAAGGCTGGCGCTCTAACCGACTGAGCTAAGGGCCCAAAATTTAATTTGGGATTGATCTAATTGTAAAAAGTGGTCGGGGTGGAGGGACTCGAACCCTCGACCTCATGCTCCCAAAGCACGCACGCTAGCCAACTGCGCCACACCCCGTAAATAAATCATCAAATTTCAATAACCAATCATCAATCAATACTATCTAAACTTAAATCATTGGCCCGAGGCCACGTCTTCGACTCCGAGGGATGAGCCCTCTATGCTCAGACTCGAGGAGAGCGAGTTTTGTGCAACAAAAACGAGTCGAGTGGTGCCGAGGGGCGGATTTGAACCGCCGACACGAGGATTTTCAGTCCACTGCTCTACCCCTGAGCTACCTCGGCAAAAGTATATTAAAAAGAATGGTTCACCATGTAGTCATGCACAGCATGTACTACATGGTGGGCGCGGGAGGAATTGAACCTCCGACCTCTACATTATCAGTGTAGCGCTCTAACCAACTGAGCTACGCGCCCTGAAGTACATGCTTCGCATGACTTCAGGGCGAGCCCCTTGTCTACGAAGATGTAAGCCTCATGGCAAATCACAACTATTCGTTATGGTTTACCATTAAGTTTTGACCAACAGTCAAATACTTCATGGTGGGTGGCAGAGGATTCGAACCTCTGACCCCTTCGGTGTAAACGAAGTGCTCTAACCAACTGAGCTAG
>JABHMO010000048.1 GCA_018693855.1 Candidatus Falkowiibacteriota bacterium
ATGACCGAATAGTCGTTGGAAGATCAGAGGGCGGGCGAGAAAGCAGGCTTTCTAACGAAAACCTAGTCTCACATTGCCACGCCAACTGGGCGAGATCGCTGCTGCTGGCACGGCGAATCTCTGCCAACTTTGCCCAGGAGAACAAAGCATTGATATATTAGTATATTTATATATTTCTGTCAATATTGGCAATATTTGATTAAATTTAGTATAATTATTCTACTATGAAAGAACTATATATAATTGCTACTCCAATTGGAAATCTTAAAGATATTACTTTAAGAGCTCTTGATGTTCTTAAAGAAGTGGATCTATTGCTGTGTGAAGATACAAGAGTTACTCAGAAACTGTTGAATCATTATGAAATTAAAGTAAAGACAGTGAGTTTGCATCAACATTCAACTGATTCAAAAATAAAGAGCTTATTGGAACAGTACGATAAAATAGGTTACGCAAGCGATGCAGGTACGCCGGGGATCTCTGATCCAGGAGGAAAGGTTGCAGAGATTGCTTATGATTTAGATTTTGAAGTATTTACTATTCCTGGACCAAGTGCAATAACTTCAGCAATCAGTATCTGTGGTTTTCCAACTGATAAGTTTTTATTTCTAGGTTTCATGCCCCACAAGGGCAAAACAAAAATATTTAATCAAATTAAAGAATCACCATACACAGCTTGTTTTTACGAGTCTCCTCATCGAATTATGAAAACTCTCGTTGCAATGAAAGACTTTGTTGCAGATCGACAGATCATGATTGGACGTGAACTAACAAAAAAGTTCGAATCAGTCTACCGCGGAACTATCGATGAAGTGATTGAACAAGTAGAAGACAAACAAAAAGGCGAATTCGTAGTGATTGTCTCAAAGTAACTCTTAAAACCCTAATTACCTAATAAGCTAAAACCTAATTTCTATTAAAATATGAATAAATTCTACATAACAACTCCAATCTACTACGTAAATAGCCGTCCTCACATTGGTCACGCATACACAACTGTGGCGGCTGATATTTTAGCTCGTTACTATCGTTTGAAATTTGGTAATGAGAACGTTTGGTTTCTAACTGGAACAGATGAACACGGTGCCAAGATTGCACAAGCAGCTGAGAAAGAGGGTAAAGAACCATTAGTTTTTGCAGACGAAGTTTCTGGTGAGTATCGTGAAGTTTGGAAAACTCTGAATATTGCTAACGATGATTTCATTCGCACAACAGAAGAACGGCATGAGACTATTGCTAGTGAATTGCTTGCAAAACTAAAAAATTCCAAAACACCAAAAGGAAACGATGTCTTATATAAAGATAAATATGAAGGATTGTATTGTATCGGTTGTGAGTCGTACAAAAAGGATGAAGATCTTGTTGATGGTAAATGTCCGGATCACGGGACAGAGCCACAATTTCTGAGTGAAGAAAATTGGTATTTTCGATTGTCTGATTTTGGTGATGTTGTTTTAGAACAGATTAAGTCAGATAAAATTAAAATTGCTCCTGAAGGGCGAAAAAAGGAAGTCTTAAGTTTTATCGAACATGGACTTGAAGATGTAGCAATCAGTCGTCAGAATCTGAAATGGGGGATTCCATTACCATTTGATAATGAACAAGTTGCTTATGTTTGGATTGAAGCCTTGATGAACTATATCTCAGCGCTTGGCTATCCAAAGGATGAAAAATTCAAAAAGTTTTGGCCAGCAAATACTCAGCTTTTAGGAAAAGATATTTTGAAATTCCATTGCGTCATTTGGCCGGCAATGTTAACTGCGTTAGAGATTGAATTACCACAAGAACTGTTTGTCCATGGATATTTCACAATTGATGGAAAAAAGATGAGTAAAACTCTTGGTAATGTCATTGATCCTATTGATTTGGTAGATGAGTTTGGTTCTGACGCAGCACGATATCTGATTGTTTCACAGTTTCAGTTTGGCAATGATGGTGATGTGAAGGCTGATGAGTTCATTACTAAATACAACTCTGATCTTGCAAACGGCGTAGGAAATCTAGTTAATAGAGTTCTTGTAATGACTGACAAATACTGTGGAGGAAAAGTTCCTGATAAAAAGTACAATGCAGATCTTGATTTGAAAAATGTTTGGCAAGTGATTGATAAGAATTATTCTGAATATAAACTTTATGAAAATATTTCTCAAATAATGGAAGTCATTCGATTTTGTGACTCATATATTGACGAGACAAAACCTTGGTCACTTGATAAAGAAGGAAAACAAGATGAGATTGACCAGATAATCTACAATCTTCTTGAAATAATCAGAAATCTAGCCCAACTTCTCAAACCTTATTTACCCGAAGCCGGTGAAAAGATTCTAACTTACCTAAATCAATCAGAGTTCTCTTCTGATGCAATTGAAGTTGGATCTAAAATTGAAAAAGGAGAACCTTTGTTTTTGCGGAAAGATGTTAAGGCGGAATAATAGCACCTTGTCATCCCGACCTTGAGCGAAGTCGAAAGGCTGGAGGGATCCGTAAGCTGCACCCGATAAAAAAATGTGCCAGTTAAAACCTGTAAATTGTTGTATTTTGTTTTGTGCGTTGATCTTTCGAACTCTCGTTCGAGTCACTTTTGCCGCCAAAAGTAACCACCTGCCTTCGCTATTACATAAGCTTCGGCAAGGCAAGAAACTGCTGGGGGGCTAAAACTCACTATGTTCTATTTAGCCACTTCTGGTTCGTTGATCAACGACGCTTAAACAGTCGCCCCCCAGACCCCTTGTTGGATGAAATGACGTTTTTCTTATAAAAATTAAAGTTAACCCGAATTTCCAATTTCGAGTTTCTAATTCCTACTATGTTCGACGCCCACGCACATGTCAACTTCCGAGACTTTAAGGAAGATTACGACGAAACTATAAAAAGAGCACAGCAAAAAGGTGTATCTATGATTAATATTGGGTCACAGTTTAGTACGAGTGAGAGGGCAGTTGATTTGGGGGAAAAGTATGATAACTGTTTTTCAGCGGTTGGGTTGCATCCGTTTCATGTTGTGGAAAGGGAAGTTGAAGAAGAAGTTGATGAACATGAAACTATTAAAATAAAAAGTCGAGCTGAAAAGTTTGATTATGAAAAATATAAAAAATTGGCTTTAAGCTCAAACAACGTTGTTGCAATAGGTGAGTGTGGACTTGATTACCATTATACAACTGAGGATAAGTTACCAGAAGAGAAAAAATTACAACAAGAAGTTCTGAATCAACAGATTGATCTTGCTAATGAACTTGATTTGCCAATGATTATTCATTGTCGAGATGGACAAGATGATTTGGTTTCAATTTTAAGGAATAATCCATTGAAAAAATTGGGCGAAGCTCATTTCTTTAGCGGCAATTTGGATCAGGCCAAGGAATTGATTGAAATGGGATATTACATTGGATTTACCGGAACGATTACATTCAAAAATAGAGTGGAAACTGTACTCGAAATACTAAAAAAGATGTCTTTAGATAGAATTATCAGCGAGACAGACTGTCCCTATGTTGCACCCGTTCCAATGAGAGGACAAAGAAATGAACCAGCTTATGTTGAATATGTAGTGAAGAAGATTGCCGAAGTTAGAGGTATTAGTTTTGAAGAGGCTGAGAAGATAACGGAGGAGAATGCGAGGAGGTTATTTAATGTAAAATGAATCAATACAAATATCATAAAGAATATAGATTGAAAGGTTTTGATTATTCAAAACCTGGATTATATTTCATAACAATTTGCACAAAAAATAGAATTTGTGATTTAGGCAAGATTGAAGATTCTATCATGAAATTATCAGAAATTGGTGAAATCGCAGAAAAATTTTGGATTGAAATATCAAATAGATTTAAAAATGTCGAATTGGATGAATTTATTTTAATGCCAAACCATTTGCATGGAATTTTGAAATTAACAAATCACGGTAGGAGCGCGCCGCGGCGCGCTCCTACCGGAATCCAACCGTTGGTGAAAAATTCAATATCGTCAATTATTAATCATTATAAAGGAAACGTTAAACGACATTGTAATAAAAATGGTTTAGAATATTTCAATTGGCAATCTAGATTTCATGATAGGATTATTAGAAATGAAGATGAATATTACAGAATTAAACAATATATAAAAGATAATCCCAAAAATTGGGAATTAGACAGAAATAATAAATAATTTTGTAGAAAAATTGCTTTTCATGTCGCAGTTTTTTTGTTTTATGGCATAATATGTCGACTTATCAACAAAACCCTTGATTTTATTTTAATTAGCTGATAGAATTAAGATGATTTTATGAAACTTGACGAAAATAAAAAAGAGTTGTGGTGGAAACCTGCAATGGAAATGTTTGCGCGTGTTATTGGATGGATCGCAGTCCCAATTATATTGGCACTGTATCTAGGAAAATGGCTAGATGAAAAATATCAAAGCGAGCCAAAGTATCTACTGATTTGTGTTGGCGTTGCTTTTCTGTTAACAAATATAGGATTAATAAAAAATGTAATTAAAACTTCCAAAAAGATAGATCAGGAAGTGAATAAACAAAAAGAGGAAATCGAAAAGTAGTTTTTGAAGAGTTAAAACCTCTTAAAAAGCCTTCTATAGCCCTCCCAACGGGGATGAGCGTAGTCGAATCCTCTAGCCCTCTAGTTATGAGTCAGCCGGCGGAATCAAATCATGATACACCAATCGAAGTAGGTCATTCTCAGGAACCTCAGATTAATCATGAAACTCACAATGATACACATGCAGAAACTGGTCACGTAAGCCATGAGATTTCGCTTGCCGCAGAACCTATTTTTGAAGTCGGTCAATTTACAGTAACCAATTCACTATTAAATACGTGGTTGGTTGTTTTTTTTCTAATTATTGTTTCTGTCTTTCTGAAACGAAGCTTGAAAGTTATCCCAAAAGGTATCCAGCATCTGTTTGAAATTATAATCGAAGGTGCAATGTCAATGGGGGACAGTGTTACCGGTAGTAGAAAGAAAACAAAAAAAATATTTCCATTTATCTTTTCAATATTCGTTTTTGTTTTAATTAATAACTGGTTAGGACTTTTTCCAGGGATTGGTTCAATCGGATTTATTGAAACTGTAAATGGTCATAGCGCTTTTATCCCG
This sequence comes from Candidatus Falkowiibacteriota bacterium, assembly GCA_018693855.1. Taxonomy (GTDB): domain Bacteria; phylum Patescibacteriota; class Patescibacteriia; order UBA11705; family JABHMO01; genus JABHMO01. Next base: position 5,094 of record JABHMO010000048.1, read on the forward strand.
TATTTTAGAGGTGGAACTGCTGATTTGAATTCAACGTTAGCATTAGCAATCATTGCAGTGATTGGTTCAAATATTTTTGGAATGGTTAGTGTTGGTTTCTGGAAGTACTTTAATAAATTCGTAAATCTAAAGGCATTAGCTGCTATTCCTGGTAAATTTTTGAAAGATCCAACTATTATCATAGTAAATCCAATTAAATTTTTTGTTGGAATAATTGAAATAATTGGAGAAGTCGCAAAAGTCGCATCATTATCCTTTCGTTTGTTTGGTAATGTATTCGCAGGAGAAGTTCTCCTAACCTCAATCGCTGTTATCTTTGCATTTGGGCTACCAATTCCGTTCATGTTTTTAGAAGTTATAGTTGGAATAATCCAAGCCTTAATTTTTGCGATTTTGACACTAGTCTATTTCACAATCGCAATGACGGACGAAGAACACTAGAACAGTGTAAATTACAAATAACAAATAGCAAATAGCAAACAAATTCCAAATTCCAAAATTTAAAACGATTTATTGTTTGGTCTTGATGTTTGAAGTTTGTTTGCTATTTGGTGCTTGCAATTTGTAATTTATTATTATCTAATAATAGTAACCACCGACGTTAAAAATCCCTTTCCCGTCGAGCAGGTGCTATATAAATTTATGGATTTAATCATGTTGTCAAAAGCCATTGCAATCGCAATTGGTGGTCTTGCTCCAGCTCTTGCAATTGGAAAAATCGGTGCAAAAGCAATGGAAGCTATTGGAAGAAACCCCGAAGCTGCAAGTAAAATTCTTGTACCAATGTTATTAGCTGCAGCTTTTGCTGAAGCTATCGGTATTTACGCTCTTGTAATCGCATTTAGCATTAAATAATGTTTTTACTCTGTTTCCAAAATTTTTGGAAACAGATATAAAAATAATATTTATTAAGTCTATTTCTGAATTGCTAATTTGTATAATTGAATTTTGAATTTACTATTTTGAATTTAATTAGGATTTAGAATTTAGATATTAGGATTTACCAATATGGATGAACTAATAAAAACATTTCATATCGATTGGAAACTATTAATCGCTCAAATAATAAACTTTGCGATAGTTGTTGGTGTACTTGGATTTTTTGCCGTTAAACCGTTAGTGAAATTAATGACAGAGCGTGAAGGAAAGATTAAAAAAGGTGTTGAAGACGCACAGCAAGCGGAAGCTGAATTGAAAAAAGCGGAAGAAATTAAAGAAGAAAAGAAAAAAGAAGGAAGAAAAGAAGCACAAGTGATTCTTGATAAAGCTGAAAAAGATAGTGACTCACTACGTGTTGAAAAAATAGAAAAAGCACAAACTGAAGTCAAGAAAGTAATAGAAGAAGCAAAAAGTAAAATTCTTTCAGATAAAGAAAAGATGGCAACAGACGTAAAACAAAACGCAAGAGATCTTATCGTTGCTTCATTGAACAAGATCACAAGTGGAACAATTGATGAAAAAGTTCACTCAAAATTAATTGATAATGCAATTGAAGAAGTCAAATTAGCAAAATAGCCCCCTCTAATTCTATGGGTCAGATTAATGAAAAAAACATAGCTAATGCAGTTTACCTGCTTGCTAAAGAACAAAAGAGTCAAAACGTTGTTGATGATTTGAGATTTTTAGTTAAGTCTGTTAAAGAAGTTTCTGAATTTAGATATTTTCTTTTTTCTTCAGTGAAAATTAGTGAAAAAGAAAATCTGATTAAAAAAAGTTTTCCAAAGGTAGGAGACGTGGCTGTTAAGTCATTTCTTACTGTTATAAGATATAATTTACTGAAAAAAGTAAATAAAATAATTAATATAGTTGAATCTTTGCAATTGGAAGAATCTAGTAGTAAGAAAGCGGTTGTTGAATCAGTAGTGAAGATGAACAAAAGTCAGATAACGAAATTGAAAGACGTTTTAAGTAAAAGATTGGATAAGTCTGTCGAGATCGAAAATGTAATTAATTCAAAAGTAAAAGGTGGATTAAAAATTAAGATCAGTGATCTGTTGATTGATGTCAGCGTTGCTGGAAAAATAAAACAATTAAAAAATAATTTACAATAATTTATATGAGCGAAAAAATACAAGATAAAATCGTAGAAAATCTAAAAGCACAAATTAATGATTTTGAAACTCAAGTTGCCATGGAAAAAACAGGTGAAGTAGTTGAGGTTGGTGATGGAATCGCAAAGATTTCAGGGTTGAGTGAAGTTATGGCAAATGAGATGCTTGATTTCGGAAATGGCGTTTTTGGTGTAGCTTTGAATCTCGAGGAAGATCTAGTTGGAGCTATCTTACTTAACGACATATACAAAGTAAAAGAAGGTGACATTGTAAAAACGACTAATCGAATTTTAGAAGTCCCAGTCGGAGAAGAGATGATTGGACGAGTTGTGAACCCTCTAGGTGTAGCAATTGATGGAAAAGGTGAGATTAAAGCAAAGAATAATTATCCAGTTGAGAAAATTGCTCCAGGTGTAATTACTAGAAAATCAGTTCATGAGCCAGTACAAACTGGTATTAAAGCAATTGATTCAATGATTCCAATCGGACGTGGACAACGTGAGCTTATTATCGGTGATAGACAAACAGGTAAAACTGCTATCGCAATTGATACTATCATTAATCAAAAAGGCAAAGATTTGATCTGTATCTACGTTGCTATTGGACAAAAAGAATCAAAGGTTGCAAAGATCGTTGCTAAATTAGAGGAAGCAGGTGCAATGGAACATACTGTTGTCGTTGTTGCGGGTGCATCTGATCCAGCTTCTCTGAGTTACATCGCTCCATTTGCAGGTTGTTCACTTGGTGAATATTTCATGGATCAAGGTAAAGACGCAGTGATCATTTTTGACGATCTATCTAAACACGCAGTTGCATATAGAGAAATTTCACTATTGTTAAAACGACCGCCAGGACGTGAAGCTTATCCAGGCGATGTGTTTTATCTTCATTCAAGACTACTAGAACGATCTGCTAAATTGAATAAAGATTTTGGTGGTGGTTCATTAACTGCATTGCCAATTATTGAAACTCAAGCAGGGGACATTTCTGCATATATTCCAACAAACGTTATTTCAATTACAGATGGTCAAATTTTTTTGGAAAACGATCTGTTCTATCAAGGTGTTCGTCCTGCTGTAAACGTTGGTTTGTCAGTTTCTCGTGTTGGTTCAGCCGCTCAGATCAAAGGAATGAAACAAGTTGCTGGAAAACTTCGATTAGAAGTAGCTCAGTATCGTGAGTTAGCAGCCTTTGCTCAGTTTGGAAGTGATCTAGATGATGCTACAAAGCAACAACTAGAACGAGGAAAGAGAATTGTTGAAATTCTAAAACAAGGTCAGTACACCCCTGTCCCAGTCGAAAAGCAAGTTGCTATTCTGTACAGTGTTATTAATGGTCTCTTTGATAATGTGAAAGTAGAAGAAATTAGCAAGTTTGAAGAAAAATTACATAAATATTTAGATACAAATGCAAAAGAGTTACTAACTAATCTATCTGGTAAGGATGGCGTTACAGATGAACTAGGTGAACAATTAAAGAAAGTCGTTACTGAATTCAAAGGGACTGTTGAAGATTTGTTGATTAAAGAATAAAAAGAGTTAAATGAAATATGATCAACATGATATCAACTGATACAACGTGATAGTTATCAGTTGTATCACGTAGAGATCAGTGGTGTCATGTTTCACATCTATGGCTAAAGGCGTACGTGAACTACGTTCACGAATAAAATCAATTGAAAGCACCAAGAAAATAACTAAAGCAATGGAAATGGTAGCTGCCGCAAAGATGAGAAAAGCTGTTTCATCAGTTTTAGCGACTCGAGATTATTCTAATCTTGCCTGGGCAACTGTTCTACAGTTAGCTTCTAAGACAAGTTCTGAGCATCACGAGTTACTCAAGAAAAGAAAATCTGATAATAAAAAAGTCGGTCTAATTTTAGTTAGTTCAAATAGAGGTCTTTGTGGTGCGTTTAATATGAACATTGTTCAAAAAGCAATTGATTCAATTAAAAAACACGATAAATTAGTTGCTGAAACAGAAATTATCACAAGTGGTGGAAAAGGAAGAGATATAATTAAAACAATGGACTATAATGTGGTAGCTGATTTTGAGAAGAAAGATATCACGATGAGTACAGCTGATGTTTCTCCTATTTCAAAGATGATAATTGAAAAGTTCATCGCAAAAGAGTACGATCAAGTTTTTGTTGTGTTTATGGATTTTGTTTCAAGTTTGAACCAGTCACCACGAGTGAAACAACTTTTACCGATAGAAGCTGAACCAGATGAATTCCTTGGTGTTGTAGGAAAAAGTAGTGGACTTGAAACTAAAAAAGAATTTATCGAAGAAAAACAAGAAAAATATTTGAAAAAAGGTGATTTCACTTTTGAGTATACATTTGAACCTAGTCCCGCAGTCGTTTTAGAAAAGATGTTGCCAAGACTGATCGAAATGCAGATTTATCAAGCCTTCCTGGAAACTGAAGCATCTGAACATAGTGCTCGGATGATGTCAATGAAAAACGCAACTGACGCAGCCAATGATATGATTCACGATTTGAAACTATCATATAACAGGCTAAGACAAGCAGGAATTACTCAAGAGATCGCAGAGATCAGTTCAGGGGCGGCGGCGTTGAGTAAATAACAAAAGACAAATTGCAAATAACAAACAAATTTTAAATAGCAAATTACAAATTACAAAAAATGGAGGAAAATAGATTAATTATTTGATATTTAGGGTTTGAACTTTGGTTCTTGAAATTTGTTTGTTATTTGGTACTTGCTATTTGCAATTTATGCCTATTCGGCATCTACATATAATTTAAATAATAAATAACATTTAAGTATGACAAATAAGGGTTTAGTAAAACAAATAATCGGTCCAGTAGTGGACGTTGAATTTAAGGATAAGCTACCTGAACTATTAGGTGCTTTAGAAGTTAAAATTGGTGATAAAGTTTTAACACTTGAAGTTGAACAACATCTAGGTGATGGTTTGGTTCGAACGATTGCCATGGGAGCGACTGATGGATTGAAACGAGAAGTTGAAGTTGATGATTTAGGTGCACCAATTAGTGTTCCAGTTGGAGAACCTACATTAGGACGGATGTTCGATGTGCTTGGTAATCCAATTGATGGTAAACCTCAGGTAGAGAAGGCAGAAAGATTACCAATTCACAGAGACGCTCCAAGATTTGATGAACAATCTAAAGAAATTGAAATATTTGAAACTGGAATTAAAGTTATCGATCTAATCTGTCCCTTTGTAAAAGGTGGAAAGATTGGTCTTTTTGGTGGAGCTGGAGTAGGTAAGACTGTTGTGATCATGGAATTAATTAGAAGTATAGCTCAAGAGCATGGTGGTAAATCAGTTTTTGCTGGAGTAGGTGAGAGAACTCGAGAAGGAAATGATCTTTATGGTGAAATGACAGAGTCTGGTGTTATTGATAAGACATCACTTGTGTTTGGTCAGATGAATGAGCCACCAGGGTCTCGTGCTCGAGTAGCTTTGACTGGGCTGACAATCGCAGAAGCTTTTAGAGATGAAGGTCAAGATGTACTATTCTTTATCGATAATATTTTCCGATTTACTCAAGCCGGTTCTGAGGTATCTGCTTTACTTGGACGAATGCCAAGTGCTGTAGGTTATCAACCAACGTTAGCTACTGAAATGGGAGCTATGCAAGAGCGAATTACTTCAACTGACAAAGGTTCAATTACTTCAGTGCAAGCTGTTTACGTACCAGCTGATGATTTAACAGATCCAGCGCCTGCAACAACCTTTGCTCATTTGGACGCTACTGTTGTATTAGCAAGAAGTTTGGCTGAGCTTGGTATTTATCCTGCTGTTGATCCACTGGATTCTTCTTCAACAATTCTAGATCCAAACGTTATTGGTGAAGAACATTATAGCGTTGCTCGAGATGTTCAGGAAGTGCTGCAACGATATAAAGATCTTCAAGATATTATTGCTATTCTTGGTGTGGATGAGTTGTCTGATGATGATAAAAAGGTTGTGGCAAGAGCTAGAAAGATTCAAAAGTTTTTATCTCAACCATTTTTCGTTGCCGAATCATTTACAGGAACTCCTGGTAAGTACGTTCCATTGAAAGACACTATTAGAGGATTTAGAGAAATTCTTGATGGCAAACATGATGACAAACCTGAACAAGCTTTTTACATGAAAGGCGGAATTGACGAAGTTATAAAATAATCTGTAATCAGGCCCACCCGCCCGCCCTTATTTTGCGCTGGCGCGCGGCCGGTTTCGCTCGCTTACGCTTGCACAACCAATACTAAATTTTATGAAAATTACAATCTTTACAATTATAGTAGCTTGCTTAATTTTAACAACTGGTTGTACTTTTGGGACAACGAAAGGGGAAGCTGAGCTTAATACTAATTTAGAAAGTGAAAAAATAGATATGACTGAAGAAAAAAAGACAGAACCAATGAATATTGATCCAACGACTTTTGAGAATTTTACTGAAAAGTACAGTTCTGCTGTAATCAGTACAAATTTAGGTGATATTACTGTAAAGTTTTATAATGAAGATTCACCACTTACTGTAAATAATTTCATGAATCTTGCGAAGTTAGGATATTACAATGAAACTAGATTTCATCGAGTGATAAAAGATTTCATGATTCAAGGTGGAGATCCTAACAGTAAAGATGATGATTGGACAACTCATGGAATTGGTGGACCAGGTTACAAATTTAACGATGAAATCAATAAACACGAATTAGTAAAAGGTAGTTTTGCAATGGCAAACGCTGGTTTGAATACTAATGGATCACAATTCTTTATTGTAACAGCGGAAAGTACTCCTTGGTTGGATGGTAAACATACAAATTTCGGATACGTAACTGAAGGTTTGGACATTATTGAAAATATTCAATTAGTCGAAGTAAACCAAAACGATCATCCAATTGATGATGTGACTATTAATAGTATTGAGTTACGATAAGGACGGCCTTTTGTCTGGCCTGACTCCGGATTAGTGTCCGGAGTGACTCCATTTTGATAAAGCCTTCTTATTAGCCTCATATAGCCTCGTATAGCCTCATAATTATGTCAAAAATAAATTTCAAAATAGCAACACCTGAACGTGTTGTTTACAAAGATGAAGTTGATCAAATTACTGTTCCGACAATGAATGGTGAGATTACTATTCTTCCTAATCATATTCCATTGATTAGTGTTCTTGATGCTGGAGAGATTGTTGTGAAGATTGGAGAGGAAGAAATTTTGATGGCTGTTTCTGGTGGATTTATAGAAGTATTATCAACGAAAGTTGTTGTTCTAGCTGATACAGCTGAAAAATCTGATGAGATTGATGTTGCGAGAGCAGAAGAGGCGATCAAGAGAGCAGAAGAGTTAAAGACAAAACGATCAGATGATACACGTGAATTTGTTGGTTTATCAGCACAAATTCAAAAAGAGTTAGCAAGAATTAGAGTTGGACGGAAACATAGAGAACGAGTTGAGAAAATGGGAGCAGTTGATAAATACAAAAAAATCGATTAACAAACATTGACCTAAAATTAGCTAAAATATTTCAATAATCTGGCTTGTTCCAGATTTTTTGATTGACAATCTTATCTGGATGTGATACTATTTATAGTCAATCTGACAATTCCATTGTGGAAGATCTTTCAACCCAAGGCCTGGAGGAAAAACCATGGTCAAGAAATCCTTCCTTTTGTCCCTTTTGTTCGTCATGTTCACGGTTGCCTGCGCCTCGACCGGGGATGTTCGCGCGCCGTTCACCGATCCCGAGACCTTGACCAGTGCGGTCGGCCCTCTCCATGCCAAGACTGTCTGCCCGAACGAGGGCATCAAGGTCGTGAAGTTCTACGGCGATGACGGGATTTTGCAAGGAGAGTTCAAGTTCGTGAAGAACGTTCACCATGCTAATGGTAAAGTTTGGTACTCGTTTCCCGGCATGGGAGCCGTTAATCACGTTACTTTCCACGACTTGCACGGAGTGGTCAAGAGCGGTGGAAGTGTCGGTTTCGAACTGTGTCAATTGAACTCGGTTCCCGATGACAAATTCACCGGCAGGATCGCCAATCCAAGCGGCGAAGCGTCGACGATTTGCCCGCCCTATGCATCGAACGTAGAGCGGATCCAGCAGGAAGCCGATGCCGCTAACGAAGCCGCCTTCGGAGGCTTCAGTCTCGAGTAAAAACGTCGGCCTAGCCGACACAATGAAAGGACCGCCATGTTCACATGTGGCGGTCTTTTTGTTGATTAATAAATGTGTTATAATATTACAAACAAAAATAATTTTGTCATTCCGACCTTGCTGGAGGAATCTCAAAATTTTTTATTATGGTGACACTAGATTACATTTTGCTCGGAATCATTCTACTGTGGGCGATTCTCGGCTTTAGACGAGGCTTTTTGAGTACACTTGGATCACTTGTTGGTATTGTTTTGGCTATTGTTATTGCTAGTAGATTCTATCCAATTGTTGGCGATTGGTTTGGGGGTACAAATGTTTCAAACATTGTTGCATTTATAATGCTTTTTGGAGTAGTTACGAAGTTGATAAGTATCGTCTTTTGGATTTTAGGAAAAGTTTTTGAAGTTGTGACGATTTTACCGTTTATTTCCTCATTTGATAAAATGCTAGGATTAATACTTGGTTTTGCACAAGGACTGTTCATGCTGAGCGCAATTCTATATTTCTTATCAAAATATCCTCTTAATGAATGGTTAACTGATCAAATGGGACACTCTATCGTCAGTGCAACATTACTAAAAATGGCAGTTGTTTTAATTCCGCTTTTCCCGGAGGCGATTAAGAAGTTGAAGTCAGTTATTTAAGGTGAGTCGAAGTGAATCGAGGTAAATCGAAGTGAATTGAAGTAAATCGAGGTAAATCGAGGTAAATCGAAGCAATTAGAAATTAAATCATTGCAAATAATAAAGGCCAAATAGGTCTTTTTTATATTATTAAAATTAGCCTCTTTAATAGCCTCGTTTAGCCTCGTATAGCCCCATTTCTAA
>JABHMO010000003.1 GCA_018693855.1 Candidatus Falkowiibacteriota bacterium
CTCACGTTATTGGTATGCAGATTCATATTTACAACTTAAAAAAGAAAAGAAGAATCAGCTCCCGAATAAAGACGCTTTAGTCGATTGGTTAGAGAAAAACAACGAATGGCAAAAAGGGGAAATTCCAAATATCGATCCTACGATTGTTGATCAAATGACTGCTGTTAGTGTTGACTTGTTTACTAGAATAACCGGACAGGATCTCAAGTATACAAAAGCAGATACAGAAAAAATTAAAAACATCGCAATGGAGTGCAAATGGAGTGTTCTTATACCAGATCGTTGCGTTAAATACTTATCAGGTTTATCCAACGAAAAAGCTCAAAGAATAGTTAAGATTTCGTCTTGGAATAAATTAGGAAACAAAATTTCAGATACTATAATTCAAAAGATTAAATCAGTAATTCCAAATATACCGTTACAATTGATGGGCTCTCAAGTGTTAAAAATTTCAGGTCAAAGGGATCTTGATATCACGGGAACAACTAACAGTGATAGTTTTGTAAAATACAAACAGCTATTAGAACCTATATTTGGTAAAGTTAATTCGATGAATAATTCATCAATTGTCTGGCATTTTCATGAATCAGGATATGAAGTAGCTATCTACATCGTTGACCCAAGCAAATCCGATCAATTTGAGCGACAAAAACAAACAAATGAGATTTTACTTAAAAATCCAGACTTACTAAAAGAATACGAACAACTCAAATTGTCTTTAAATGGAAAAACGTATCTCAAATATCAGGAAGAAAAATTCAAATTCTTTCATAAAATTGACTCGTTGAGAGGCTAGCGTTTTCCTAAATTTAGTAATAAAATCATTCAAAACTACTGAATAACATTGACAAATCATTACATATAATATATATTCAATAGTCTTCATCAGGTGTTCTGATGAATGATGATCCTTCAAATTCGATCGAGGAGCGTACGGGGTTCAATAAAACTCTGACGAAATCTGAGACGAAACACAAAGAGGAGAAAGATCATGGGACTTCGTTTGTACTTTGGTGAATCGTATGTGAAAGTGAGGCCTTTATGCATAGAGCTCTGCGCTCCACATGTAACTTCACATCAGAGAACTGACAAAGATGGAAGAACCGTTACCGATTGGTACATAGGACAAAATCTGCGAGCTCATGAGGAAAATGGGAAGTTCTACGTCGAACATCCCAACCTTGATGCTCCACTACATCCTCATATCAATGAAGGTACTATCGGTATGATCACAATGGTCGAAACTATACCTATTGCACACGACAGAGAAACAGGTGTGTATCAACACCCTAAATTTAAGAATATTTGTGCTTGGGTTACGAAAACCATTTCAGCAGGTAAAGAGGCCTTGCTGATACGAATTGAAAGCAAACGACCGCGTATCGAAGAAGTGCGCGAGTTGTACATGCTAATTCGTACTGGGAAAATCAGGCCGGTCGAGAGCTTCGAAGAGGAGCAAGATGGGGTGACGAAGGCTGATCTCCAGCAAACAATCATACTGCTTGAAGAAAAAATCGATAACCTCACGATAACAATTTCAAGTACGGCAGGGAAGCTCAAACATGTAATTAGAACAATCAAAGAACGTGGTTGGTGGCGTTCTACCCGCTGGGTACGCGGCACACTTACTTCCATCCGTGATGAAATCAAGCATATTTACCTTCCAAAGGAGAAAAGAGACAGAAGAACGCAATAAACGAAACAAAAGAGCGCAGCCAACTGACTGCGCTCTTTTCAATTTTGAGAATTCAAAAAAGAGGAGATGTTTCCTCTTTATTTTTTTTGTTCAGGCAGTTCTGCTTTTCCTGTTTCAGGATTGTAGTATTCAACTGCATTATGTGGCCAAGTAAATCCAACTTGAATTTTCCGGCCAGCTGCTAGTTCTTCATTTTTCGAATATTTGGCCCGATACATTCCCGCATCAGCGATAGCAATTAGCAACTCCATAAGTATTCTGAGTTGCATTTGAAATTTTTCATAATCGGTAGCACACTCAGCAAGATTCTGTGAGCGAAGCATAGTGTACTTATCAACCAATTCATACGTAATTGTCGCAATGCCAATACTAGTTGTCAGCCTATCACGATAATAAGCAATCTGCTGTACACTTCTTTTTGTACAAGCGACGGAAATACGTTGTGCAGCTTTGAAAGCTTCTTCGAATGTCGTATTTGGCAATAAAGCTACAAACTCTTCGCCTCCATAACGAGCAAACATACTACGACCTCGCATCAATGATCTAACAGTATTAGCAAAATCAGCTAAGACTTGATCGCCAACTGCATGGCCATGAGTATTGTTAACTTTACTGAAATCATCTATATCAAATAGCAAAACTGAAATTGAATTGTCAATCGATATGATCTTTGTAGGATCTCGCTGCCATTCATAGTAAGAACGGAACCAGTCACCAAGTTCTCTCATTAGTGCGGCTTGAAAAACTCTTCTCAAGGGAATTTGCGTTAAGAAATCAATTGCTACATTTCTGAGTGCTTGCGAAATACTTATGGCAAGTTCAATGTTCAAAATAAATGAATATGAGTCACCTATAGGTTTGTTTATTATGCCTGCAATAAGTCCCTCAGCCTTTAGTCTTTCCATTGACATTATCTGTTTTGCATTAAGATCATACGCAGTAATAATTACATAACCACAATCAACCTCAAGGTCATGTTTTAATAATCTGATCATATCAAAACCATCAAAATTCTTACGACCAAGATTAACATCCATCAAAACAATGTCTGGCATCATCTTGTTCGAATCGTCTTTGTCGACTAGTTCACGAACTGCCTGCTCATTGTTTGCAACAAAAACATTAAAACCTGCGCCTCGAAGTGATTGAACTTGAGGGTCAATGTAATGCGGTTCATCGTCAACCCATAAAATATTAATTTGACTTGGATCTAGTGTTGGTTGTGCAATTGTAACGATGCCGGCTTTCATTGAAACACTAGAAGCCGATTTCTCTCGTAAATCTCTTTGTATAGGATCACTCATTACATACCCCGCTTAGTTGTAAAGGTTCGAAAAGAACGATTATGCCACAAACTTACCAATTTTCAGTAATTTTGTCAATTCGAAAAGATTGAAATTGGAAAACTTTTGTACTATAATGCGCATATCTATGAAATTATCACAGTTTGACTACAACTTACCTGAAAACCTTATCGCACAAAAACCAGCCTCACCAAGAGATAGCTCAAAACTTTTGGTTTTCAATAAATCAAAAAAAGAAATCATTCATGATAAATACTTAAATTTAGATAAATATCTTACAGATAATGATGTTTTGGTTTTTAATGACTCAAAAGTGTTTCCAGCTAGATTGATTGGGAAAAAGGAAAGTGGGGGAAAGGCTGAACTGTTACTATTAGAACAGAAATCCAGTGATAAATGGGTAGTCATAATCGGGTGCAAAAGGCCAAAAATCGGGCTAAAACTGCTGTTTAAGCAAGGTTTAGAAGCAGAAGTGATAAAGTCATTGGAAGAGAAAACTTGGCTTGTAAAATTCAATTTTACAGACACAACTTTTTTTGCCATTTTAAATAAGATCGGTCAAATCCCGCTTCCGCCATATATCGAGTCTAAAGTTGAAAGTAAAAAGTTGAAAGATCAATATCAAACAATTTACGCAAAGGAAACAGGGTCAGCAGCAGCTCCAACTGCTGGACTTCATTTTACGAATAGGCTAATTAAAAAGATAAGAGACAAAGGTGTTCAAATGGAGTTCATTACACTTCATGTAGGACTGGGAACATTCAATCCAGTTAACACTGAAAATATTGAAGACTATAAAATTCATAAAGAGTGGGTAACTATTTCAAAAAAGACGTTGGATAATTTGCAAAAAGCAAAAGCTGCAGGGAAAAGGATTATTTCAGTTGGAACAACTTCTACTAGAACGCTCGAAGCAATCTTTTCAAAGAAGACAAAGTGGCAATCAGGCTTCAATGACTACGTTGATATATACATCTATCCTGGATACAAATTCAAATTCATTGATGCAATGATTACGAATTTTCATTTACCAAAATCATCACTAATAATGCTAGTCAGTGCCCTGATCGGTCGATCAACCACCATGTCATTATACAAACTCGCCATAAAACTTAAATATCGATTCTTCAGTTTTGGAGATGGCATGTTCTTGACATTGAAGTAAAATTGTAATATCATATAAATTCCTTCAACACATTTCCTGGGAGGGGAAAATGAAATGGAGAAAGGGAAGTAAAGACTATTGTAATATCGTCGGTGGGGTAGAAGTGCTATTGGTTGTCATTGCGATCATAGTATTAATCCTTTCATCTTCCTATTTTGGCAACGAGTTCAACAAGCTACTCGTTAAACCGTAAGGAACAAATCATGGCAAACACAGCCCTTGTCATTAGCTCTGATGGCTCTACAAGAAGCAATCTAAGTAGAATCCTTCGTAGGGTTGGGCTAGGCTCAATCTTTGAAGAGTGTTGCTTAAAAAACAATCCCAAGATAACAAAAGTCAAGAAATTCGACATTATTGTTATAGATGCTAAAAATTTAGACAATAACGGGATGATTGATACATTACAATCTCAGCCAAATGACGAAACCGTCCTTGTTGTTCTCTGCTCTAAGGTTCCAGAGAATAAAGATGCCCGAGCACTTTACATGATAAAGCCGGCAACGCCTGATAAATTCCGAGAAGTTCTCGGGATTACAGGCCAGTCATCTCACTAATCCGCTCTTCGCCAAGACCGGATTTTTTGTTTTTTCCTTTAACATATGGTAAAATTAAACTATAAATAATCATAATACTGGCCTCGTATAGCCCCGTTTAGCCCTATTAACCTATGAAAGAAACATTTATAAAAGATTTACAGTTTGGTGATAATATTACAAATGAACAGTTTGCCGTTAAATCAGTGAAAAAAGGTAAGACGATGAATGGTAAGGATTTTTACGATCTTACTTTGACTGATAAATCAGGTGAAATATTTGGTAAAATTTGGGAAGACAAAATTCCTAATTGCCAAGAAACAAAAGAAGGTGACATCATTGAACTTTCTGGAAAAATAAGTGAATTTAAAGATAAAGCACAACTTGTCATAAGTTTTTTACAAGTTGTCGATGATTTTGAAGTTGAGAACTTTTTACCTACAACTGACAAAGATATTGAAGCAATGTGGAAAAAACTGAAAAAGTTTATTACTGAAATTAAAGATAAAAACATAAAAGAACTAATTAACTACTTTTTCACAAAAAAAGAGTTTACAGAAAAATTTAAAAAAGCTCCTGCAGCAGAATTTATTCATCACGCATACATTGGAGGATTAGTAGAACATACTTTAGAAATGCTCGAACTATCAAAAGTTGTGAAAGATTTCTCACCTGAGATTGATAGTGATCTACTTACAGCCGGAATATTGCTTCACGACGTAGGAAAGCTAGAAGAACTTGCAGTTGAGCACACAATTACAAGAACATTGCCTGGAAGTTTAGTCGGACATATTCCACTTGGTTCAATCACGGTGAATAGAGCTGTCGCTCAACTAAAAGATTTCCCCGAAGACCTTCACGCAAAGATTCTTCACCTAGTCCTAAGTCATCACGGGAAACTTGAATATGGAAGTCCTGTAAAACCAGCCATTCCAGAAGCTTTTGCACTATCCTACATTGACGGTCTATCTGCAAAGGTGAATACTGCGGTAAAAGTTAAGAAAGAAAATGATAATGGCAATGTAGATTTCTCAAACTACAATTTCGCTCTTGAAAATAAATTGTATTTAAAATAAAAACTCTCACAAATAATTAATTTAAAAATCTATGCTAGCAATCGATTTAGTTTTAATCGTCCTGGGATTATTCATGTTGTACTCTATTGTTCATTTTTTCATAATTCAACACAACAAACAATGGAGCAAAAGAAAGCTTTATGAAAAAATCGTATCTGTAATAGCGATTGCATCAATTTTATTAACATACTTAGGTATAATGATGGAAGGCTAACGCTTTTTAATAAACCACATTGAAACAATTTTTGAATTTTCGAAGTAACTAAAAAATTCTTAGATTTCTCACCAATTAAAAAGCTTTTGTTAACTAGATTCTGGGTTCGAAATGACAAGAATTTTTGTACTCTTAACTTTTTTAACTTAATTTCAACTCAATCTCCTCAATTTTAACTTTATATCCTTTCTCTTTTTCTATGCCTGACAAATACGGTTACGACAACGAAAAACTAAACATAGTAATGCTCAACATGAGTACATTTTTTGATTGGGATCATGGAATTGTGAACAGAAACTATCACATCATGAACGCACTTGCGAAAGAAGAAGGTGTTGGGAAGATTGTAGCTGTTGATTTCTTGCCAATTGGAATTAAAAAAGCTGCTAAACATTATTTCCAGAACTTACTTTTGGAATTAAAATCAGCAGAAATAGTTTACGGAGACCTCACCAGTGCTTGTTATCAAAAAACAGACAAAATCTATACTTACACAACAATAGACTCTTTGTTCTCAATGAAGAAAGTTGCAAAGGAACTAAGACGAGTTGAGAAGTTCTTAAGTCTTCGAAATGTTGTCTTTTGGTCATATAATCCAATGTTCACTGAATTTATTGGTAAACTCAATGAAAAACTTTTTGTATTTGATTCAGTTGATAATTGGGCAGAACACACAGGTTATACTAAAATGATGTCAAAAAAGAAATTAGACAAAAAATACAAAATCATATCAGAAAAAGCTGATCTTATTTTCACAGTAGCTGATGAATTGACTGATTATTACAAAAAAATGAATAGAGTTGATGATCTACATTGGATTCCAAATGGAGTAGACTATGATTATTATAATAATCCAGAGTTCATAAATCAAAAAAACAAACTTTCAGATATTGATAAACCTATTATTGGATATATTGGTACAATTCAAGACCGAATGGATTTAGATATACTTGAACAACTAGCCAAAGACCATAAGGATAAAATTATTGCCCTATGTGGTCCAGTTTGGCCAAATTTCAAATACGAGCTTCATAAAAAACTGAAGAAGTTTGATAATATTATTTACACTGGAAGAATTAGTTACAAAGAAGCACCAGGTTATGTAAATAAATTTGATGTTGCTATTATCCCGCACAAAATAAGTGATTTTCTAAAATATACCAATCCAATGAAACTTTTTGAGTTTCTATCATGCGGTAAACCAATTGTCACAACTAGTGGCGCTGGAGTTGATATGTTTAGTGACATCGTTCACATAACTAACGATAAAACTGAATTTTCTAATTATATAGACACAGCACTAAAAGAAGATACAACGGAAAAAAGAGCTGCTCGACGAAATGCCGTAAAAAAACACTCTTGGAAAGCAAGAGCGGATAAGATGGTTGAGTTGATGTTTAAGAAACTTAAGAAGTAATGCGGATATACGAATGCATACGAATAATACGGATTTTGTATTTTTATCAGTATAATTAGTATGCATTCGTATATCCGCATTATCCCAATATGAAACTCTCAATCGTAATCGTAACTTGGAACGTAAAAGAGTTAGTAAGTAAATTGCTAGACTCTATTTTTCATTTTACGTCAGGGTTTGATTATGAAGTTATTATAGTTGATAATCAATCGAAAGATGGGACCTGTCAATCAATCAAGGAAGAGTATCGAAAATGGATGGAAGAAGGTAAGTTGCAGATTATTTGCAATAATGATAATGCAGGCTTTGCAAAGGCAAATAATCAAGGATTAGAAATCGCAAAAGGGGAGTATGTCTTATTTATGAACCCTGACATGGAACTATTAGAGAATTCTTTTTCAAAAATGATAGATTTAATGGATAAAACACCGAATATCGGAATCTCTACTTGCAGATTATTATACGGAGATAAAAGTGTTCAGAAAAATATCAAATCCTTCCCAACTTTTTGCTCACAACTTTTTGTAATACTAAAAATGCATCATTTTTTCTCATGGTTACCGTGTCTTAAAAATTATTTACAAAAAAACTTCAACTACAGTGAATACGGTTACGTCAATCAAGTAATGGGCGCTTTTACATTTACAAGAAAGGAATTGATGGATAAAATAAATGGTTGGGACGAAGATTACTGGTTGTGGTGGGAGGATGTTGATTTATGTAAACGAGTTAAAGATAATGGATTCGAGATTGTCTACACACCAGAAACAGAGTTAGTTCATTATGAAGGAAAATCATTTGAGCAAAATCGAGGCATCTACAAACAAAAAAGATTCAATAGGGGAATGCTTACTTATTTCAAAAAGCACCATTCAAAATTCGCTTATCTTTTGTTATATTGTTTACAACCGATAAGTTTGTTTTTGACTTGGTTAACATTGATTTTCAGAATAAGACAGAGACCTCAATCAAAAATAAAATAAAAATTTTATGAAAAAATTAATAATCATAGCAATAGTTATTGTTATAATTGTCCTTATTGCTGGAGCAATCGTTTTGTACAAACATAACAGTTGCGACAAATTTTCCGGTAACAACTATTATGGATGGGGAAGTAAGGAAGTAAAAAAATGTAGAGAAGCTGGATGTAATGTTACAATTTTAGAAGAAGTAAGTAATCCAGAATTATTTGACGCCGGTTACGAAAAGTTCAAATGTACTGTCTGGTAAAAGTTTAATTTTGTAGACTAACCGAGAATTCGAATTCTCGGTTAGTAGAAAATGTATACACTCTATGACTAATCTAAATTTCTTCGGTTCAACATTCAGAAAAACACTACTATTCGTAGTCTTTTTAGAGTTGGTTTCGTTTTTGCATTTTTTAATTACACCTCATACTGACTTCATGAACTGGAGTTTTATTATCGTTTCAATCGTAATAGCAGCCGTTACAATCCACAAACTGAAATATGGTCTGTATATTGCGATAGCTGAGCTAATAATCGGTTCAAAAGGATATTTATTCTTTTATGAGGTAAATGAGTTTCAAATTTCTATAAGATTAGCTATTTTCGTAATTATCATGGTTGTTTTTGGCTTTTCAATCCTACAGA
>JABHMO010000004.1 GCA_018693855.1 Candidatus Falkowiibacteriota bacterium
CCCATTGCGAACTCATCTAAATTTGTTTTACCAATTATAACAGCTCCTGCCTTCTTCAATTTATTTACAACTGTTGAGTTATATGGAGCAACGTAGTTTGCTAAAATCTTTGACCCTGCAGTTGCCTTTACATCCTTAACTAAAATATTATCTTTTATCGCAATTGGAATTCCCTCAAGTAGACCAATCTCTTTACCAGAATTTATCTTTTTATCAACAAGTTCAGCTTGCTGATAAGCCTTATCTTCAGTAATTGTAATAAAAGCATTCACCTGCTCATCCTTCTCCCTAATCGAATCAAAACAAGCCTTAGCCAGTTCGACTGAAGTAAAATCTTTTTTAATTAGCCCATCGTGGGCTTCTTTTATAGTTAATTTGTTTAACATAATTGTGAATACAAAACTACAAATAAGTTACAAATGTATTAAGACAAGCTTATCTAAGTACATTTGTAAATTTGTATAGAATTTGTAATTTTGTGTTCCGCCAGCGATTTATTCAAAAACAGCATTCACTTTGACCTGTCTTTTTTCTAATTCAGGAGCTTCAGCAAGAACTTGGTCTTTTGAGAAGATCTCTCTAACTTCATCTTTTCTCATTACATTTTTTAATTTAATAACATGAGCCAAAGGCTTGATTCCTTTCGTATTCAACTCTTTCAGTTCATCAAAGTATTCTAAAATTGCAGAAATTTGTTCTGCATACTTTTTTTTCTCTTTTTGCGTAACATCAAGCTTAGCAAGCATAGCTAAATGCTCGATATGTTCTTCATTAATCATATTGCTACGTATTACGAATCTGCTACGGATCTACAAATTTATTACAACATAAAGATCAATCAGTAGATTTGTAGTTAATTATAACAAATTAACTGAATAAATCAATTTTACACTAAGTATAAAGTCAAATTATCATGCAACACAATTTCGTCATTATAATCATTAATGTTCAAAAGTTTAATTACACTATCCGTTCCAGTCTGCTTGTCAATATTATAATCTTCTTCATAAAAAACAGATACCAATTCGTCTAAATCATCAGTAATCCATTTTGCCCTTATCTTAATTGACTTTAGATTATACTTATTATTCAAAAACTCAATTGATTCTTTAGATTTTATTAACCGCCCCTTTTCACTCTTGTCAAAACAGTCAACAACGTTTGTAATATCACGTAGATCAACATCCACAATAGAAATATCTGGCTCAATAATTAACAGATGCCCGCCATCATTTAACAGTTTCTTTGCTTTGTTTAATGTAGCCAAAGGATCTTCAATGTGATGCAAAGATAAAGAAAAGACTATCAGATCAAATGTATCAGAAACCTCATCAAACGCCAATTGTTCTATTTGCACATTACTTAAATCTGAAATACTACTTGGTACTTTCTTTAAACTTTCTTCATCATTATCAATTGCCAAAACAGTATTATTATCAGAAATCAACATCTCGGTGATAAAACCGCTACCACAGCCAACCTCCAAAATCTTTTTATTATCCAACTCAACCATTTTATTTACCGTTGTTGAGATTATATTGTCTATATCTTTTTTCATATTTAAATTAGTTTTCTAAACTCATCCGAATTAATAATCTTAACCTCCAACTTCTTCGCCTTATCAAACTTTGACCCAGGATCTTTACCAGCTAATAAATAATCAGTCTTTGCGCTAACAGACGAACTAGTCTTCCCACCGTTATCTTTAATAATAGCTTTTGCTTCATCGCGAGACATGTTCCCGAGCGAGCCTGTTAAGACAAAAGTTTTTCCTTTAATCTTTTCATTCTCGACTTTTTCTTCTTGATTAATAGTCACTCCTAATTCTGATAACTTTTCCAATCGAGCTAAACTGTCTACATCGTGAAAGTAATTATAAATGCTAGTCGCGACCTTGTCTCCAATTCCTTGAATCTCAACGAGCTCTTCCAACTTCTTTTCTTTTACTTGATTAATAAAACCTAAAACAGATTGAGCTGGATACTCTTCTGATAAAAGGTAGGCTGTCTCCTCGCCAACATAACGAATACCTAATGAATAAATTAACTTACTTAAATTAATCTGTTTACTATTCTCAATAGACTTAATCAAATTCTCAGCAGACTTTTCAGCAAATCGCTCTAGAGGTTCTAGATCACCTATTTTCAATTCAAAAATGTCAGTAAAATCACGGACAATCCCTTCATTAATCAACTGTTCAACAATCTTGTCTCCCATACCATCAATATCAAACCCTTTTCGACTCACAAAATGAATCAGGTTTTCACTCTCCTGAGCAAAACAGTTCTTATTAGAACAGTAAATCGCTACTTGATCTTTCTTGCCTTCTACTGTTGAATTACAGATCGGACAACTTATCGGCTGAACGACTTCCTTTTCTTTACCAGTTCGAAGTTTTGGTAAAGGTTCTATAATTTCAGGAATAATATCACCGGCTTTTTGCAGAATGACCGTATCACCAATTCGAACATCTTTACGGTTAATTTCATCCATATTATGCAGAGTTGCTCGAGAAACCATTGAACCATCTACAAAGACAGGTCGCAGATGAGCAACTGGAGTTAGCGCTCCTGTTCGACCGACTTGCCAAACAATATCTTCGACAACTGAGGTCGCCTGTTCTGCTGGGAATTTGTAAGCAGTTGACCATCTCACATACTTAGAAGCTCGTCCAAGTTTTTTCTGCCAATCAAGTCTATTTACTTTAATAGCAATCCCATCAATGACGTATGGCAATTTATCTCGTTTCTTTGTCCATTCTTGGCAGTATTTAATCGTTTCATGAATATTTTTTACTTTTATATAATGAGGGTTCACTTTGAATTTAAGTTTTTTCATCCGTTCAAGCATATCAACCTGAGTTACAAGTTCTTTGCTCGGATTGTAGATTGACCAACAGAAAATATCTAAATCACGCGAAGCTGCAACTGCAGGATCGAGTTGCCGCACAGTTCCAGCAGCAGCATTTCTAGGATTAGCAAACTTTTGCCCAGATTTGTTTAATTTCTCAAAACTTTTACTTGGCATGAAAACTTCTCCGCCAACTTCCACATCAACCTCTTCTGGTAATCGAAGCGGTAAACTTTTAATCGTTTTCACGGTATGAGTTACATCCTCACCAGTTGTTCCATCTCCACGAGTAACAGCACGTACAAACTGACCTTTCTGATAATGAAAAGACATATTCAAACCATCAATTTTCAGTTCACATGTATATTCTATATCTTGATCACTTTTCAAATTCAAAAATCTTTTCACTCGTTTATCAAACTCCTCAATTTCTTCAAAGCTAAACACATCATCTAGAGAATATTTTTTAATACCATGCTTAATCTTTTTAAATCTACCCAAAGCCTTCCCACCGATCCGTTGTGTCGGCGAGTCTGAAGTTATTAAATCAGGATAAAGTGCTTCAATTCTCTCAACCTCGTCCTTCAAACTGTCTCTAGCCGCATCACTCATAACAGGTTTATCCAAAACATAATAAGCATAATCAACTGATTCCAATTGATCCTTTATCTTATCTAAACGTTGTTTTGATTCTTGTTTATCCATACTATGAAGTAATCATCACTGGTGAATATTTAAATCTTGTTTTTAAGCTATTTATTGCTTTTTGAAGACTAATGAATTTAATTTCTCTACGATCGCCTTCCCATGGATCAACTATTGTCACTTTCCTATCTTCCAAACTTTCAATAACAATAAAATGTGGTGCATGATCAACGTATGATCTATATTCTAAAAATTTAGCATCAACATATATAATCATTGGACCTTTCTCTAAATGTTTTTCAATTGACAACAAATCGCATTTTTCATTCTCAATGACGACATGTTCATTCGATCGAAAAAAAGTCTTCAAGCTTTTTGCATAAACGTTATTCTCAACAAACACATTTAATTGTTTTTTGTACTTATTGGTAAACTCACTTAGCATGCCATATGCATAATTTACAGATTTCTTATCTAATCCTTTCAACAAGATCTCTCCTTCTTGAGTTTTACTCATCTTTACACCACAAAGCATTGCCAAACAAATAGGCAAGCAACTTTGTGTATATCGCTGTTCTTGAGGTTTAATCATAAATAAGTATATTACTAATTAATATATCCGACGTCATAACAAGACAGTTGATTTATATATTTTCCTCTTATCTAAGAGTTTTTTATAGTCTTCTTTAGTCATACAATAAAGCAATCATCATCGTCAATCTCGTTCCTATACAAACAATAATCACAGTCTTTATCGACTTTTGGTATAGTTTTTTACTAATAGTTACCATTCAAAAGTAATAAAACAACTCCAATCATTTTATCTTTGTCTTTTGGATGACTTTCCGCCACTAAAAGAGTAATAGCGGTCAATGCTTCGGGGGTGAGACTGGCGCGTAGAATACCGGCTTGACGCAAAAACCAAACAAAGGCAAAAGCTCCACTTCTTTTATTACCATCAATAAACGGATGATTTTTGACCATAAAGTACAAAATATGTGCCGCTTTTTCTTCTACACTCGGATACGCGTCTTTCCCAAATATTGATTGAAAAACATTACCCACAATTCCCAATACGTTACCCTTGCTTCGTTCTTGCCCGAATATTTCCGTGGCTTCTTTTTTCTTTATTAAATCTTTTTTTAATTCTTCCAAAGTATTAATTAATTCTTCGGCAGTGAAAGCCACTTGTTTTTTACTTACCCCTTTTCGAGGTAAGCGGTCTTTGTCATACGCATCCAAAGAAAACCATGTACCAGCAAAAGCCCTGATAAGCTCCAAAATCTCTTCTGTCTTTACTTTGTTTCCGGCCGGAAGAAGTGCTTTCACATCCGACACTGCCCGCATAAATTTTTCGTAATTTTTGCCAATGAGTTGTTTATTAACGGTATAGCCTTGAATTAAATGCTGTTTAAGTGTTTTAGTTGCCCAAATACGAAATTGAGTTGCTTGTTTGGAGTCAACCCTGTACCCAACGGACAGAATCATATCCAAGTTGTAATACTCAATCTCACGCTCGACTTCTCGTTCACCTTCTTTTTGAACTGTTGCAATTTTTGCAACAGTTGCCATTTCTTCCAATTCGCCCGCTTTATAGATCTTATTGATATGACGAGAAATAACAGATTTATCGCGTCCAAAAAGATTAGCGATTTGATTCAGATTTCCCCATATAGTTTCTCGCTCAAAATCTCCACGAAACTCTATACTTCCGTTTTTAGCTTGATAAATGGTGATATTTTTAATAATTCTATTTCTCATAATCAATTTTTCAACAAATTTTCAATAAAACTATCCAAATGATATAAAAACACCAACAAAGTATTTTTTGATAATTTTCAGCACCCCTTTGCCCTCTCTCAAGTCAATAAAATTAGCTCGTTATAGAAATCCCGTTAGGGATAGCCGTTGAGAAAATACAAGTATATGTCATCTGACGCTATACAATCCGTACATCTGTAATCTAATTTACACTAAAAGAAGGACACTGCCAAGTATAATAAAGACTATGGCAACGAGTTTTCTAATTAAGATCGGTTTAGAAATTTTTTCATGAATAATTTTAGGATGATACTTACTTATTAAAGTAATAACAATAAAGACAAATAAAGGCATTGTTGCTGAAAGAGCTGTAACCAAACTAGCTGTTCCCATCTCAATTGCCTTAAAGAATAGAACTGTTGCAAAACCACTGACAACAAAAGTAACAGCCATTATATTAATTCCTTGTAATTGAGCTTTCTTTTTTATTCTAGGATGGTGAATCGCAAAAATGATTAAAGATGAAAGCATCATCATGATTCCTAACCAGAAAAGGAATGACCAAATTGAAGCATCTGTTGTGACATGTTCAATTATGATATTTCTCAGAGAAAAAGCTGTAACAGAGATAGCAGCTCCAATGAAAAAATGGCTTTTTTGTATTTTTCGTTTAGTCTTTTGATAACTAATTAAAATAGCACCAAAAACAATAACCAAAACGCCAATATATCCATACCACTCTAATCGTTGATTAAACACAAGGAAAGAGACGAGAACAACCACAAGAGGTTTTAATGAAATGATCGGAACAATTCTAGAAACTTCACCGTATTCCATTAAATAAAAGTACAACCAAACAGCTATAATATATAAAATACCACCCACTGCTGCCCAAAGGATTAAGCTCTGATTAAAAAAGTTGTCACCGAGAAACACACCAACGGCCAGAAAAATCATACCAAAAACTAAGCCGAAAATAGTTACAAGCGTAACGGGGTCTTTCAAATCATGACTGATTACAAATTTATCGATGACATTCTCAAATGTCCAAATAAATAAAGCGATGAAGACGAGGATTAACCAAAGCATAGGGAAAGTAAAGACAGGCGAGAATAAGTAAATATGAGTAAATACAAGAAATTTAAATAGTCTCAACTAGAACTTATTTATAAAGTGCCTCTTCAGAAAAGAGCACATAGTCGAAAATGTTTTGAGGGGTTTTATAGCGAGGAAATGTAGTTTTGACTGTATATGAAGTACTGCCGAACTTGCCGGTTGTGGATAGATTTATAATTCCAGCAATACTTTGTTTGTTTTCAGGTAATAAATCGATATCATTATAAGCAGTTATCTGAAGATTTTCTGCATCGTTGTACAGTGATTTGATTTTTATTTTATAGTTCTTATTTGAAACTAAATTATTAATAACTGAATCACCAACACCTCCAGACCCAGGACTAAACAAATACTTCTTTACATCAGGTAAATCAATCCAGTTAAAGTTACCAGGGACAGATTCAACAATACTAACCTCAAGCCAAGTGTTTTGAAAAAACGCGCCAGAAGTTTGCCATTCAAATGTCAAAGATTTAACACCCCCACCTGAACTATCTGGATTATAAAGATCAATTTGAATCGAATCATCTTTTACTAAATTAAGTTCAATCTCTTCTGGATAAGACAGTTTATGTGAACAACTATAATCATCGATTTGGCAATCACCATCAGTAATTTCAGCGTCTAACTTACGCACAGAGTACAACACTTTCTCAACACCACTTTCAGCTTGATAAAACGATTCCTGAATATTTTTTAATAAACCTGACTGTTTAATGTTTTGTGTAACGATATTCCCAACAACGAGCATTGTCACAATCAAAAAAGACAGTATCAATATTGTATACAATAAAATATTCCCTTTTTGTGATTTATCTGTCATACGATCGAGAGTTTACCGTTGTTTGTAATTTCACATTTTTCAAATACTGATTATCTTCCGTTAACACAATTGCATCAATCACAACGGTCACAATTGGTTGTTGATTTGATAAATATTCATTATTCAAATCCAATCTAGTTGGATCCTCTATCGGTGTTATATAAAAATCTAAATTTTCTATTAAATAATAATCAAATTTCGGAGTTTTCGTATACTCTGGAGTTAAATATCCACTTTTAATAGAACCTCCATCCAATCGATAATTCATAGCAATTGATTTAGTTTGAGCTGAATCTTCCTGCCAAATTGAGATAAAATCACCGCCTTCCAATTCAATATTGATTCTATCACTTGGAGTACTGTATGGAAGATTATAGTTCACTTTTCCAACCCTAATATACTGAGCGATTTGTTCAATAACATTACTAAGATCGTTCATCGCTTTCTGTTCACGGATTGTCTTCTTCTGAACAGTTGTTGTCGAAACAAAAATATCACTAACCAGTAAAATAACTGTTAGAAAGATTGCCATCGAAATTAAAATTTCTATCAAACTGAAACCTCTTTGTCGCATATTACGGAACACAAAATTACAAATTGAATACAAATTTACAAATGGATTTGGACAAGCTTGTAGTTAGCATCTTAATGACTAAACTTATCTTCATCCATTTGTAAATTTTGTAATATATTTGTATTTTGTATTCACTATTTCCAATTATACAAGTACTCTTCCAAAGCTACCTCGTGATAAATATCTTTATACGGCCATTTCACAGAACTAACGACTTTTACGCCTATCATGGATGAACTATCTGGGGTTGAACATAACTGGCCATCTAAATCACATATTGGATAAACTGATATTAATCGATAAAACATTGTTTCTTCATTTTCAAAATCTTCATGTGTATAGTGACCTGATTGATTAATATAGAGTCGACAGAGACTATCATTTAAACAGTCGTTAAAAGTATAATTTTCATTTAAATACGCTAAAGAGATCTCATCGGCAACTGGAAACTCAACAGTTGCTATATTATATTTTTCGGAACTATTAAAAGTAGTCGTATCAAAAATACCATCATTCCAATGACGGCAAACATCAACGTCTGTTGAATTAGGATCAAGACAACCTTTCAACCAGTTTGAATCACGAATATTTCTAACAGCTTCAACTCCTTCTCGAGATAAATTACCAGCGACAACACGATAATTTGCATCACGTGAACTTATCAAATTAGTACCTGATCGTGATAACAGACCAACTAAAGCAATGGTAATAATTACAATAGCCAAAACTGCCTCAATAATTGTTTGTCCCTTCTGATTAATACGGCCATGCATGTTCATAGATCTGTATTTTACCTATAGTTTTTGAAATAATTGCTGACTTCTGTTCATTTGTCTCTTTGAAAATTAATCTCAACAAAATTGTATCACCTTGACCACAACCAGTTTCATCACAGATTACGTCAATTGATTGACCAACTGCAAAACAAAAATCATTATTATCAATTGGATCAGGTTGAATCTGTGTTTGGAATGCTAATGAAACAGTCTCTATAATTTCATCATTAGCATCATATTGATAGTTTCCATTCAAATCAGCGTACGTAATATACTCTGTAGCATCTTGATTCTCTATATAAAAACAATAGCCAGTAGGAATAACTGAGTCTATCTCAGCACTTGCTAACGCACTTGTACGTAACATCTGCAGATTAGCTGCAAAGCTATTCACATCTAACTCAAACTTTTTCTTATCACCGAAACCATTTATTCCAAAATAAACAATAGTCGCCATTATCGCAATAATCGCAATTGACACTATTGCCTCAACTAGGGTGAAGCCGGACTTGTAACCTTTGAGTTTTAACATTTAACTTTTTACAAATTTATATAGCTCAAGTACCAACTAACGATCCGTCCTCCGTAAAACAATGTGATCAAAGTTGCTAAACTTAGGAACACACCAAAAGGAACTTGACTTTGCATCTTCTTCTTTTTCAAAGCTAAAACAATCAGACCATAAATCGCTCCTAAAATATATGCAATAAATAAAGCTGCAAGAATTTTTGGCCAAGAGAGCATTGCTCCCATCATCAGTCCCATTTTCACATCACCAAAACCAATCCACTTACCTTTTGAAAAGAAGTACTGTAGATAGAAAAAGCCTGCTCCAACAACCATAGCGACTATTAAATAAGCCAAGAGTTGCCAGAAATCAGTTACTGAAGAATAAAGATACAAATTAACAGCTAAAGCAAAGACAGTAATCGGTATAGTAATTACATCAAAAATTAAGAACTTCTTAAGATCAGTTACGAAAATGATTAACAAAGCACAAACAAAAACAGCGTCACGAATAGCAAACGCATCAATCACTGTCGTACTCAAATGATAGTAATAAGCAATAAAAACAAAAAGTAAACCAGTCACAATTTCAACAACTGGATACTGCCATGAAATCTTTGTCTTACAGCTACGACATTTCCCTTTCAGAAGAAAGAAACTCAAAACAGGAATAAGGTCAAACGGTTTCAGTTTCGCCCTGCATTTAGTACAGCTTGATCGATTCTTTACAACACTTTTCCCCTCCGGTAACCGATAGATTACAACATTGAGGAAACTACCGATAGCTGCTCCGATTATAAATGAAAGAATATAAATCATAATTTCTAGGGTGTTAGGATTTTAGGTTTTTAGCTTATTAGGTCAATAAGGTAATTTAACCATAAATTGCTGGTTGATTTGTCATTTTGTTGAGCATTCGCATAACTTCATCTAATAATCCATCTACGATACTATAATCAAAATCTTTCCCCAAAGACAATCTCTTCGATATTTCTATTTGCGTTTCTAATTCTGCTCCAGAAGTATATGCTATTATTAGAAAACTTCCATAATCCTTATAGGTTTTTCTTTTTCTTCCCTCTGCAATATTCGAAGGAATTGAAACAGCAGCCCTTCTCATCTGAGAAATTAAACCAAATTTCTCTTCAGAAGGATAATTTTTTGTTAATTCATAAATAGCAACAACTAAATCCATTGCTTTCTGCCAAACAACCAACTCTTTATATGAGTGTATCAAATTTTTCTTCATACTAAATAAACCTAATAACCTAATCAGCTAACACCCTAACTCACTAGCCATCTCCACAAGTCGATTAGCATACCCCCATTCATTATCATACCAAGCACAAACTTTTACAAGATTACCGCCGACAACTTTTGTGAATGAAAGATCAACGATCGAAGAAGCTGGATTACCTAGAATATCAGTTGAGACAATAGGGTCAGTTGTTGTTTCTAAAATACCTTTATAGATAGGTTGTTTTGTTGCTTTAATAAACGCTTGATTGATCTGTTTTTCTGTAACATCCTTTTTTAATAAAACAGTCACATCAGCCATTGATCCACAGATTAGCGGGACACGCACAGCCATTCCATCAAATTTACCTTTTAGACTTGGCAAGACAAGAGCTGTTGCTAGAGCAGCGCCAGTTGTAGTTGGAATCATATTTGAACCAGCGGCTCTACCTCTTCGCCAGTCCTTTTTATCAGCCAAATCAACTGTTCGTTGCGAAGCAGTTAAACCGTGAATAGTTGTAAGTAAAGCCTTCTCAATACCAAAATTAGCCTCAAGTACTGCCATTACAGGAGATACACAGTTTGTTGTACAAGAAGCATTTGCTAATACATCATGATCTTTTGCAATCTTATGATTTACTCCTTTTACAATTGTTGCGACATTATCCCCCTTCGCTGGTGCTGAAATAATTACGTTCTTTGCTCCGGCTTTTAAATGTCTTGAAGCATCTTTTTTAGTTTTAAAAACACCAGTGCATTCAAGAGCTACATCAACTTTTAGTTTTTTCCATGGTAATTTATTTGGCTCAGCAATTTGATAATACGGAATTTTTGTTTTACCTACAACAATGTTTTTTCCAACAACTTTAACAGACTTATCGTATCGACCATAAACAGAGTCATACTTCAATAGATAAGCTAGATTATCAAGATCAGCTAAGTCATTAATTGCCACAACTTTTACATTCTTCTTCGTTAAGGCAATTTTGAGCGCTGCTCGTCCTATACGGCCAAAGCCGTTTATTGCGATTTTTATCATAAAACAATTAAAAAAATTTCGTCATTCCAACCTTACTAGGGGAACCTCAAAATTTTTTGCTTAATTTATTAACTTAATTATATCAAATCTTAACAAAAACGTTAAACAGATAGTCCACTTTTATATAATATTTGAGAAAAGCCTAATTAATTGATACAATTAATCTCGAATAACAATAAAAACAAAATTATGAAAAAGGTTGAGAAAGAAATAGCAAAGTTAATATACGATTTTGAGAATCCCAAAAGGGTTGCTATTTCGAAACAGTTTCCATTAATCAAGAAACCGCTTATCTTTTCCAGACAAAAAACTAGAAGCACAAAAAATCTTCTTGATTTGAAAATTCAATACAAAAGAAAAAACGACTTTTTCGAATGCGTATTAGCACGTCATCAGTCGTTACTCAGAAGAAGACTTGGAGATAGCAATCCTGTACTTCAGGAAAAAAAAATTAAAAACCTTGAACAAGCCGTGAAAAAATTAAACGGCATTACAGTCCAACCAAATAAAATATTTTCACTTTGGACAATCCTTGGGAAACCAAGATACAAAGATGGTTACGTTGACGGAATGCTACTCGCAAATGGTAAAGTTGTAGAAGGTCTTGGCGGAGGGCTTTGTCAACTATCAAACTTTTTATGTTGGATATTTATGCACACGGAAATAGAGATAGTGGAAAGATACCATCATTCTATGGACGTTTTTCCTGATTCAGGTAGAACATTACCGTTCGGAAGTGGAGCAACAATTCTATACAATTTCATTGATCTAAAAGTTAAGAACGTATCAGATCATCCACTTCAACTAAAAATCTGGTTAACTGACAAACACCTTAAAGGTCAAATCCGTTCTCCACACAAAAATCCTCAAAAATATCACATTATTGAAAAAAATCATTATTTCGTTAAAAGAGACAAACAGTACTTCAGATACAATGAACTATATCGCCAAATCAAAGTAGATGGCAAAGTCAAAAAGACTGAAAAAATAGCGACCAACTTTGCGCCAACAATGTATAAAGTAACAAAAGACTATTTAGAAGAAAATCAATTCAATGTCCTAGATTTCACTGGTAAAAAACTTAAATAAAAATAATTATAAAAGAACTCTCGATCTGAGAGTTCTTTTTCTTTATATTAACAGTTAGTCATTCAAAAACTCAAAACTGCCGTTCCACGTATTACCATTACCATCTATTTCCATTGAGAATTGACCGATCAAGAGATACGCCATTTTATCGGGAACAGCTGGATTGCTAAGGAAGTATGATTCACCATTGGTTGTAGTATACTGCGCTGGACATTTTGCCCATTTTTTAGAAATTTCCTCCATTGTCTCCTCACCACCATCTGGAACAGTTATTCTTGCAACATCCCAATTATTTCTGCCCTTATCAGTTGCAACATAACAATCTTCCGCTTTATAAGCTTTCAACATGGCGTCTTCTACTGCTTTTTTTAGTGAAGTTTGTGAATCTTTCTCAAACACTACAACAGTTTGATATATTGCTGGTGAATCTTTCATTTCTATTCGCAAAGCTCTATCAGTTTGATAAACTCTTTGTTTTGAATAATCCAACTTAAAAGCTACACCTAAATCGTAATTCACATATTTAGTTAAACCATTACCAAGATCAATATACTCAGAACCTACTTTTGCAGAAACTGCATCTTTTTGATCAGGTAGAGTTTCGTCTTGTGGATCTTCATCATCAAGTTCAGAGATCTTTTCCAAAAGAGTTGCTTCCAAATCATTGATCTCTAAATAAAGAGCTTCAACTTCAACTTGTTTATCCAAGAAGTTGTTCATCTTCATCATCATGAAACTAAATCCACCGATAAATGAAACTAGTAGAATTAGAACTAGAATAAAATTAAATTTTTGTAATCCTGATTGATTTTGTTGTTGTTCTTCTTCCATAGATTAAATATGAGTTTAATTTTCTATTAATTCAAACTTATTAAGGATTTGAGTCATTAATTCAGTCTCAACTCCATTAAAAATAAGTTCGATATAGTTATCATCATTATTTAGAACAATTGAGGCAGTTGCGTCACCATTTGCAACAGTTACGTACATATTTGCTGATAAACCATTTAACTCAACTGTCTTTTGATACTTTGCGTCTTCAGGCGCTGTCCACTCATTTAGGACTCGAACAATTACGTCCCCTCGAGGATCTTCATAATCATGAATCTGCCCGTCACTGTAAAGATCAACTGTCTTTTCATAATCCTTGTACGGATTATCTAGATATGTCCAATCAGATGGGAAATAAATATTAAATCCATACTTCTCAAAATTGATCCATTCAATCTCCTTTTCAGCAGCTGGTAAACTCTTTGTTTTATCACTACTATCAATTTCTGGCGCTGCAAGGTCAATCCCCTGTATCGCAGCTTGTTCAAAAGCTGTTTCAAGAGAATACCTTAGTGCCTTTACTTCTAAATACATAGCACTAAAAAGAGATCCAAAAGCAAAGAACACACAAAGGATCAAAACTACCGCCATGATTGATAATCCCTTAAAATAGTTTAGCTCTGCTTTTAATAAATTTATTCTCTCTTTGTCTGTTGATTTAGTAATCTTTGTTGGTTTTGTTTTTCTTTTTGTTGTTGGTTTTTTAGTTTTTGTTTTTGGCATAAATAAATAATACAAAAGGACAAGGCCGATTTTCACTGGGTTGAACAAGCGAATAGCGAGTGAAACCGGCTGACCGCCAGGCCACAACTAGGGTGGGTGGGCGGGGACCTCCAGCATGAATTTTAATTAATGATATTATACCACAATTTTTATTGCAAAAAAACTAAGCTTTGCAAAAAGTAATCCACTTCTGCGTTTATTTCATCAGGTAAATTAATTTTTATGTAATAATTTTCTCGTGGATAAACAGCCATTAACGAACTCAGATCATCATTAACTAAACGATAAATTAATAATTTTTGATTTAGAATATTTTCTCGTACATAACAGTTTCTAACTTCACCAATACTTAAATCTTTCAAAGCTTCAAACGTTTGATTATTACATTCGCCAGTCATATTCCTTAGAGTAGAACTGTATAGATCTTCATTCGATAATTGAGAAAAACCATCTTGAGTAAACTGGTGATCGACAACTTCTACTTCCAGAAAGCTACTCTCACCCAATAGATGAAACTTACCATGAGAATAGATCATCTTTTCTTCGTCATCAACGTTTCTCAAATTAAAATGAAACTGTCCCCAACTGGCTGGACTTTTCATCTGAAAGTTAAAATCTGTATCATGATAGATTTGCCAATTCTTAGTTGCTTCAGTAAACTTTACCGTTTTCTGAGCACTTTGCTCGTCTAGAGCTGAATATTTTTCCAACTTTTCATTTGTTGTTTTAATTTCTTGATGAATGTTATAGACAGACTGTTGAACTTTTTTCAAATCACTAAAAACGTAAACAGAAAAAAAAGCAGCTAGAACCACTAAAACGGTTATAGCGCTTGTCAAAACCACCTTATAACTAACATTTTTTTTCTTCTTTTTTGGCATAAATGGAAAATCGCAGTTAATCGGTTAATCTCGCTACGCTGTTAAACCAGCTAATCGCAGTTAACCACAGAACAGATTTCTCCCTTCCGTATAACTTCAGTCGAAATGACAGGAGGTGGTTAATCAAATTCATCCAGTCAACCTTTTTATTTTCCACTTTATCCTTTATCCAAATACCCCATGCCACAAATTAATAAACGATTCTCGAAACTGCCAAATGTCTTTACCTGTGACAACAACTATCAACAACATCAGCAATACAAATCCGATCGTATGAACAATCTGTTCAACTTTTTGGTTTACAGCTCGACCTCTAATCTTTTCAATTATTAAAAACAAGACACGTCCACCATCTAAAGCTGGCAACGGAAGAAAATTGATTATTGCTAGGTTCATTGATAACAAAGCAGTAAATTGCAGAATATATGAAATTCCCATACGCGCAACTCGCCCAGTTATTACCGCAATTCCAACTGGTCCGGCAATATCAGCTCCAACTTCTTCTCCGGTAAAAGCATTTTTTATAATAGTAGCAAACGCAACTATAATTTGAGAGAACATGTTCCATGTTCCTTTCAGTCCTAACCAAATAGACTTGTACCAAGGATATGAGACAATCCCTGTTTTAACTAAACCAACACCTAATCCGGCGTTCCCTGTCTCAGATATAAGTTCAGCTGTAATTTTATATTCAAGTTGTTCACCAAGTCGTTCTATAGCAACAACCACTTCCTGATCACCTTTTTCTGCCATGTAAGCTTGAACTTCTGATGTGTTATTGAAAAATTGACCGTCAATACTAACTATGACATCCCCCATTGTAACTCCAGCTGAATCTGCAGGAGAATTATCTAACACTGACATAACTTGTATTTTCGGATCTTTAACAATCTGGTCATCATTTTCAATTATTTGAGGAGCACCAAGCATGAACGCAATTATTAAACAAACAATACATAGCAAAACATTCATTGCGACTCCAGCACTAAGAATGATTCCTCTTTGCCAAGGTTTCTTACTTGCAAAACTTTCTGGATCAGCTTTACTCTCACCATCTTCACCTTTAATCTTCACAAAACCACCAATCGGAATCCAATTCAAAGACCAGATAGTGTCTTCACTTTCTTCTTCACCATTACCCCAGAAAAACCTTCTTTTACCGTCTTTCTTTTTCCAACCAAACAGTCTAGGAGGAAATCCAAATCCAAACTCTTCTGCCTTTGCTCCGAACTTTTTCGCAGTCCAAAAATGACCAAGTTCGTGAGCGAAGACGAGTACACTTAATATTAGAATGAAAGCGATGATTGTGATTAACATAGGAGTTGTAAATATAAGTAAATATAAGCAAGAATAAGTAAATACAAGTATTTTATAAAAGCTTAATCAATAATTATGAGTTAATTTTATTCAAAGCTATTTTTCGTTTATTTTTTTAAAATTTATTTTTTCTTTTAAGAATCTAGTAGCGGTTTGATTGAAGCTGTCGCTCAAATCAGTAACAAAATACTGTCTTTGACCAGTTTTAGCCAAACTTTTTTCAAGATCAGAGTGTTGTTCTAGGTACTGTTTTAATTTATCCGCAACTATCTCAGCCGGATTTGGAACAACACAATTCTTCCCCATAATAGCACGAATTTGTTTTATGATCAAAGGATAATGTGTGCAACCAAGAATTAGAGAATCAACTTGCTGATCCTTTAATGGACGCAGATACATTCGCAAAATTGATTTAAGTTCTTTTCTTTTCATCAACCCCTCTTCAATAAATGGAACCAGTAGGGGAGTCGGTTGTTGGTAAACATTTAACATTTGACTTTTGACATTTGACTTTTCAACTTTAATCTTTTCTCTTTCATCTTTTAACTCTTCTTCATATATCCCCGATTCTATTGTCCCTTTTGTCCCAATAACTCCCACTCTCCCCTTTGAGATCATTGAGAACTCTTCTGCTACTGGCCTAATTACGCCAAGAATGTTGACCAGTTGACCAGTTAACCCGTTAACCTCATTTAGATATTCGGTTTGCAATCGTCTTAACGCCTTCGCACTAGCTGTATTACAGGCAACTATTATCAATTTGCACCCCTTTTCAAATAAAAAATCACAAGCCTTTTTACTAAGCTCGTAGATAGCTTCACTGCTCCTTGATCCGTAAGGAACATGAAGAGTGTCACCGTAATAGATATAATCGTATTGCGGAAGATTTTTTTTGATTGATTTCAGAACGGTTAAACCGCCTAGTCCTGAATCGAAAATCCCTATCATAATATAAATATTTTGTAATTTTATAATATTGTATCAATACGTATTTCCTGACAATTATCATTTTGTTTTTTTTCTTTAATAATACAAGTTACTTGCTTAACCAGAGGAATACTATCATCATTTGAATTTGAAAAAAATGGATTTAAGTTGTTTAGACGAGACATCAGATGAGAACCTGTATAGTCATAGCAGAAATCATCAATTTCTGGTGGAATATTCATTATAACAACTTCTTTTTCTGGTAAATTAATAATTCTCTTATATTCTTTGTATGCTTTTTCTCCTAATTCTTTTTTTATAATGTTTTCAAAAGAAAACTGCAAGTTAGCCCCTTCCTCTTGCCACGTTTTACCAAAATCACTTGAAAATTTAGTAGT
Source organism: Candidatus Falkowiibacteriota bacterium (assembly GCA_018693855.1). Classification (GTDB taxonomy): domain Bacteria; phylum Patescibacteriota; class Patescibacteriia; order UBA11705; family JABHMO01; genus JABHMO01. Next base: position 17,494 of record JABHMO010000004.1, read on the forward strand.
GTGGACAAACACTCCTTTCATGTTTTTCTCATTGGGGAAATACACATAAGGAGAAAGATATAGTTTTCCTAGCTGCTCACTATACAACCAATGCTGAACACTAGAATCGTCCATACCACCTTTAGGATGTCTAGCTATTTTGATAAGTAACCAGTTATTATCTATTCCAAAATAGGATACGGGTCTTTTGCTTATTTTTGAAAAATTAAGTTCGGCTGTTTTCGTGAAAGATTCAGGTAATACTTGAATTAACTTATTTTGTTCAATATCATTTTTAAATGACATTATTAAATCAGAAGCTTCTTGAAAATGTTTAGCTACTGCCTTAATCTTATTAATCCTCTCATTTGATTTTTCTAAATATGGATGAGCTACAAGTCGATCTAGAATATCTTTTTGATATTCAGGGTTCTTTTCAAATTTTTGCACTAATCTATTTAAAATTGTAATTACATTACTATTTGCAAGTAATCTAGTTTCCATGTCAGAAAAAGCTGCTGATTTTTTTATCATATTTACTTAATAATTAAAGAAACTTCGTTTTTCTTTTTTATCATAATCTCTTCCGTCTTTGCTTCGAGATTAAGTCGAACCTTATTTTCTGTATTTGAAGGTCTCACATTAAACCAGAAATCATCGAACTCAAAACTCATCCCATCAAAATCGTATTGCAAATTATCACTATACTTTTCTTTTAATCGATCGAAGACAACCTGTTTATCATCAACTTCAAAATTAAGTTCACCTGAATGGAAATATTTTTGTAATGGTTTGATATAGTCTGTAAAAGTTTTGCCACTGACAGATAACTCTTCTAAAATTTTCAAAGTAACAATCATCGGCACTTCGAAAAATCCAAAAGGTAATTTCAAGAAAAAATGTCCACTTGATTCGCCTGCGAAAACAGCGTCCACCTCACGAGCTTTTTCTTTGATCAAAGAATGCCCAACTCGCGTCACAATCGGTTCGCCACCATACTCTCGTATCATATCTTCAGTAATCTTTCCCGGTCGAATATCGTAACAAACTTTGGCTCCTGAATTTTTTGCTAAAAAGACTTTTGCTAGGATTCCTCGAACGATCGCTGGATCAACTATTTTGCCCTCATTATCGATAAGAAATAACCGATCACCGTCCCCATCAAGAGCAATCCCTAAATCAGCTTTTTCTTTAATAACTCTGTCTTGAAGCTGTTTATTATTCTCCTCTTTAAGAGGATCTGCTTCATGAGCTGGAAAAGTCCCGTCCAAATTAGCGTTTATATGAATAAGTTCACAAGGTAACTTAGCAAACAACTTCTCAAACATCGGTCCGCCCATACTATTCGCACTGTCTATCACAACCTTAAAGGGTTTTATCTTTTCAGAATAAAGATGAGTTAACGCATACTCAACATGTTCATCAATCACACCGTCCTTTGCAGTAATCGTGCCTTTCTCTTCAACTGTAGAGAACTCCTTTTTAACAACCTCATCTCTCAAATCCATAATCCCAGTTTCTCCACTTACAGGAACTGCCTCCGCTCTCACAACCTTAAATCCATTATCTCTTGCTGGATTATGCGAAGCTGAAATCTGAATTCCGCCATCATAATAATATTTAGAAACGGCAAAATAAAAAGTCGGCGTGCTAGCCAGTCCAATATCAATAACATTTACTCCTTGATCAATCATTCCCTGCTTCAATTTTTCAGCCAGAGCAGGGGAGGACAGGCGCATATCTTGACTGACAACTAATTCAATTTTGTCTTTTTTGACTTCCCTCTTCATCATTTCCGCAAAAGCTTGACCTAATCGATAACTAAACTCTTCGTTAATTTGAGTTGGGTACTCACCTCTTATGTCGTAAGCCTTGAAAACGCTAGCATCTATTTTCATATGTTTTTATAGCACTGATTTGTGCTTTGATTAATGACGAAATATCAAATAACAAAATACAAATAGCAAACAAATTCAAAATTTCAAATTCTAAACTCCAAACATGTTTGTATTTTGTATTTTGTTTTTTGTCATTTGTTATTTGTTTGCTATTTGGTGCTTGTTATTTGAATTTTACTACGTTTTCATCAAAATAAACACTAAAATATCCACTTACTAAATATACACCAATAACTTTGACTTAAAACCATATCTATTATACAATAATTACAGAAAAAGCAAAGTTACGGACAATAAAACTCCGTTTAATTTTAGTATTTAATTTAGAAAATGAACAGCAAATTTACATGGAAAATCTTTTTTCAAAAAATTTATTAGCCACTATTCGAAAAGCAATCTTAATAGCTTCTAGTAAAAACTGTCCAGAAGTGATGCCTTCACATCTTTTTTTAGCGATTCAAAATGAAAAAGGAAGCCTTGCTTACAATATACTTTCTCAATTAAAACAGTTGAAAAAGACTACTACTACAGTTAAAAAACACGTCCAATCACTACCAAAGATGAATGAGGTAACATTAGAAGTTATACAGAAAGCAAGTAAAATTGCTTTTGAGAGCTACCACTCATACGTTGGTACTGAACATGTTCTAGCTGCTTTAGTTGAACTTCCAAAGGAAGAACTGGAAAAATTGTCTCCGGAGAAATTACCGATTGAAAAATTAAAGAAACATATAAAGACTGTTCTAAAAAGCAGTTCCAGTTTATCAAGTGTGTCAAAAGGCATGCTTAACTTCGAAAGAGTTCCATCTCAAGGAATCTTTAACAACTCACAAAAGACAATCCATAACTATACAACGGATTTAACTGATAACGAGATTCAAGAACAGATCAATCCAGTCATTGGACGAGAGTCTGAATTAGACAGACTAATCCAAATCATCTGTCGAAAAGATAAAAACAATCCAATCATCCTTGGTGAAGCTGGTACAGGTAAAACGGCTATTGTCGAAGGATTAGCAAAAAAGATACTAGAGAAAAAAGTACCGCCAATTTTATTAAACAAAAAAATACTTAGCCTAGACATGGGACTACTTGTGGCAGGCACAATGTATCGAGGTGAATTTGAAGCTAGATTGAAAGCAATCCTAGATGAAGTTGAGAACAACACAAATATCATTGTCTTTATCGATGAAATACATAACATAATGGGAGCTGGCAGCTCAAGTGGGACAATGGATACAGCTAATCTATTAAAACCACTACTAGCTAGAGGTAAACTTCGATGTATTGGTGCAACAACTCCTGATGAATTCAAAAAATTCATAGAGACAGACCCTGCACTTGAAAGAAGGTTCCAAGCAATTCAGATTAATGAACCAACAGAAGATGAAACTTACGAAATTCTGCAAGGGATTAAACAGAACTATCAGAACTTTCATAAAGTAACTTTTGCTGATGAAGCACTGAAAGCAACTATTGAATTAAGTCAGAAATACATGCCTGATAAACTGTTGCCTGATAAAGCAATAGATATTATTGATGAAGCTGCGGCAAAATTAAAAGTTAACAACAAAGGCAACAATAAACTGTTGACTGATCTTTATCAAACAGAATCTCAATTAGAAAAGCTTAATTTAGAAAAAGAAAAACTTATAATAAAAGAAGCGTTTCATGAAGCGATTAAATTAAAAGAATCAGAAACAGAACTTCTGAAACTTTATGAAAAGATTCAAGAGAAACTAGACACAATAGATACAAGTGCAACAAATATTGTTACAAAAGAAAATATTTACGAAATAGTGAGTCAAAAAACTCAAATTCCGATCAACGACCTTAGCGAAAAAGAATACAGTCGGCTATCAAAGATAAATCAAGATCTAAAACAGGTAATAATCGGGCAAGACGATGGCATTGAAAAAATAATGCAGAATATTTCTTATTCTCAACTTGGCTTAGGTGACAAACAGAAACCAAAAGCAACTTTTTTAATTACAGGTCCAGCCGGTGTTGGTAAAACATCTTTTGCAAAAGAATTAGCAAACCAGTTGTATCCAAACAAAGATGCTTACATTCATTTAGACATGTCTGAGTTTAACGATAAATTTCAAACAACAAAACTTGTTGGAGCTCCTGCAGGTTATGTTGGTTATCGAGAATCAAACAAGTTTACAGATAAAATCAAAAGACAACCATACTCACTGATACTTTTAGACGAGATTGAGAAAGCTCATCCAGATGTGCTCAACCTTTTCTCACAAATACTTGAAGTTGGTCATCTAACTGACAGCACTGGAAGAAAGATAGATTTTAGTCATACAATTATTATCATGACAACAAACGTTTTTCATAAAAATAGTAATATTGGATTTGAACAAGACTCAAAAGATAATAGTTTAATCACAGATATAAAAAAACAGTTCAGTCCACAACTTGTCAATCGATTATCTGACGTGATTCATTTCAATAAGCTAGAACAAAAGCACTTAAATCAAATTCTACAACAAAAAATCACAAAAATAGTTGAGAAACTTCAACACAAAGGAATTGAAATTGAAGTTCAAAATCAGATATACAAGTCTTTAACAAACAGTTTAATTAACAGTAATAGCGGCGTTCACACAATCAATCAACTACTTCGAGACAAAATTGAAAAGCCATTACTCGAAACTGTTATCAAACAAAATAAAAATAGAATTAAAATAAAAACAGAAAACAATCAAGTTATGATTGATTAACTTGGTTTACAATTAACAATGGCTAGCGAAAATGATATAATTAAACAAAAGGAAAGATTAAACACACAAGAACAGGAACAAGCTGGTCGTCTTTTTAATCGTCAAAGAAGAAAAGACGATAATAAAGAAGAACAAGCCGTTGATTTACCAAGTGAAGAAGAAGTAAATCCAGAGCCACAACCTTCAGCGTCTATCAAAAAAGAGCCCGAAGACAATCTTTCAAGAAACTTTAACGAGACAAGAAACGATGATAAAGCCTATCAAGAAAAACAGTTAAAAGAACAAGAACAGCAAAGAGCTGGTCGAATCACTGAAGATGCTTCTAATCGTTCCGAGGAACAAGAAAAGGATCCCACGTTAGAAAATGAAGAACAAAAACTAAACAAGGAAGAATTACAAACACAAGCAGAGCTACAACAAATGAGAAAGTTTTACATGTTAAAACGGTTTGTTAAAGGAAAACAGTACACAGATAAACTTAACAGCAAGAAAAGCGACCTAAAAAAAATTAAAGGAGATCAAAAGAAATTAAAATTAAAAAAAGAAGAAGCAAAAAAGAAAGAACAAACATTGATGATTCGAATAGTTATGTTCTTATCACCATGCTGTTGTCTAGTTGCGCAAATTCTATTTATTGTAATAGTTGTTTCATTCATTATTGGTATAATTAAATCAGTAACATAAACAAAAAATATTTATGATTGACTTATCAAATTTAGATTGGAAAAAAATAGGCTTAGTAGCTGGTTTTATTGCAGTCGCAGTAATTGCAGCATATTTAATTTACGCTCTCTTTTTCGTTTCACCAACCATCGCGCCACCTGACGACGAAACAGTTGATCCAGGACAGTTACCGATTGGTCAAGAGGGAGAACAACCTGGTGTAATTACTCCAGAGACGACAACTGACACAACGTTACCTACTGATAAAGTAACTAGAATTCCAGCACCAGACTCTGGAGTTGATCAAGTTGCCCAAGGTGGAGTAACAGCTATAACTGACTTAGACTACAATATTAGTAAAAACATCACTCTAAATCAAAATGGATCAGATCTGATATCATACAATCCAGGTGAAGGTAAGTTTTATACGATCGATGATTCTGGTAACAAATACGAACTTTCAGATAAGGTTTATAAAGATGTTGAAAACATAGCTTGGGCACAGACAAATGAAGCTGCAATTCTAGAGTTTCCAGACGGTTCGAATGTCTATTATAATTTTGAAGAAGATAGACAGATTACTCTACCAAAAGACTGGACAGAATTCAATTTCAACGCTAGTAGCAATCAAATTGCATACAAAGACATGAACCGAATGGAAGATTATCGTTTTATAGGTATTGCAAACCCTGATGGATCTGGAATAAAATACTTAGAACCAATTGGAGGATCTGAAAACGATTTTGATGTTTCATTCTCATCAACTGGACAAGTTGTGGCAACTTATAACAAAGGTAGCACAAAGGACACAACTAGAATGTATTTTGTTGGGAAATACGGAGAAGAGTTTGTACCAATCGAACTACAAGGATATGGAGTTGAATCACAATGGGCTCCGGATGGGAAAAGACTAATTTACAGTGCTCACAATGAATACACTGAACATAAACCAGAACTTTACATAGTTAACGCACTCGGTGGTGACGCAGGAAGTGGTCATCAAAGTTTAGGTTTACAAACATGGGCAGATAAATGTACTTTCCAGAACACGTCTACAATGTACTGCGCTGTTCCAAAAGAATTACCCTACGGTGCTGACTATTTCCCTGAAACAGCTGACGAAATAGCTGATTACATTTACAAAGTTGACCTAGAAACTGGTGTAAAAACTTTTATCGCTGAACCTGAGTATGAGTATACGATTGAACAGTTAAAAGTAAGCGAAGACGGTGAGACTCTTTTCTTTACTGATAAAGCAACTGAGTCACTTCACTCGATCAAACTAAAATAAAAATAATATGAAAAGACTTTTTGTTTTAATAGTTCTAACAGTTTTAATACTACCTAATCTTTGTTTTGCTGAAGCAGATATTAAAGCGTCTGATATATTAACCACAAACATTCCCGGACTTGAATTGAGTGATCCTGTTGTTGTTAAAAAAGAAGAGTTAAAAGACGATGCAGTCGTTTCAGCCGAAACACTAGCTATCCCTTGGATCGCTGAGTATATTGCAGGATTATACAGATACGCTGTTGTTATTGGAGCAGTTATTGCTGTTGTTGTGTTGATAATTGGTGGATTCATGTACTCTACTTCCGCAGGGAGAGCAGGTCAAGTAAAAAAAGCCAACGATTTGATGATCGGTTCAATGACAGGTTTAGTATTACTGCTTGGTACATATCTCTTTTTGGGAATAATTAATAAAGACTTAACAAATCTTCGAGCTATTGAAATAGAGAAAGTTAAAAGAATAGATCTACCAGATTATGAATTTCATGAAGAGTGCAAGGCAATATCCGATTACCCTCCTCACGTCCTCCGAAATACTGCTCAAGGAAAACGCCCTGCAGATTATACTCTTACAGAAACAGAATATGGTGATAGAATCAGTCATTTTAAATTAATAGCATCAGGAGGAAGTGCAACCAATAGATACAGGGCTAAAATGTTACAAAAACCAGCAGCAAACGCATTTCTCAAATGGATGGTTGACTATACAGCTCTAGGTCACACAAAACCCGCTGTAAATTCAGCTTATCGCTCATCAAGAAAGCAAAGTTGTTTACATTCGAATTTACCAGAAGGAATTGCCGCGGAATCATGTAAATCAAATCACGAATTAGGATTAGCAGTTGACTTAAATGTTTCAACTCTTACAACTGAAGAATTTAAGGATTTATTAAAGACCGGCATTCCAAATGGATTTCTGAACTTTCATAATTGGACAGCCGATACTGTACCAACAGCAGACGATAATGGTGTTCCGAAATGGAAAAAGTCTGTTGAAAGATGGCATTTTGATTTCAAATCATCAGGAACCATTCTTAAAAATCATTGTTTCTTAAATCCTGCTTGTTGTGGATAATCTATGTCAAAACACCAAACAATATTTTCTTGCTACAAATGTGGTGCTCAGTTTCCAAAATGGTCTGGGCAGTGTTTTGAGTGTCAGGCTTGGGGAACGATTAAAGAAGGGGAAGAGAATGCGAAAAAGCAAGAAAGCAAGAAAGCAAAAAAACTATTTAACACAGAAAACTTAATCGATATTAATAAAGTTTCTAATGAACATTTTGATAGGCTGAAGATTAAGATGCGTGAGATTGATACTGTTTTCGGAGGTGGAATAGTCAAAGGCAGTATAACGCTGATAGGAGGAGAACCTGGCATTGGTAAGTCCACACTTTCATTGCAACTATTCAAACAACTAGAGGGGGGTGAAGAAGCCCTTCTTTATATTTCTGGAGAAGAATCAGCTTCACAAATCAAACTTAGAATGGATAGACTTGATTACAGCGCAAAAAACTTAAAATTCCTGTCTGAAACGAATGTTGAACAAATTCAAGCAGCAATCGAGACAGTCAAACCTAAATTGGCCATTATTGACTCAATTCAAACAATACACTCAAATCAAGTTGAATCAGAGCCTGGAAATGTCGCGCAAATCCGAGCTTGCACAGTCAAATTAATGGAAGTCGCCAAACAAAACAACATCCCAGTTATAATAACGGGACACGTAACAAAAGACGGTTCTGTGGCTGGACCAAAAACACTTGAACATTTAGTAGACACAGTCCTGTATCTTGAAGGAGATAAATTACATGGATACAGAATCTTGCGATCGACTAAAAACAGATTTGGTTCAACAAATGAAGTAGGAATACTTGAAATGACAGATAAAGGATTGCAAGAAGTTGAAGATCCGAGTAAAGCTTTTCTTGATTCGAGTACACAGAACACTGCTGGCTCAGTCATCTCATGTTTTGCTGAAGGCAATCGTGTTTTCTTCTGCGAAGTGCAAGCACTCGTCTCACCAACAATCTTTGGGTATCCTCAAAGAAAGACTGCAGGCTACGACTTGAACAGACTTCAGATGATTAGTGCAGTTTTACTGAAACGAGCTAGACTAAATTTAACTAATCAAGATATACATCTTAATATAGTTGGCGGTTTTAAGATTAAAGAACCTGCTATAGACTTATCAGTTGCGCTGGCAATCTATAGTGCCTTAAAGGATAAACCAATTCCTAAAAATACTGTTGTAATAGGTGAGCTTGGACTTGGTGGTGAGATTCGATCCGTCTTTAATCTAGAAAAAAGGATTAATGAAGCAGAGAAACTTGGGTTCGCTCAAGTGATTATTCCTGATGTAAAAATAAACAAAGACTATAAAATAAAGATTACAAGAATCAAAGAAATTGGAGAATTAATGAAAGTTTAAAAAACAAAAAAATAACCACTAATTCAAATTCTCGGTTATTTTTTATTTAAATTTAAAATAAACGGCTCAGTGTAGTCGTTTATTCTGTTATTCTTGATCTTCTTCAACCGCAGCGTTGGCTTGTATTTCTAGGCCTTCGGCAAGACCAGCTTCTCGTCCATCCTCATATCCAATTGAAGTCCCTTCAGTAAGGCCATCAGAGTGTCCATTCCTAAACCCGTCGGCATACCCACGATCATAGCTAACTTTGACTGCTTTCTTCGTCAGCTGCCACCAGAAAACGGAACAGATCAAAGCACCGATGACGATTCCGATGAAAAAAACGAACAAAAATGCAGTTGTTGGATCAACGAACATGATCAGAGATTTCATGAAGTACCTCTTTACGTGATTGAAGGTTCGAAAATTTATTAGGTTTCACAATTATAGCGAATTTTGGGAATAAGTCAATCCTTCTTCTTTCGGTAAATTAAATATGAATATACAACGGTTGATATTACAACTAATAAGATGACAATCATCAAAATAGGCATTCTCAAATAGACAGGCCAAAAGCCTAGTGAAGAGATAATTATTCCACCAAGCACAAAGATCTTTCCACTGAATCGATGCGTTTTATTCCAAACCTCTTCAGACGATAGGGTCCATGGAGTTCTTATTCCCATAAACCAGTTCGGTTTGATCTTGCCCATGTAATTACCTAAAAGGATGAAAAGTACGCCAACACCTACCGGAATTGCAAACTCGACTGGAATATTGTAACCAATAGCGTTAAAACTAGAAATGAAGAATATATATAGGAGGTATCCGATAATCAGAGTTTTAAATAAATGATAAGTTTTAGAAAAGTCTTTATATCGATCTTTTTTCGGATCAATCAATGGAAGAGACACAAACAGTAAATAAACCCCAATTGCAATCAGAGGCGCTAAGAATGCACCAATAAATTTCGATCCATAGTTATCAATCTCACCTTCAGCATTCCAATGAATTGGAACTTGATCAGGAAAAATTGAGTGGAAATAAAATCCCGCTACAATTAGAACTAAAATCATTAATAATGGTAACCATTCATTTCTAAGTGAAAATTTCATATTTTTATATATTATTATTTAGGTTGAGTGAGTCTCGAGCGAAGTCGAGAGGCGAACGAAACCGGCCGACTCCTAGAGTCTGAGCGAAGAGGTTCATACCTCGAAGTCGAAGACC
>JABHMO010000005.1 GCA_018693855.1 Candidatus Falkowiibacteriota bacterium
ATCTTCATCATCGACCGATTCAAGAGATTGTTCCATTGTTGATTCGTTTTGCATATTATTTCCAAATTATTTCACCTATTTTCCCTGCTTCTTCTAATTTTATTAATTTACTAATGATTACTTCACTTAAATGTTCTTTGCTAATAGATAGATTTCCTATTTCAATATCATCTGCAACATTAAGTAATTTACATCCATACATTGACAGAAAATCACATTTAAATCGCTCAGGAATATCTTTTACTTGTGTATTATCCAACACTAATTTATGACACTCAAATCCGATCGAAATCTCTTCTGTTTGCGTATTTCTCAAAAACACCTCCCTGCAGATCAATCCAGGTGGAATTCGTTTAAATTCTTTATTATCAAATGCAATTAAAATCCCGCTTTTCACTGTTGGACGCTCCAAATCATTTAAATCAATCGCCGTTTTCAACCATTTTTCAGGTTCATCCACAATTATCTCATCCCTTGCCCAATCCACAAACATCTCATACGTCCAAACTTTTTCTTTTTCTTGATTTTCAACTTTTTCTTTTTCCTGCAATTCTAAAATTTTCGTCAAAAGGCTATGTTTCTTTTTCACATCATCACCAACTTCTTCCAGTTGCTGCTGCAATATATTTAATTATTGCTCGCAATCAGATCCTGGATTTTGGTTTTCTAATTGTGAAATATTTTCTGTCATAATTACATTATTGCTGTTTTTCAATTTTTAATTTAATTTTTTTAATTTCCTCCCGAAATAAAGCTAATACCGTTTCGCCTAGTTCGGCTACGCTAAATATCTGACGGCCATCTTCACCCCAAAGTCTTTGAAATTTCTCACTGTCCTCCACTGGATCAAATGGACGATCTTTTGGTTTGTCATCCTTTATTCTGGGACCTGATTCTTCTTCGTCAGGTTCATTGGACGCCTGCTTTTGCTCTTCGATTGTGACGATTTGAAGGGCTTTCATAATCATGTTCATTGATTTAAGCTTTTCTAAATAGTTTCGACTTTGCTGAAGAGTTTGAGTACCACCATCAGTTAATTCAAACCCAACATCAATCAATTCTCCCTTTTCAACTCTTTCAGAGTCCTTCTGTTCGTCAAAACTATCCATAACTAACTGCAAAGCAGGGGCATCTTCTGTACCTCCAGAATCAGCGTTAACATAAGAGAATGCGGCAACTGTATCTAGGAAATCACGCTGAGGATCAACACCACTCTCAGGAGATTTAAATGGTTTAACTATCTTAGCGTCTTTAGCGTCTCCCCATACAATAACTTGAGTATTAATTCTAATTGGCGGTTTTTTGCATTTAAAGGATTTGAATAATTTATCAATTCCTCTTTCAAATTCAGCCAAGCTTTCCATAAAAGCAACGTAAAGAGCTTTAACTGCTTCAATGTTATCACCAATCATTGAACCCGAAATATCAATTAAAAATCTAAACCGAATCTCATCAGGTTTAAATTTAATTTTTTCTATAAAACCTTTTTTTGCATAAGATATCACTTCATCAGGCAACTCATGAATTGCGCCATCTTGAAGTAAATGTCCATATTTTTTAACAAAATGACCAATATCAAGTTTTCCTTTACTATAATACCTATGCCACTCTGTTTCCAGCTCTTGTTTCAAATTAACTAAAATTTCTTCCCAGATTTTCGCAATATCTTTTTTGTAGCCTTCTACCTGACGTTGAATGTAGCGATAGTCTGCCATCACTAAATCAGCAAAAGCTGGGTCTTTAAATTTCCCTCCATATTCACTAGCGAACATTTCATCTTTTTTCCTTTGCAAATACTTTGCTTTTTCTTCTGGATTCATTCTTTTTAATCGTTCCGCATCGTAGGCTTCTTTTCGTTTCTTTTTTTCAGCATCCTTTTTGGCTCTAATAAAATCCTTCACAGCCTCTCTGTCAATTGGACTTGGTTCATTTATATCTTTCCATGGATCATCATTTTCATTTTTAGGTTCACTGTCAGACTCTGTTTTTTTATCATCATCGCTTTTACTTTTCTCGTCAGAATCACTCGGCAAAGAGTCAGAACCTTCACCATCCCCCTCCTCGCCAGAATCCTGACCTTTTTTTGGTTTATTGGGGAAAGGTAGCTTTTCTAAATCATCAAAAAGAAACCTCCAAAATTCCGGTTCAACAATCTTTTCAATAATTGCATGTCTAAAAGAAGCGATGTGTTGCCTTTTTTCCTGAGGTAGTGTTGGTCGAGTAATTTCATCAACTAATTCAAACATTGACTTATTACCAACCTTAGAATCAACAAAAACCTTGACTCCAGGGTCAACCAGAACATCCTGATTAGGCACCATTCTTTTTCTAAGAAAATAGTATGCTAATTGAGCATGTTTACCATGGGAAAGTGCTGAGAATGGTTTTGAGTCATCAGTTTTTTCTCCCCTTTCTCCAGCTGGAAATAGATAATCTCGATAAATTTCATTAGCAACCGGACTGTGCTTACCTTGATCAATTTGAAATCTAGGGATAACACGACCTTGTCTTTTATTAACATTAATATCATCTAAGCAGTTATAAAGCATGTGTACTTTTTTATACAGAAACAAAGCTAAACCTTTAATTTTTTCGCCATTAGGTTTATCGTCCAAGGGATTATCTTCTGTCAACCATTTAGGTAAAGGCTTGCCTTCAGATGCCGCTCTTTTTTGAAGAATATCAAGTGCTCTAGGATAGTTGTCTTTTGACACTCGTATCATGCGATCAAAGTTTCTCAATAATCCCTCAGGATCATCCATTAAATCACGGAGATGACCTATTTCATGACCAGATCCAAAGAGAAAACTCTCAGTGCTTGGCAAAGCACCAGCTTCATTGTCAAGCCAGTCTCGATAACCAAGACTTATTTCACCTTTCTCATAATCAATTTGAAAACCATTACCAACCTTAAAACTCATGGTGTTATCTCCAGCAAGAGTAGTGAAAAGATTTCGATTATGATCAATATATTCCTGTGCTTGACGCTTAGCTCGTTCTATCTGCTTCTTTTTCTCCAGTTTCTTTTCTTCTTCTGGTGTTAATGGCGTTGGCTCTTTTACTGGTTCGCCAGCTGGCTCTTTTTGATTGAATTGTTCTGCCTTCATATATTAAGCTAGTTTACATTTTTTAATTTAGTACTGTGCGCCTATTGTTTTTATCTTGTGATCTTTTACAAACTTTATAATTTCATCCGTTTTAGCAGCTAGCTCTGCCTCTTTGTCATCTCTCTGCGCAGGTTCGAGATCGTTCTTTTCTATTTCTTTTTCTAGTTCTCTACAATCGTAAGCGATCCTATGTAAAGCAGTTAAATCTTCTTCGCTCTCCCCAGGACTACCCTTTGCAATAAAAGCCGTCAGCCCCCCCTCAAATGTCAATCTTGAATCAATTAAAGAGATTACATGGTTATAAACAATCTTTATTTGCAATTCTGCAATCTGTCGTAATTGATTTTCTTTTTCAGCATCACCCATAATATCATCTAATTCATCATTCTCTTCGATTGATTCTTCTTCTGTCTTATCAAATCCTTTGTTTAATGAATCCATAAATTCCTTAGATATTTTTTGTCTTCCAGGTATTGGACCATACATTGCTTCTATAAAATCTAGTGTACTAAGTTGTTCTATTGTTACCTTTTCACCAAGGTTTACGCTTCTTTCTGTTAATGAGTCAATTGATTTTGATCGATCAAAACCGTGCATTAGCTTGTCATAATCCTTTGGATTATTTGAATCAGGCCAATCTCCATCTGAGCCCTTCGGAAAGAAGTCTCCAACTGTTTGTAAAATTTGATAAATATATTTCAATTCATCAGGTCTAGATTTTGATCTCATCACATACTTTTTCAATAGATAATAATCCAAAGGTTTTTTGAATTTTTCATTTTTCCACTTCTCAACAATCGGAATCAAATGCCGCAAGGACAGTACATTTTCATGCAAAAAATCTGAAGGTTTTCTATCTGATCCAAAAACAGCATCACTCGGATCATATAGTTTAGATCCATCACCGTATAAACTTGAAAGATTGTGGCCTGAGAAAACATCCTGCAACACTCTAGCACAACGAGTAAGATTATAAATTTGTTCTACTGCTCCTTGTGGCAAATTCGTTCCATGCAGATCATCAATCATTCGAGTCATCACCATGTGAAAAAGTTCGTTGCCTTCACGTCTTTCACGAAGCTCGGCTTTTTCCTGTTCTGTTCGATTAATAGTTGCCTCCTCTTTTGAACTGAAGTCATCAACATCAATTTCATTTCGTAGATAGTCGTATGCAACCAATCCCCATCTGGAAAGAAAAGCAGAGTCTAATTTTTGTCTTCCTACATACTGTTCATTATCATCAGGTTTCCAGTTACCTGTGCCAATCACAGCAAATCCTTCTGGGACCTGAAATTCGGGTAAATCATCAACCATTGGTTTAACATAATCACCTGCCTGTTTCGTTAAAAGATCATTCAACATTATCAAAATATGATGAGGAATGGCATTCATCTCATCAATAATAATTGGACGACCATCCTTCATCGCTTTATAAAACATTCCGAGATACGCTTTCGTTTCAACTGGCTGTTTAAATGATTCTACGTAGGCATCCGTTAGATCCTTAATCATCTCCGAAGAAGATTCTGGATTTGCTTTTTTATAAGCATTCACTTTTTCATTGATAAATTCAACCTGTTCTTCCGGGTTCATCTGAACCATCTTTTCAATCTTGATACCTCCAATGAAAATATCAGCGTCTATTTCTTTATTACCAGAGATCACAAGTGGTTCACTCGCAGCCTCTCGTTCTCTTTTCCAGGACGCAAATAGTTTTACGTATTGCGCCAATGCATCTTTATACTCAGCTTTATTATTAAAATCTGACTGCACAGGCTCTTCTGGACGGTGATGAGCTTTCATGTTATTTTCACCATTTTCCCAGCGTTCCAAGTATTTCTCAGACAAAACTGTTCTAACTAGATGTTTTCCTAATTCAGTTTTACCACTACCCAACTCTCCAGTAATAAATACGGGTTGCCCAATCGCTATGTCTTCTATAACATCTTGCATAACTTCTTTTACATATGGAGTTTCCACAATTCTTCCGTTAGCATCAAAACTCTCTTTCATGTTTTTAATTTTATCAAAAACAATATAAATAAAAGCCTCAGGATTCTCCTTTAAATAAAGTTTATATTCCTCCAATTTTTCTTTGTATGCCTGATTTGCTTCATGAATGGTCTCATAATCGTCATCATCGGAAGCCAAATCCTTAGCCATAACAAGAACATCAAGTTCATCACTATATTTAGCTATTTCTTTTTTTGCTTTAAGATATTCTTTGTGTCGATAATTTGTAAATTCAATCATCTCTTTCCCAAACTCACTTTCCGTCGTCTCTGTCTCGTCTTCACCTGTAAGTTTTTTTCTAAGTTCCACCAATTCCAAAGTTTTTCTGATTTTTGATTTAATTCTCCCTTCAACTAAAGCATCGAGTTTTGCATTACTCAATCCCTTTTTCTTCTTAGCAATTTCGTCTCGAATAGCTTTTTCGTCAATAAATTCTCTTATCTCCTCGGGAGCAAGATCTTCATTCATAACTTTACGTGGAGTTAGATGAAGTTTTACCTCTCTTTCCTCTCCATCAATTTCTCGTTTCGCAATCACAGGTTTAGTCACTTTACATAATTCTTTCCATTCTTTAGCAAATTTCATACGTAGTCCCTGAAATCTATCAAACTTTTTTTCGATTGTTTCAAGTTGAGATTGATCTTCACCTGGTAGATCTACGATGTCAATGTAGCTTGGTTGTTCTTTCATATGAGTAATAAGAGGGCTAAAGATGGCTAGAGATGGCTAGAGGGGGCCTACAAAGAGGTTAGAAAAACTTAGCCGATTTAGCTCCTGTTATGTTTTAGATTGATTATAATTCGAAAACGTTAACATCGTTTTCTTCGTCCACAATGTATATATGGTTAATTTTACCTTCTTCTTTTAATCGAATCAGCTGTTCTCTAATTTCATCCGAAAAAAATCCTTTACTAATACTTAAACGATCAATTTCTATATCTTCACCAATATAATCTATTTGATTATTCCGCATAACCAAATCCTTACAGACAAGACCATTCTCAATAGCATGAACCTCTGTACCTGAAATATTAATTCTCTTACTCATCATCTTAATACCAGGTAAGCTTTTTATATTTGTTTTAGCCAAATTCAAAAAATCACATTGAACATTTTTAGAGATTTTCCTTACTTTTGTGTAACCAAAATCAATATATTCACCCTTTATATATGGTGGAATTCTCTTTATTCCATCAAGACCAAAAAGACGCATTTCTCTTAATTTAAACCTAGGTTGCGTCATATCGCTTAGATCAAGATTTTCTTCAACCCATTCATCTGGATCATTCGACCCGACCTCATCCCTCGCCCAATCCACAAACATCTCTCGCGTCCAATACTGTTCCTTTTCTTTTTGCTCGAGTAGCATTCTTCGCTGCAACTCTTCTACTTGTCTCATTAGTTCTAAAACTTCTGCGCGTCCGTCAACCTCTAAGTCCTCTATTTTTCTATCATTTAACAACTGTTTTAGTTTTTCTTCTAGTTTATCAATTTCAAACTGAGCATCCCCTTTTTCAGAAGACTCAAGATTAGTTTGTTGATCAATGCGTTGTTCAAATGATTGATTAGTCATAATTAATTCTTACTCTATTTTATCCGCATGTTGAGGATACATTTTTTTTAATTTTTCCTTTCTTTTCTCAGACAAACAATCAAAAATTATGGTTCCCCCAACATAATCAGGTAGAACTAACCCTTTAATAGTTTTCAAATCATTAAAAATCAGATGATTACCAATGTAATTTGGTAGCTTAAGTCCTCGAGGGTTAGTTAAATTAGGAAAAATCAAAGTTTTACCTATATAATCTGGAAAATTCACCCCCTCTGCCAAAGTTAATGATTGCAACACTAAGTTTATTTCAATTCTGTTAGGAAAATTGAATCCATCAGCATCAGTTAAATCGATTGTTTCGATACTACCATGAAAATTTTCAGGAAATTCTAAATCTTGCGAAAATTTTTGTCCGTTCAACCTTAAATATAGAATTCTTAGATTAGGTGGAAAACGTTTCAATTTAGATAGATCTAATGTTAATGACTCAGATTTTAGTCGTGGATGAGAGCAATCACTTAGATCAAGTGTTGCATCTAACCACTCCTCAGCATTCTCTACTCCCACTTCATCCCTCGCCCACTCAATAAATTGTTCCTTATCCCAATATTTCTCTTTTTCTTGCTTTACAACCTTCATCTTTTCCTGTAACGACTCAATCTGCTTCAGTAAATCCAAAATCCGTGCACGATCTTTGTTATTTAGTTCATTAACATCTCCAACTTGAATCGCCTCAAGCTGAGCTTGAAGATTTATAAGTTCTTTTTCGTGATCAGGTTCCGAGGGAGCTGATTCAAGTGATTGAATTGTAGGTGGTTCTTCTTGCATATTAATCTTCAGTGTCCATGTATTCTATCTCTCCTATTTTTCCTTGCTTTTGTAGATTCTCTAATTGATTTTTTATGTCTTGACTTACTTTTGATAAAGAAACCTTTAATTTTCCTATTTGTATATTATTAGAAACTTTTTTAATTGTACAATATCTCATCGACAATTCTGCAAAATGACATTCGTCTGGAATTTCTGTAATAGGAGTTCTACCAACGTCTAATTTTGCTATGTGATGTTTTACAGGAATTTCACGTAAATCAGTATTATAGGCATACACCCAATTAGCAATCAATCCAGGAGGAAGTCTTTCAAGCTCTACGAGCAAAATCACCGTTAAATCCCCACCTATCACCGCCGGAGCAGCCAAATCATGTAAGTCGAATGTTTCATCTACCCACGCTTCAGGATCTTCTCTCTTTACTTCCTTTTTCGCCCAATCAACAAACATCTCTCGCGTCCAACACTGTTCTTTTTCTTCTTTCTCAATTAACTGTTTCTGTTGTAATTGTTCTATCTGTTTCATCAATTCCAAAACCTCTGCACGTTCATTGTCGCTCAATGCTTCTACCTCGCGCCCTGCCTTAATATTCTCAATCTTGGCCTGCAAACTTGCAATTGTTTTTTCATTATCAGATTCTGGTTGTACTGCTTCGAGTGATTGTTCCATGTTGGATTGATTCATAATACTTAATTCATTATTAAATAGAATGCACAACAGTCATAGTACCTCGATAATAAACGTCTATGCTTTTTATATTTCCCTGTTTTCTTAATTTCTTTAACTTCTGCGCAATTGCGTCAGAAAAGTTACCCTTAGTTAAAACTAATTTGTCGATATTTAAATTCGAACCTACACTTTCTAAATTACATCCTTCCATGGAAAGAGTCTTACAGTTGAATCCTGATGGAATTTCTTTAATTGGCGTATTGTTAATCTCAACATACTTAAATCTTAAGTTGGCCGGGAGTTCCCTAGCATTTGTTCCATTTAAATTTATTCGTTCACCTATTAACCCCGGAGGGATAGTTTTTGTATTTTTTTCATTTTCTCTTTGCATTAACGTCATTAGCAATTTGGGCGACGTAATATCATCTAAATCAAAGTTAGCATCAACATACTGCTCTGCCCAATCTCTACCCCATTCAGGTTGAACCTCAGTCATTGCCCAATCAATAAACATCTCTCGAGTCCAATACTGTTCTCTTTCTTTTTTCTCAATTAATTGTTTTTGCTGTAATAATTCCATCCGCTTCATCAATTTCAAGGCTTGCGATCTCTCCTTGACGTTCAATTCATCAAAATTACGCTCAAAAAGCAACTCGGCTAACTCAACTTGGTATTTATCAATTTCAAGTCGCAAATCGCCTTCATCGACCGATTCAAGATTGCTTTGTGTTATTTTTTCTTCAAAAGGTAATTTATTCATATTTATTAAAGAAAATATCTTTTTACATTTGGGTATTCACCTGAATAAACTGCGATACTTTTTATTTGCCCCTGTTCTTTTAGTTCAATCAATTGTTTTTCTATTTCTGGTGAAAAAGCCCCCTTTGATAGCATTAATCTATAGATTTGAAGGCCTGTTCCGACTTTCTCTAAAGAACATCCATCCATTGATAAAATAGAACAACTAAAACCAGAACAAATCTCCGTTATATCAGTTTTACCGACATAGACAGCCTTAACTTTCAAATTAGCAGGTAGTTCTTGAACTTTTGTTCCTCTAAAATTAATATCATCACCAATCAAACCAGGTGGAATACGCCTTATTCCATCCGTACGATGCATTGACAATGGCATTTTTAATCTAGGAGCTGATATATCAGTCAAGTCAAAACGTTTATCGATAAAATCAGTTGCCTGTTTTTGATTCCAACTAGTATCAACTTCTGTTAATACCCAATCGATAAACATTTCACGTGTCCAATACTGTTCTTTTTCTTGTTTTTCAATTAGTTGTTTTTGTTGCAATGCTTCTATCTGCTTCATCAATTTCAGAGCTTGCGATCTCTCCTTCACGTTCAATTCATCAAAATTACGCTCAGAAAGCAACTCAGTTAACTCAACTTGGTATTTATCAATTCCAAGCTGAACATCACCTTTTTCAGTTGATTCAAGAGAGCTCCGTGGATTTGGTTGTTGTTCAAGCATTGGTTCTTTCATATGTATCATGGTCCAAAATTATTTCACCTATTTTCCCTGCTTTTTGAAGTCTTAATATTTTCCCATATATTTCATCACTGATTATTTTTTCATTAATCCAAAGCTCTCCTATCTTTACATCCTCAGAAAATTCTTCAATTTCACAACCACCAATTCTTAAGGCATCCAATCTTACACCGGCTGGGACTTTTTTGACTTGACTACCTGACAAAAAAAGATCTTTGATAAATGTATTTCCAACTGGAATTGTATCAACTGGCGTCATATCCAATGATAGACTAGTGCATTTCAGCCCATCTGGAATTTTTCGAACATCAGTTTCGTCAAGATCCAAAAAATTTATTTCAATGTCTGGAGTGATAACCTTAACTTTCGAATCGCTAAGAGTTAATTCATCACATTCAAATCCGTGTGGAATAACTTCAACATCAGTACCGCTCAGATGCAATTCTTCACAGTTTAAATCTGGCGGGATAACTTTGACCTTGCTTTTTGACAAATTTAACACTTTAATTGAAAAATTATCAGGAATTATTTCAACATCAGTAAAGGTCAGGCTTAGCCCCTCGTAATCAGCATCTTGAGGAATGTCTGTAACCGACGTCTTATTCAAATTCAATCGTTTTACTCTAAATGTTGACTTATCAGTTGGAATATAATCAACAGTACTTCCATTCATCAATAACTCATTACATGTTATTGACTGTGGATAACTATTTACTCCTGTATCAGAAACATCAATTCTTTTCTTTTTAAGATCATTTGGTATTTCAGTAATTCGCCCGTTACCAACAACGAGAATTGATTCAAATTCACAATCAACAGGAAAAGTGTCCAAATCACAATTGATTGCAGCAAGGATTTTCCCACGCAATCCCATAGGAACTCGTTTAACTGATTTTGATCCAGGAATTCTAAAATAGTCATCTTTAGCCTTCGGTTCAAAAGGATCAGAAAAATCTATTTTTTTATCAATCCAAGTTTCTGGGTCTTTCTTTCCAACTTCATCTCTCGCCCAATCAATAAACATCTCCCTTATCCAACGCTGTTCACGATCTTTCTTTTCCATCAGCTGTTTCTGCTGGAGGGTTTCAATCTGATTCATCAATTCCAAAATCCCTGCTCGCTCTTTCGCATTCAGTTCTTCAAATTCTCGTTCACCTCGAATATTATCAATGCGAGTCTGTGAATTTGCGATCTCTTCCTGATAGTTTAATCCCGACTGCTCTGACTCAAGAGATTGTTCAAAACGTTGCATCGTCATATTATCTAATGTCAATTAATCGTCCTATTTTCCCTTCTTTCTCAAGCTGCTTCATTTTTTCATGAGCACTTTTTGTGATACTTTTTCTAGAAACTGATAATTTATCAATTTTCACATCATCACCAACTTTATCGATTTTGCATGAGAATAAATACAGTTCGCCACATCGAAAACCACTAGGAATTTCAGTTATTTGAGTATGATCAGCATGAAATTCATCCCAAACATTATTAGCCGGTATCGCCTCTAATTTGGAATACGAAGCATACAGTTCTGATCCTTTTATATTTGGAGGTAATCGATTCAATGTTTTAAGTTCATTTAGAACGAGGATTACGCCTTTCAACCTTGGATTTGCAATGTCATTAAGGTCAAAATGATTTTCCAACCATGCTTCAGGATCATCTGCACCGACTTCATCCCTTGCCCAATCAACAAACTGTTTCGTTGTCCAATATTTTTCTTTTTCTCTTTTTTCTTTCTTGATCATCCCCTGCAACCGAACAATTTCATCCATAATTTTAATTCGTTCTTGCAGCTTATTATCTCCATCACCAAGTTCTTCTAATTTTCGCGACATCACCTCCAATTGCGAAACATAAACAGAATCATCAGAGCCTGATTCTAAATTGCTGATTGGTTGTAGTGGTTGTTCGGTCATAAATTTTTCTAAAATAAATTTCACATCTAACACCAACCGCTTGCTAAATCATCCCAATCAGGATTGTCTCTTTCGACTAATTTAATTTTCTTTTCCCTTCGCCATTTTTTCATTTGCTTTTCCATGTTTATTGCGTCGTTTATATATTGATAGTTTTCGTAAAACACTAACTTAAAACATCTATACTGTTTAGTAAATCCTTCGTGATCCATTGATTTGTGTTGAAAGACTCTGTTTTGCAAATTGCTTGTGACTCCGAGATATAAAACAGTATTCTTAGCGTTAGTCATAATATATACAGAATTGCAGTACTCTTTTAACATACACTTGGAATGGGAACAGATTTCTCCCGTCCGCCTCTCGATTCGCTTTATTATATAATCTCTCTCGAGGCTCCAGTCGAAATGACAGGAGGATGAGATTTTCAAGCCCTCCCTGTCATTTCGACTGGAGCGCTATTTAAAACGGCATTGTACTTTTGATAGAAAAAAGCGGACGGGAGAAATCTGTTCTGTATTAAATCACAATCCTCTTTATCACAGAATTAATTCTAGTAACTACTTCGTAATTAATTGTGTTCAATTTCTCAGCAATCTCTTCAGCTGAAACTGACTCCTCCGTCTGTTCACCAAGTAAGACGACTTCATCTTCAAGCTTTGCATTCTCAACATGAGTTACGTCAATAACCGTCATATTCATACAAACCCTGCCAATCACTTTACATCTCTGTCCGTTAACTAATACAGTTCCAACACTAGAAAGTCCTCGATCAAAACCGTCCCAATAACCGACTGGTAAAACGGCTAATTTTGAGTCAGCAGCAAGCTTTTCTGTACATCCATAACTGACAGCGGTTCCTGCTGGTAACTCCTTAATATGAGCAATTTTAGTCTTCCATGTGAGAACTGGTTTCAAGGTTACATCAAGCTCCTTTTGTTTTGCGCTAACCTTTGTTTCTGTCGAACTCCACAGTCCATACGTACTGATTCCAACACGAACCATGTCAAAGTACGTTTCAGGAAATAGAACTGCTGCAGCGCTACAAGCTGTATGTTTTATAAAGTCAGTCTCCCCTGCTTCCTCGATTTTTCTAACGGCTTCACTATACTTTAATAACTGTTCCTCTGCATAACTATGATCCGTTGTATCTTCAATATTTGCGAAGTGAGTTGATACACCTGCTAACTTTATATTCTCATTCTGTTTTATAATATCTAAAAATGAATCCAACAGATCAAATAAAATACCTTGTCTTGAAGTACCTGTCTCTATTTTTAAATGAATAAATGCTTTACCCTGATCTGTCAATTCAACAAATTTATTCAAAGTTTCTATATTTGCAACTGTTTGATGAAAACCATTCACAACAACTTCCTCTAGTCTATCCAATTCTGTATATCCAAGAATTAAAATAGGTTTCACAATCCCCTCTTTTTTCAAAATCAATGCCTCATCAAGACTATCAACCCCAAACCAATCAACCTTATCATTAATCACCTTTGCCACCTCTCGAATACCGTGACCATACGCGTTTGACTTCACAATTCCAGCAATCTTAACCTCTTCCCCTATTAAGTTACGGAATTGGTTTATGTTGTGTTTTAAGTTTTGTGAACTAATCTCTATCCATGTACGCATAAATAGATTTCAAGTTTGAACTTATTACTTAGAGTTTATCTCTGTCTGATTATCCATGTACGGTCGAAGGACTTCTGGAATTTTCACACTTCCATCTTCTTGTTGGTTTAGCTCAAGAATTGGGATCAAAATTCGAGGCGTAGCAATTACAGTATTATTCAATGTGTGACAAAACTGAATTTTGCCATCTTTGTCTTTATATCTGAGATTAAGACGTCGAGCTTGGAAATCAAGTAAAGCGCTACATGAATGAGTTTCTCCGTAACTTTCACGACTTGGCATCCAACATTCTATATCGTTCATGAAATATTTGCCTCGTCCCATATCACCTGTGCAAATGTTTAAAACTCGATAAGGTATATTCAAAGTCTGCAAAAACTCTTTTGAATTATTTAAAAGCTCTTCATGCATCTGCATACTCAAATCAGTATCATTTTTAGCAATTATAAACTGCTCTACTTTGTGAAACTGATGAACTCGGTACAGTCCATGAGTATCCTTGCCGTAACTTCCTGCTTCTCTTCGGAAACAAGCTGAGACTCCTGCAAATTTAACTGGCAGATCCTCTTCTTTTAACATCTCGTCTCGGTAATAACCTGCAATTGAAACTTCTGACGTTCCAACTAAGTATTTATCATCCTGTTGGAAATAATAGATTTCTCCTTCTTCACCAGGGAAATGTCCAGTGCCAACTAAATTTTCACGATTAACAATAACTGGAACGTCCATCAAGGTGTAACCTTTTCGAGTAATAAAATCTTCAGCATATTTAATCAATGCTTCTTTCAGTCTTGCACCGTCGCCTTTCAATATATAAGATCTAGTTCCGCCAATCTTAACGCCTCGTTCAAAATCAATAATATCCAAATCTTTACCTAACTGTTCATGAGGTTTTATTGGAAAATCAAATTTTGGAATATCGCCAACATTTTCAATCTCGATATTCGCAGAATCATCTTTCCCGACTGGTGTACTGTCATGTACGTACATCGGAACTTCGTACATCATCTCATCATACTTTTCTTTGATTGGTTTAATTTCATCTTCAAGCTTATCTTGCTTTGCGTCAACTTCTTTCATCTTTTGCAGAGCATTCGCTTTTTCAGAATCACTCATAGTTGGAATCTGTTTCCCAACAGAGTTCTTCTCACTTCGAAGTTCTTCAATCTTTTGAGTCAACTCTTTTCGTTGATCGTCAAATTGGATCAGCTGATCAAAATCAAGATCAATGTTTTTGTTTTTAGCAACTTCTTTTATTTTATCGATGTTTTCGCGTATGTGTTTTATGTCTAACATATTTTTTAGGTTATTAGCTTAGTAGCTTATTAGGTAATTAGGTAATTAGGTATGAGAAATAAAAAATTAAACCCACGACGGGGAAAATTTCGAGTATAAATAAAATAATAAATTAGTCATATGAGCTAACTTTAGATGATTTAATTATATCGCATTATTGGAAGAATTGCCAATTGGTAATCAACAGATAATTTAAACAAAATTAAGAGCCGCGTGTGTGCATACGCGGCTCGAGTTGCTCTTTTGTGTCTTAGTACGAGGACTAAGACACGAGAATTCCCAACCACACTCCAATAGGTGCGACTAGGATCATCCAAAAGATATTCTCCATGATATCTTCTCCTTTGTTATTGATAAATAAATATATCACATTATTTGTATTTTGTCAAGTGTTTTTAGTTTTTTTATCTAATTTTAGTAAATTCAATATAAGTTACTTTTCGCCTTTTTTCTGCCCTTTTCATCTTCAAAGAATTGACAAAAACATCAAATTTTGATAAAAATAAACAAGTTATCCAGCATTAACCACGGAGCGCGATCATGGAACGACTTGGAACTAGAATTTGGACAGTTTTATTCGATAAAGAAAACGATCTACAATTGGGATATTCCGTACTTCCACCTGACAGCAATGAATTAACCTATGTCATGCCCGAACCAATCGTAATGGATCAAACAGAGGATCGTTGCCTTATTCATTTCGAGGCAAAAGACAATGACGGATCAAAGATGAGATTGGATCGTGCTGCCTGCAAAGGAATTCGAATGCTCGGTAATGGAACGCTTGAGGCTGACGGCAAATTAATTGTAAACGATGGAGGAGGACAAGAACTTCATATTAAATTCAACGAGAAGTACACAATCATTTTTGACTGCGAATGAAAACACCCGACTACATCGTCGAGTGCTTTTTTATTGAAGACTGTATTTACAAAACAATTTTGAGATCCCTCCGGTAAAGTCGGGATGACAAAATTGTTTTCTATTGCTTTTTGTGAATAATTTTACTTTCCCTTTTCCTCCTTACTTTTCATAAGTGGAAATAAGACAACATCTCTTAAATTTTCTTGTTGAGTTAGGATTGTTAATAATCTATCAACACCCATCCCCCATCCAGAAATTGGAGGCATACCGTACTTCATTGCGTCAACATAATCGTAATCAACTCCCATTGTTTCATCATCACCTTCACTTGCTAATCTAGCTTGCTCTTCAAATCTTTCTTGCTGATCTAGTGGATCGACAAGTTCACTATAAGCTTTCACAAGTTCCCAACCGTTAACAAGCAACTGGAACTGTTCAACAAGTTCAGGATTTTTATCACTTCTTCTTGCAAGAGGTTGCAAGTCTACTGGATAATTATAAAGAATGACTGGTCCAGCAATTTTCGGTCTTGAAACTTTTTTATAAAGATTATCAACGAGTGTTGCCATTCCAATCTTATCCATGTCTTCGACTTGAATCTTTTTCTTCTTCAAATCTTTAACCAAATCTTTCACGTTTTTATAACTTAAAACATCAACACCACAATCTTTTTTGATCAACTCTACGTAGTCAATTCTTTTCCAAGGTGTTGTAAAATCAACTTCCTTAACTTTCCCGTCTTTACCAGCCACTTTAATTTTTCTATCAATTTTCAACTGGTCAAAAATATAATCAAACATCTTTTCAGTAAATTTGATATTATCTTCAAAGCTCCAATAGGCACAGTAATGTTCTAAATGAGTATGTTCAGGTAAATGACTTGGATCGATTCCCTCATTCCGGAAAGCTTTCCCAATTTCAAAGATTTTTTCAAATCCTCCAACTATCAGTTCTTTCAATGGAAGTTCGTGTGAGATTTTCAAGAAGACATCAATATCAAGTCCGTTATTATGCGTTACATAAGGTTTTGCGTGAGCACCAGTTGCGCTATGCATCAAGGTTGGTGTTTCTACTTCGTAAAATTTTTCTTTCCAATAGAACTCTCTTACTGATTTCAAAAAATCACTTCTAAACTTAAATCTGTCCATTGTTTCTTTATTTGAAATTAAGTCTAAATATCTTTGTCGATACTTTGCTTCAGTATCTTTTAATCCATGCCATTTCTCAGGAAGTGGTTTTAGAGCTTTACCAAGAAATGTCCATTTTCTTACTAAAATTGATTTCTCACCTTTATGAGTTACAAATGTCTCCCCTTCTACACCGATAAAATCTCCCATATCAAGAATTTTGATCATCTCTTTATACTTATCTTTACCTAGATCATCTTGTTTGAATGCAATTTGCATTTTCCCACTTTCATCTTGCAGATGAGCAAAAGTCAGCTTTCCCATATCTCGAAACATGATAATTCGTCCAGCTGTTCTAACCTTCTTACCCTCAGCCAAATCAAAAGATTCCAACAATGATTGCTTCTTGTCAAATTTCTGAGGATAGGGATTAATTCCCATGCTTTTTATTTTTTCTAGTTTGTTTAGTCGATTTTGTTCTTCTGTAGTCATATGGCCACGAATTACGAATTTGCCTCGAATCTACGAATAGCTCGAGACAGATCTTTCAGTAGTTAATTATTTATATAATTGTAGCTTAAATCATGGAAAGAATCAAACAAAAAAGACATGAATACGAAAATACAAATTCACAAAAGTACTTAAAGTTATTAAATGACAAAATAGAAATAGACTCGGGGGTTTGGGGGCTGAATATCGCCATCAACAGAACCACGAAAGACATCGTCGAATCGCGAATTATTCACCCCCAATTTTTTTTGCTTACTTTTTGAATCCAAAAAGTAAGTCGTCCGAGAGGGCGAAACTTATTACCCACAAACAAAAACACCACAAAAAACTTTGACTTACCCATCAACACCCTGCTAAGATAAATGTATGGACAAAAACATCTATCACAAACCTCTAGCTGACAGAATCAGACCTGATTCTCTTGAAAACTTCTTTGGTCAAGAGGGAGTTGTTGGAGAAGATAAGTTGCTGAAAAAAGCTATCGAATCTGATCAGCTTCCTTCTATTATTCTCTGGGGACCTCCCGGAAGCGGGAAAACAACCCTAGCTTTTATAATTGCCAAACAGACAAAGTCTGACTTCATCCAAATGAGCGCTGTTTCAGGTGGATTAAAAGATCTACGAGAAATAATTGCTAAAGCTGAAGAAAATGAACGGCTTAACATTAAAACAATTTTATTTATTGACGAGATACATAGATGGAATAAAAAGCAACAAGACGGACTTCTGCCACACGTTGAAGGTGGTTTAATCACATTTATCGGTGCAACAACTGAAAATCCTAGCTTTGAAGTAAGATCAGCTTTACTTTCACGTTGCAGAACGTTTGTATTAGAAAAATTATCAGAAGAACAGATCACTCAAATTATTGATAATGCACTTACCGATAATGACAAAGGTCTGGCAAAACTTAAATTAAAAATAAAACCAGAAGTTATTGAGTTGATTGCTAATATTAGTAATGGAGACGCAAGAACAGCGCTGAACATTCTTGAGTACGTGAGTACCATTACAAAAAACATCAAAGAAGAGCATGTAAAAGATGCTGTTCAAAAATCTCACTTAATGTATGACAAAAACGGTGAAGAGCACTACAACATAATTTCAGCTCTACATAAAGCCATGAGAGGTTCTGATGAAAATGCATCTCTTTATTGGTTAGCAAGAATGCTAGAAGCCGGTGAAGATCCACTTTATATCGCAAGAAGAGTTGTCCGATTTGCAAGCGAAGATATTGGTTTGGCTAATTCAAAAGCTCTTGAACAAGCTGTAGCAGCTTATAATGCATGTCATTTCATTGGAATGCCTGAATGTAACGTAATTCTAGCTCAAGCAGTTATCTACATGGCAAAGTGCCCAAAATCCAATCAGCTTTACACCTCTTACAAAAAAGCAGCAAAAGATGTTCATGAGTTAGGCAACCTCCCAGTCCCCCTTCATATCAGAAACGCACCGACAAAATTGATGAAAGACTTAGGATATGGCAAAGATTATAAATACAGTCCAAACTTTGACTATAATGAAAAACAACAGTATCTGCCAGATAAATTGAAGGATAAAGATTATTTTAAATAGAAAGAATATATAAATGCAAGTAAAAATAACATTTTTGTATGCTAAAAAATGATATTTTCAAAATTCCTAAATCGATAGAAAAACGAACTTTTAGACTACAAAACAGCGTAACATTAATCAATAATGAACTAAAATCAATTCTTAATAGTGATAATTGGAATAGAAAAAGTTTTATATTTAATTACTATAGAGGAATGAGAGAATTGTTGACCAGTTCGATTTTAGGAAACATTTTCTGTGGTTACCTTGGAGATGCTTCCAATCAAAATTGGTGGAATTTATGTACAAACATAAAAGATGATGATGAAAAAATTCAAAATTATCATAATTATGATACATATTTAAAGGTTAGTTTAATAATACTCTCTTTTTCTATTACAGAAACCTATTACAGGGATTGTTTTAGAATGGCTCTCAAATGCGATGAAGAAATTAAATCATACGAGCTATACAAAAAACTAAGAAAACAATTAGAAATAGCCAAAAAGGAAAAACAAGAGAATAGGTTTGCATTACACAGACTAGTAAGAAATTGTTTTCATAACGGTGGCCACCATTTCAAGAAGAATGATTCAGTTAATTACAATAATACAAATTATTGTTTTGTTAACGGTAAATCTCCCCAAGATATTACATGGGACTTAGTAATTGATATCATTGATGACACCACAAAGGATTGTAGCGATTTTTTTGATTCAAAGTTTATTCTCGATAATGAAAGAGGACAAAGATAGTCACTATCGGTAGCAATTAATACAATTTTTCCTCATACATGTAACACAGCGCTGATATCATAAAATTGAAAAATATGAAGTATTTATGATATAATAATTTAAATAAATAATCATTTAAATGTATGAGCAATGAACTACCAAAAGACGACAATGTAAGAGTAGATTTAGAAAACACTGAAGGTCATGACGGTGTTGAAGTAGACCTAAACCAAGACGCACTACCTACCAGTGGAGATCAGGTCGAATTAGCTGCTGTAAAATCAAAATACGGAGAGACTGCCACAATGGGCAGTGGTGAAGATGGAGTAAAAGTTGATTTAGAACAAGAGTCCTATTTACCAGCAAGCATCGAAGCAACCCTTGACATGATGGATCGTTATGTAGAGAAACTAACGCCTGCTGCGTCAGGTGATTTCAAAACAAGAGTAACGAACAACATAAGAGCAAATCTTGCTAATGCCACTGCTTTTTTTGAAAGTAACATCAAGGGCAAAACTAAAAAGCAAATCGAAAAAGTAGTCGAAGATTATGTTCTAAAAACAATGAACAAAGTGATGGGAGAAATTGGATCAACTCATACAAATAACATAACATTGACACCAGAACTAAGAGACGAAGTTTGGCAAGAGCTAAAAGATGGAAACACAGTACGTCTTGCTGATAAAGCAGACGAAAAAGGGTTAGCTGAAGCCAGAGAAAGAGTGATGAATATCAATAAACCCGAAGAAGACAAATAAATACAAATTTAAAAGAAGTCTGCTTTTGAAGCTGGACTTCTTTTTTAATTCTTCGCGAGTTGTTTTAATTTGAGACAATCATGTAAAAGATAAAGAACATTGCAGATAGCCAAAAGGATTTCTGACCTTGTCTTATCATTATCAACCCAACTTTTGATCAATGACTTTATTCTAATTGCCTCAGGCTTTATCGAGGCTCTAATTTCCTCAAAGATGCTATCAGCTGGATTCATTTTTGTGCGATCGAAGATCCTCGCATAACGAACCAATCCATCACTAACCTCTGCCCCTGTTGGCAGTTTTATCATGTAGAGAATTGGTACGAAAACGAGACGAATGATTACATCTTTATCAATCCCTTCTATACCGTCCAGTTGACGACCAATCACGTGCATTAATTGAATATGAAAATGATCCAACTCAAACTTAAACGCTTCCATTACTACTTGGTCTTCAGTTAAGTGCGCATCTTCTATCGCGTCAGGCTTGAATACTTCCCAAATTGTCAACTGCATGATTTTCCCCTTTCCTAATTGCAATTACACAATAACTAAACTTAACACATATCTAAAACTTTGTCAAATCAAAAAGAAACTCACGATGTAGTGGTTTCTATTATCTGTCTATCTCTTCTTTTTCTTGCATCGATAGATTGTGTACAAGATGTAAAATAGTGATCTAAGGAAATCGCATAGGACATCATCTTTTAGGTACGCACTAGCGTGTTTTATCAAAAAGTTGATATTTGGATGTCCACCCATTTGATAATCAGAATACGCAACTGCCATCTCGTTACTGTCACGAGCAGAACGTTCAATCTCCGCAATCAGCTCTCTGTCAGACGGCAAATCAACAAGATACAGTACAGGAAAGATCACTTGATTTTTCACAGAATCAGCACTTTCCCTATCAAGTTTCACGAGTATGGCATCAATTCCATCCACGAGAGTCGGATGTTTTTCTTGCAAATCACGTCGATATTCGTCCATCAGCTCTTTATCATTTAGACGTTCTCTACAGTTGTTTGCAATTCTATCAAATATTTCCAAAAATCGCATCTTTCTCTTCCTCCGAGATGAGATGAACAACTAGATTCACAACAACTCAAGATAACATAAATAAAAAAAATTGTCAAACATAAAAGACGCTCTATAATTGAACGTCTTTTTATATATAATCTATTTAATTTCTAATACCTTGAAAGTAATTTTCCCTTTAGGAGCATCAACATTGACAGAGTCACCGACTGAAACGCCAGCAAAGGCTTGTCCCATTGGAGATTCGTTAGAGATTTTTCCGTTTAATGGATCTGCTTCATTAAATCCAACTAAAGTATACTCTTTTTGAGCGGCAGCGTCGTCCTCAACAACGAAAGATGTTCCAATCTCGATGGTATCTTTACTGTCAGACTTCTCTTGAACAATTGCTTTCTTCAAGATCTCTTCTATCTCAACGACTCGAGACTCCATCAGACCTTGCTGATCTTTTGCGTCATGATACTCTGCGTTTTCAGATAGATCACCTAATTCTTTTGCCTGCTCGATCTTTGCACTGATATCAGGTCTTTTCACTTCTTTTAGATGAACCAATTCCTCTTCTAGCTTAATTTTCCCTTCTGGAGTTAAAATAATTTGATCTGACATATAGTAATAAGGAGGCTATACGAGGCTATATGAGGCTATAAACCTGATTAGTATCGCTTAGACTTATTTCGATTTATTTAATTAAAGACAGGCTTTCGCCTGATAAGATAAGTATATCACTAATGAAAACTATTCACAAACAGATCAATAACTTATTCACACTTGATTATTTCATGAAATCATGGTAAATTAGTAGAACTTTTCAGGAACTGACCTTGTCCGATGTGGATCAAGAAGGTGACCTGATAAGTTTCTTATCTCACCGCAAAGAACTGATCTTGATTAGCAGATCAAGGATGTGACTTTACAAGGAGGAAACGATGAGCAGAATAGAACACAGTGGAAGAATTCCGGATCTAATTAAAGCACATAATTCAAAGTTCTTTTTCATCTACCCATTTCGAGACGGTAGACTAAACCATTTCTTTGAAGAAGTTAACGTGCCACACGAGACGGAAGATCGATTAATTATCCGTCCAAGAGGCTGGGTCTTCCATAATGACAACGACATAGATCAAAATGGTTTGATTCGCGTGGATCATCATCTTCGAGGAATTCTAACTGGAAATCTGCTTGAAATGCAGATTATTATTGAGACAATGAAAGAGATGGGTTTTCAATTTAACAATAGCCTTGGTCATGTACCCTGCAGTAGTGGACAAAAGGAAGAATTACGCAGAAAAAATAGACCTTTCAGTAATAACGTTGTGACAGATTTCACACATCATGACTTGTTGCAACTTCATCCAGCAAGACTTCCGATGAGAAGGATTCAACTAATTGAATCATTCTGGAGATTTGCTCCCGAAGAAAAAAAACCTGAACTCAGGGCAATTCTCAGCGGCACAGCCGCATAAAGCTCATTTAGCAATGCACCCACTCTTGGGTGCTTTTTTATTTATACTGTCGAAAATACCAGTTATAAAAATCGTTAGCAATCCAAGTTGAAATTTTACTTCCCTCTTCTCCTTCTTCAACTAAAACAGTTACAACTAATTCAGGATTATCATATGGTGCAAACGAAGTAAACCACGCATGTGGATCGTTATCTAGTCCCCATTGAGCAGTACCAGTCTTCCCAGCAGCAGAAACAGGCAAAGAGTTGAGCAACCGTCCACTGCCAGAAGTCACGGCCTGTCTCATTCCTTGTCGAACAACAGTTATATTGTATGGATCAACCATGTTTTCATTCAAAACAGTGGAAGTCGTTTCAATTTCTTGATGAGTATCTTGATCAAATATTCTATCAACTAATTTTGTTTGATACAGTGTGCCTCCATTTGCAAAAGCTGAGGTATAGTTCGCAACTTGCAGTGGAGTTACTAGAACATCACCCTGCCCAATTGCATAATGATATGTATCACCAATATACCATTTCTCGTTCTTCACTTCTTTCTTCCATTCAGGATCAGGCAACAATCCAGTTTTTTCACCTGGTAGATCTAGACCTGTGCTTGAATTTAATCCAAATCGAGAACAGTAATCCTTTATTTTATAAACGCCAAGTCCTTCGTGCTGACCATATCCACCACCTACTATGTAAAAATAAGTATTAACACTTTGAGCCAAAGCCTTCCTAACATCTGTCACACCATGTCCGCCAGCTTGCCAATCAGGATAAAACCACTGCCCAATTCGCACTCCACCAGAACTGATGAAAGATGTTCGCTCTGAAACTACACCTTCATTAAGAGCAGCACTTGCGATAACTGGTTTAATTACAGAACCTGACGGATACTCTCCGCTGATCACTCTATTAAACATCGGTAAATCTTTATTTTCAATTAATGACCTGTAATCTTCAGAACCAATTCCTCCTGAAAAAAGATTGTTATCATATCCAGGATAACTGACCATAGACAACAGTTCGCCTGTGGTCGGTTCCATCACAATTGCAACAGCTTTTCGTTTTCCATATTTAGCAAGGTAATCTTCGATAATCTGTTCTAATTTACTTTGCATTGTTACATCAATGCTTAAATAGATTGCGTCGCCCTTAACAACCTCTTCTTTGGCAAGAATTTTAATTGCTTTTCCTGACGCATTAACCTCAATCTGCTCTTTTCCATACCGACCTCGAAGCTCTGTTTCATACTGTTTTTCAATACCAATTTTCCCAATACTATCATTTAGCAAATACCCACTTTCACGCAGTTCATCATACTCATTTTCACTAATACTACCTTCATAACCCAAAATATGAGCCAGGCTTTCAGTAAATCCATATCGTTGTTTGTTTAGATACTCACGTTTTGATTTAACATCAATCATCACCCCAGGATAATCCGCGCTCTCAATCTGAAGTCTAATCGCATTTTCATAATCCAAGCCATCAAAAACCAATAAGGGTTCAAAATACTCTTTTTTCGTTGGCAGAACTGATTCAAGTTTTTCAAAATCAATATCAATCTCATTTTTATCTAACCAAGACTTGATCAACTGCTGATTATCTTCATTTTTACGATAATCATTTGGAGTAACGTAAACCGCAAAGCTTGGCACGTTTTTCACAAGTGGAATCCCTGTTCTATCGTAAATAATCCCTCTTGGTGAAGGGATATTGTAGACTCGAATTCTGTTATCATTTGAAATTGCTCCATAGTACTCCCCTTTCACAACCTGCAAATACGCTGCACGAGTAAACAAAACAAAAAGCCCAAGTAATAAACAGATTAAAAAAATAATAAATCGAGAATTAGATAAACCAACACCTAAGTAATTCTTATCAGTTGAAGCAAGTTCTTCGTCGTTGTAATTAACAAAAGAGTCTTCAACCCATGATCCACTATTGTGACTAAGCTTTATTTTTTCATTAACAAAAATACTATCGAACGCATATCCTGCGTCCTCTTTTGATCTTTTTCGTTTGAATATTTTCCAGAACATTTGAGCAGTAAATATGTGTAAATATAAGTAAAGACAGGTAAATACAAGTAAATCCGAGAAATATCAGTCTGCAAAACCGGCCTCATTAATAGCCTCATATAGCCCCGTTTAGCCTCATTGCGATTTAATTACTGTTTCGTTGTGTCGATGAATACGGCTCGGAAGCGGTTGCTGGTGAAGTTGTAGGCTAGAAATAGTACGATGACAAAAATTAGATTAATGACAAGTTGGTAGATGAAATCTGTTTTAATCCACAAGAGAAGTAAATCGAATGAAAAAAACTCTCTTGCATTGTTGTAATAAAACAAGACTTTATAGCTGTACATTATAGCGTTAAAAATAACTGTAGATAAAGCGGTCAAACCAATTAAACTATAAACAGATTTGTTTGTTAAAAATTGGTTGAAGAATTTGTAAGCAAAGTAAATTGTAACAGTTAGCGCAATCAAATACGCACCAAATGGAAGTGCTGAATAGATGTCTAATAGCACGCCAAAAATAAACGAGTAGACAATTCCTAACTTAAATTTATAAACAACTGACAAAAACATCAAGCAAACCAAAATCAAATTCAAATGAGATAAATAAAAAGGCAAATTTGAAATAATGGCTACCTGAAAAACCAGTAGCAACAGTATAAAAATAAGATGCTTACTAATTCTCTTCATTCTTTTGTTTAATTATGTTAACTAAAGTCAGCTTATTGAAATTTACTAAAGATTTTATAGATGCTTGTTGAAACAGCGCCTCGGGTTCCTTTTCAATAGAAGCAATTGCGCCAATGATCAATCCGGCTGGAACCATTTCTTCAAGTCCTGATGTAATCACAATATCTTGTTCATTGATAATTTCAGTTTGAGGAATTAATTTCATTTTCAAACCCAGTCCAAACTCACCTTCAACAATCCCCATCGTTTTATCATCATTCTGAACTTTTGCCGCAACTTTTGACAGATCATCATTAATTAACAGCATAAACGATCTGTTTCTTTCAACTTCAAAAATCTTTCCAACCATGATCTCGTTACTAGTTAAAACAGGTTGTCCTTTTATAATCCCATGTTTTTCACCTTTGTTTAATATTAATAAACTTTTAATTCCTAGATTTTGCTGTCCAATAATATTAGCAATCTCAAACTCAAATCCATGTTCTTTAATAAAATTCAACTGTTGTCGTAAAAACTCATTTTCATCTTTCTGCTCAGTGAAATCACTTTTTTGATGCAACAAATCCGCCAGTTGTTCTTTCAACTGTTCATTTTCTTTCACTAAGTTCGCCTTTGATTCATATGTAAGATATTTTTGCCCAACTTCGTTTGAGATCGAGTATCCATATCCTAACAGTCCCTTCGTCACACCAACAACTAAATTCTCAACAGGTCGCAACACCTTTATATAATGTAAAAAAATCAGCAGTAAAACAATAACCACTGAAATTACAACTAATTTTGTAGATCTATTTAGCATCATAAGTGAATCGAAGTAAATCGAGGTAAATCGAAGTTAAATTCGCATCATTCGTGAGGACATTCGCAAAATTCGCCTCTCGATTCGCTACTCTCACTCGAGGCCTCGAACGGACGTAGGAAGTTGAGAGGCATGTCATTAGCGGATTTGCATCGCGTGCTATCTCACCATTTTTTCCTCGTTAGCGCTCGGCAATAAGATCTCGTTTAGAAGTTTATCATCGTCAAGTAGAATACTTACACCTCTAATTGTGCAAGTTGTTGGATCATCTGCGATTCTGACGGGGATTTCTGCGAATTTTGCTATTGCTTGATCAATTCCGTATAGTTGAGCACCTGCTCCGCATAGGACTAATCCTCTTTCGTAAATATCTGCTACAAGTTCAGGTGGCGTTACTTCAAGGACTGATTTTATTGCATCAATAATTGTGTTTACTGATGACGCCAGTGCATCTCGAATTTGCTGATCTGTTACAATAATTTCTCTTGGCAAACCTGAAACAAGATCACGTCCTCTCATTTCCACTGACACACTTTCCGTCATTTGGAAGGCTGAGCCAGCTTTTATTTTTATATTTTCAGCTATTTTTTCACCGATCAAAAGGTTAAAATGATCTCTTGCGTACTGAATAATATTTTTATTCAACTCATCGCCTGCAATTTCCAAAGTTTTTGAAATAACAACTCCATGCAATGAGATCACTGCGATTTCAGTTTTTCCACCACCCAGGTTAATTAGCATTGATCCAGAAGCACTTGCCACAGGCAATCTTGCACCGATTGCTGCTGACATAATCTCTTCAACTAGATAAACTTTTCCAGCACCAGCACCTAGAGCCGCATCTTCAACAGCTTTTTTCTCAACTTCAGTTACGTCAAGTGGAATACTAATTATCACACTAGGTCTAGCTGTAAAGTTAAAGTTTTCATGAAATATCTTATCAAAAAAGTACTTCAACATCTTTTCAGTAACTTCAAAATCAGAGATCACGCCCTTATCAAGTGGGTATGCTAAAGTAATGTATTTTGGATTCTTACCGACCATCTTGAGAGCCTCACTACCAACAGCAATAATCTGATCAAGTCGATTATTGATCGCCACAATTGTTGGTTCACGAATAATTATACCCTTATCTTGAAGAGTAATCGTGGTATAAGTAGTACCTAGATCGATACCTATCTTTTTTGAAAATTTATTTAGGAAGCGTCTAAACATAAGATAAGGAGGCTAAACGAGGCTAAATGAGGCCTACTAAGACATAAAAAACATAATCTTAGTTATTTTAATTAAAAAATTAGGTAACTGTTCAAAAAATTTACCCTCCGATTTAATTTATTTTAATGTATCAATAATTTTATCTAAATTAACCATCTCTGACTTTTCTTCGTTTCGTTTCTTTAATTCAACTTGATTTTCAGCTAGCGTCTTTTTACTAATAACGACACGATACGGTAAGCCAAGTAAATCA
The DNA here is from genome assembly GCA_018693855.1 of Candidatus Falkowiibacteriota bacterium. Classification (GTDB taxonomy): domain Bacteria; phylum Patescibacteriota; class Patescibacteriia; order UBA11705; family JABHMO01; genus JABHMO01. The sequence goes on from JABHMO010000005.1 coordinate 27,538, forward strand.
CTATCACTAAATTTAATTCCAGCTGAATCATCTCTATCATCGTACAAAACTTCGACTCCAGCTGAGACTAACTTTTCATAAAGATTATCTGATTCTTGCTTAACTTTATCATCATTCCCCAAAGCAAGCAAATGCACTTTATATGGAGCAATCTCTTCTGGCCAAACGATTCCGCTATCATCATGATGAACCTCAACAACAGCGCCCATGACTCGAGAAGGTCCAATTCCATATGTACCCATTATAACATCCTGTTCTTTACCGTTTTTATCAACATATTTGACATTAAAAGGGTTAGAAAATCTAGTCATTAACTTAAAGATATTCCCAACTTCAATAGCCTTTTTCACTTCTCTTTCTGCTCCACAGTAAGGACACTTAATTTCTCCTTTTTCCACTAATTCTTTGTTTTGATGTCGATCGCATTCTTTACAAAAATAGACTTCATCTTCACCATATTCAGTAAAAACCTGATATTCATGAGAGAAATCTGTGAATGCACCACCTGACGCCTCAACAATGTACGCTTTCAGGCCACAACGTTGAAATACATTATAGTATGCCTTTTTTGCTTTTTCATAATAACTATCCAAGTCAGCTTCATCCACATGAAAACTATATAGATCCTTCATTGAAAACTCTCGACCTCTCATCAAACCTGACTTTGCCCTTACTTCATTTCTGAATTTATCTTGAATCTGATACAAGGCCATTGGTAAATCCTTATATGATGAAATAAACTTCTTTGCCAATGGTGTAACAATTTCTTCATGCGTTGCACCAAGCGCGTAATCTTTTTTATTAACACCTTGAAGCTTATACAACGCGTCAAAATTATCCCAACGATCTGTTTTCTCCCAATTCTCTTTTGGAGTCAAAGCTGGCATCAAAATTTCTTGTCCGTCAATTGCATCCATCTCATCACGCACAACACTTTGAACTTTTCTAAGAGTCCTAAGTCCCAAAGGTAAATAAGAGTATATCCCAGCAGCTAACTTTTCAATAAATCCGCCCCGAATCAAAAGTTGAGCATTCAAACTAACTTCATCCTTTGGTGCGTCTTTAATTGTTTTTGTAAATAATTTAGATTGTCGCATATTTTATCGATTAGATTTTTTATAAGAAATGAAAAACAGTTCCATGAATGCTGTTGCTATTATTAACAGCAGTAGATTCCACCACATTAACACACGAAAACTTTGAAGAACCAATGTGATGATGACTAGAAGAGTTAACAGAACAGATTGCCTTGAAGCAACATTTACATGTTTGTATGCTAACTCATCGTGCTTAATAAACGCTCTAAAGATATAACCAACTACACTAAAAGTGCCTATTAGCGCCAAAGCTAGTGTTATATAAAATAATATTAATGTCAAAATAGTACCCGAAAAGGGGTTCATCAAAAGTAAAACCAAAAACCAGGCCAGCCATGCAACCAGCGTACAAATTGATAGAACGATTAGATATTTATATAGGTTCATTGATTTTGATTAAGTTGACTCGATGTGCATGGATTCCTGCCTCCGCAGGAATGACGAACGGACCCAACAGTCATTCCTGCGGAGGCAGAAATCCAGTTCAATACCGCATAACCAGCTAGTCAATCGAGGACCGACTATGGCATAGCCACTAGTATCAGTATACTATCTTTCCTCTTCCTTTTCAATCCCTTTTTGCACAATTGTGACTCGAATTACAGTGCCAGATCCGAACTTTTCATTGACAATATCTACGATTCGTTGTTTTTTAAATTGCAATTCTTGTGCCATGACACTATGAGCACAGTTTATCTTGATGATTTTGTTCTTTAATGACAGAGCTTTTGCATTTTCAGTACCTATTTTCCCCCAAAGTTCCTTAATCTGTTCATTCACAAACTCAATAACCAGCCCGGCATTTATCTGCCGAGCCAAAACTGACTTCGATTTCATGTTTTTGGTTATAAAACCGCCTAGTCGCTGCATAGGATACGAAAATTACAAATGACAAGCACCAAATAACAAACAAATTTCAAATTATAAAATATAAGTAACAAACAAGATATACAGTGATAAATCTATCAAATCAATTCGTGGATTTGTGGTAATTCGTGATTAGTGGACATTGTACTATTAAAGGACTCTATGTTCACAAATATCTTTATAATCGCAAAACTTGCAGATCATTTGCGATGGTTTTGGATCAAATTTTTGATTTTTAATATCTGAAATATTTTGTAAAAACTTTTGTTTTAACTTGTCTTTGGCTTTTTCATCTCCGATAAATTCTCGCTCAGGATTTTTCTCATCTTCTAAATAGTAGTATTTCAACTTTTTAACTGGTAATCCTAACACCTCCTCTGCTGCAATTTGATAAAAAAGCAGCTGTCTCTTGTCATGAGTTGCTAGCTTATCTCCTTTTGGTTTACCTGTTTTATAATCAATAATTTCAACACCACCGTCCACTTCATCAATTCGATCAATCCGTCCAGCAAAACGATACTCACCAAGAGGTAATGAAAAAGGCTGTTCAAGTGACTTCACTTTTGGCATCTTTTGTTTGAAATCCTGATAAAAGTTTTTTAGCAACTCCTTACCGTTTTTTCGATACTGTTCTTTCTGTTTTTCATCCTGATACCATTCATCAATCCAGTTTTCTTGATATAAACTATCTAATTGCTCAAAAGGAGGAAAAGGTTTTTCAGAATTACCACCAAAAAGATCTGCTTGTCCATTGAGATTGGTATTAAAATGTAGTTCTAGAAACTTTTGTAAAGTATTATGAATAGTTGATCCAAAACTAAAGTAATGGTTCCCAAATGTAGGGATTTTCAAAATATTCCCAAATCGATACTTATACGGACACATCTCATACGTCTGCATCTGTGAATAACTAAACCTTTTTGGAGTTTCGTACTTTAACTCCCCTTTGGCGACAATAAGTTTATCGTTAATATCGAATATATTATTATCTTGTTTTTCCGAAGGACCTGAGCGGAGTCGAAGGTCTGCTTTTTTGATTTCTGATTTTTTGTATCCAAGTTCATCTAAGAATCTCGACAACTTTTTATCTCTGACTCCTCCATAATTATCAGCTGATGTGAAATACAGATGTTTCTTGGCTCTTGTCATTGCAACATAAAAAAGCCTTCGTTCTTCTTCTAAATGAAAATCATCATGAGCTACACTCTGTTTTAATAAAGCATTCGGAATTTCAATCAGTTCTTTTCTCTTATCAGTTGGGAATTTTCTATCAACTAAATGACTTAAAAATATATAGTCGAACTCAAGTCCTTTTGAACTATGAACTGTCATGATTTTCACCATGTCAGGACCTGTCTCAGGATCAAAAGCTAACCGACCACTGTCCCCTGCTTGCATCTCTAAATTAATTAAATCAAGAAACCCAGACAGATCAGCATTTTCAGTATTTCGTTCATAATCTTGCAGTTTATTATAAAACTGTTGCAAATACCCTAAGATCTCTTTATTTTGCAAAGTATCCTCTTTTACCACAGTTTCTATGTATCCACTTTTTTGAATAAAATCAACCAAAAGTTCAGTCGGTTTTTTATTTTTCGTTAATTGTGTATGTCTTTCTATTTGAGCAACTAATTTGTTCAGAACTTCAACTGTTGCGCTGTCAATCCCAGAAATAGTACTTGCTATTTTTACTGTTTCAAAGAGAGATAAACTTTTCATCCTACTATAATGCGTCAACTTAACAATCACTTCCGGAGATAGATTCAGATTATCAAAATTAAGAACTCTAAATACAGCACTACTTTCGTGATAATTATCAAGTAATTTGAAATAGCTAACAATATCAAGAATAATCGGTTTATTATACAGTCCCTTCATTGCTAAGAACTGATACGGAATGTCCATTTGATTCAAATAACTGATGAAAATTTCTGCGCTGCTATTTGCCCGAATGAGGATTGCGAAATCTGACCACTCTTTATCTTCGCTATTCTTTATCTCAATAATCTTTTCAATAACAGTCTTTGCTTCATCTTCGCCAGAAGCCTCATGAATATGTTTTATAACTGATTCACAATCAAGATGTGACTTCAGCTCCTTTTTAATACCAAGTTCATGTTCTAATCTATTCGGATTATTCTGAACAATAAATTTATATGAGATATCAAGAATTTCCTGACATGATCGATAGTTTTCAGTTAAGACAACCTCTTTACTACCTGGAAAATCTTTCTTAAAATCCATTATATTTGCAATAGAAGCTCCTCTAAACTTGTAGATTGACTGATCATCGTCCCCCACAACAGTAATATTGTTTTTCGGTGCAGAAATCATCTTAATCAACTCATACTGCACTGTATTTGTATCTTGGAATTCGTCGACTAAAATGTATTTAAATTTATTCCGATATTTCTGAAGTATAGCTGGTCGTCTTTTCAATAGATCAATTGTGTAATTAATAAGATCAGCAAAATCCATTGCATCATTCTCAAGTAGAATCTGTTGATACACATGGAATGCGTTTGCTAACTCATTAACACGCAAGATCTCTTGCGCAAGCAACTCTTTCTGTTCTGATTCACTTAAACCTTCTGTATCTATCTTCAAATTTTTAATTATTGAAGTTGAATCACTGTTTAATTTTAAATCCTCAGCATATTTTAAATAGTCTTCAGGTTTTATTCCCTCATCCTTACATCTAGAAAAGTGACCTAGCAGAGCGTGAATAAATTTAGTTGGAGACCCAATCGGTTTATAGTAATCTAAATTAAATCGATCTAAATTGTTTTGAACGAGCATCCAGCTTTGAGTTTGGTCTAAAAGTTTGTAATCGTTTGGTAATCCAATTTCAAGCGCGTGCCTTTTCAGAATTTTGTCACAAAAAGCATGAAAAGTAGAGATCCAAAGATCAACGTATCCGTAAGGAAGCATCTGATCAACCCGCTCCTCCATCTCAGTTGCTGCTTTTTCAGTAAAGGTCAGCGCCAGAACTTCATCAACATTTACATTCTTCTCAGTAATCAACCACGCAATTCTAGCAGTCACAACCCTAGTTTTTCCAGTCCCCGCACCAGCAACAATAAGCTGAGGCCCCTCACCGTGCGTGATGGCTCTCTTTTGTGCTTCATTTGATTCACTGATTAAGCTCATAAGTCTATATTAACACAATTTTTACTATGACGAAAGAGGAATGTGGTTTAGAAATGGGGCTAAACAAGGCTAAACGAGGCTATTAACGAGGCTAATTTAAATAATATAAAAAAGACCTATTTGGCCTTCATTATTTGCAATGATTTAATTTCTAATTGCTTCGATTTACTTCGATTCACCTTAAATAACTGACTTCAACTTCTTAATCGCCTCCGGGAAAAGCGGAATAAGAACGACTGCCATTTTTAATAATGTTGCGCTGACGATAGAGTGTCCCATTTGATCAGTTAACCATTCATTAAGAGGATATTTAGATAAGAAATATAGAATTGCGCTCAGCATGAACAGTCCTTGTGCAAAACCAAGTATTAATCCTAGCATTTTATCAAACGAGGAAATGAACGGTAAAATCGTCACAACTTCAAAAACTTTTCCTAAAATCCAAAAGACGATACTTATCAACTTGGTAACTACTCCAAAAAGCATTATAAATGCAACAA
>JABHMO010000006.1 GCA_018693855.1 Candidatus Falkowiibacteriota bacterium
AATGCCAACCTAGCAGACGCTGAATACATTCTTGAAATCGGAGAGAAAACAACTAACATAGCAAATCAGTTCACTTCCCTACTTGATAATTTTTCTCAGAATGAAAATAGTGACCTAACTGATAAACTTGTACTATTCCAAGATCAGTTAAACGAATTAATTCCTGAATTAACAAACATTAATCAAACAATAAATAAAATTCGAGTTGAAGCAATCCCAACAGAGTTTCAAGATAAATTCGGTACAATCAAAAGTTACCTAGCAACTCTGACAAATGATATTCAAGAATTAAACAGTCTGTCCACAACTTTACTCGACGTCCTTGGACACGATCTTGATAGAACTTATTTATTTGTTTTTCAAAACAGTAATGAACTAAGACCAAGCGGAGGATTCATGGGTAGTTTTGCTGTTGTTGATTTCTCAAAAGGAACAATCAAGAATTTAGATATTCCTGGCGGCGGAATTTACGCAATGCAAGGTTCACTTAGCGTTAAGACAAAACCACCGTTGCCAATTCAAGAACTAAAAGATGTTTGGGAAATGCAAGACGCGAACTGGTTCCCTGATTTCAAGACGACAGCTGAGAAAGTTAAATGGTTCTATGAAAAGTCAGGAGGAGAAACTGTTGATGGTGTAATTGCAATTAATTCAACAATCATTCCAAAACTACTTGAACTAACAGGTCCAATTGAGATGCCAGAGTACAACACTACTATTACATCAACAAATTTCATTCACAAAACACAAGAACAAGTAGAACTTCTGTACGATAAAGAAGAAAATCAACCAAAACAGATCCTGTCTGATCTTGCACCAATCTTATTAGAAAAATTATTCAATACCGATACAAAGAACGTGCTAAACGTTGCAAAGATTTTTGTTTCAAGTCTAAACGAGAAAGAAATTCAACTATATTTCAGAAATGAAGCTGTTCAAGAAAAGTTTTCAAACTACGATTGGACAGGAGAGATAAAAAATAGTTCTAGAGACTATCTAATGATCGCCAATGCAAACATTAGAGGAGGAAAAACTGACGACTTCATTGATCAAGTTGTAAACCTAGATAGTCAAATACAAGAGAATGGAGAGATAATCAACACAGTCACAGTAACAAGAAAACATACTGCCACACAGAATGATCTTTTTGGTAATCAAGAAAACATTGATTACATGAGAATCTACACACCACAAGGAAGTCAGTTCATCTCAGCTGAAGGATTTTCAGACGCTCCTGCAAATGTTTACACAAGAGAAAACGAAGCGTTGCCAAATGATACATTTTTAGAGAATGTACAAGGTGAAACTTACGTTGAACCAGCTAGCCAAACAATTATTAACAATGAGTTTGATAAAACAGTTTTTGGTAACTGGATAAAAGTAAAACCTGGTCTAACAAAAACAATCACTCTAAAATACAAACTACCTTTCAAATATAATTTTGATAATCAAGATAAAAACATTATTATTTCAAAATTAACAAGCAATCAAGAATCTGTTTTCCACTCAATCTTCATCCAAAAACAGTCTGGACAACAAAACAGTTCTTACAATATAAACCTGCAAGGTCCAAACAATAAAAACCTAGAAATTCTATACAACAACGAAGCAATCCAAGACAATAATCAAATCTATCTTAACTCTGATAATAAAACAGACGAACTTCTAGCCGTTTCTATAAAATAAGTTGTGCTTCGATTTACCCCGCCCCAGCGGGGTTTACTCCGATTCACTTCGATTTACATCGATTCACTTCACCTATGCCTGAAAAATTTTTCAAGAAAAAAGAGATACATTACGAAGAACAAGACGCAGTTGAGGAACTAATGGAACTATACGAAGAAGAAAAGGATATTCTAGATGAGGATGAAGCGACCCTTAAAGAAATCATTCAGAAACAACGAAAAAAACATACTAAAAAAGTCTTAGTTATTTTTTTAGTGATACTTTTCCTACTGGCAAGCGCTGCGCTAGCTGGTTTTTTAGTATTCAGTCAGTTCCAGAACAGTAATTCAGAGAATGTTTCAATTGAAATAGAAGCTCCCGAAGAGATCACGATTGGAGAAACGTTTGATTACCTTATTAAATACGAAAACACTGGGAATGTAGGGTTAGAAAACACAATTATCAAAGTACAGTACCCTCATGGGTTTATCGTTGAAGAAACAGAACCGGTCACAGGAAACCATAGCTTTGCGATTGATAATCTACGACAGTTCCAGAAAGGGAAAATAAGAATAACTGGTAAAATAATTGATTCTCTTGAAAACGAGCAGAAACTAACAGTTAAAATGGATTATCAACCAGAGAATTTTAACTCAACCTTTTCTGAAGAGTCATCTTATTCAACAATCACAAAAAAACCAGAACTTGACTTGAATATAAATCATTTAGCAAATGCTAGTCTTGGTCAAAAGATAGATTTTGAATTAAAACTTGAGAACAAAGGTACAGTTGACTTTACTGATACGAAACTAAACTTCACAACTCCTGATGGATTTAATATTACAACAACTCAACCTGAACCGTTCGAAGAATCCACTTGGTTGTTAACTGAAATTAACAGTGAAAAGCTGACACACGAGATTACAATCAATGGAAATTTTAATACTGATCTTGAATTTACAAATGACGAGGATCGAGTTCAGAAATTCAACGTAAAACTACTTCTACTTGGTAATGAAGAAGAGTACTTCCCTATTATTGATGAAGACTTTGAAATAAAGATCGTTGATCAAGCAATTGCATCTTACATTATCATTAACGGTTCAGCAGATAACAAAAACGTTCAACTTGGCGAAACGCTAACCATTTCATCAGTTGTCAAAAACAATGGAGATCAAACGTACGAAAATGTTTCAATAAAAACAGTCATCGAGACACAGCCGGCAGATATATTTGATTGGGAGAGGATATCAGATGATAATCTAGGAAAAATCAGCAATTCTGATCAAGGCAAAGTAATCACTTGGACAAAATCAGAGATAGATAATTTATCAAAATTTTCAGCCAAAGAAGAGCAGACTATCACATTCCGTTTACCAATTAAAAACTTACAACAACTAGGTTCTGATGAAAACGCTATTGCATCTACGAATATCACAGCCTATACTGAACTTTCATTTGATGAACAAAAGAATCCAGGAATATCAGCGATAAAAAGTAGTCCTATTGAGATAGAAATAAACTCTGATTTAAATATAGGAATCAAAGCTCTGTATTATTACGAAGACGGTACACCAATTGGAGAAGGACCGTTACCAATGAAAGCTGATCAAGAAACAAAGATTGTGATCTTCTGGGATTTATCAAATCATTTACATGAACTTGAAAATATATCTACAACAACGATGCTACCCGAATATGTTCAGTTTGCAGACAATGAGAATGTCAGTACAGGAGATATAACGTATGATATTTCTGAACGAAAAATAAAATGGCAAATAAATAGACTACCTAAAGACGTTAACGAAGCTCATGCGAGTTTTGCGATTAAAGTAAAACCAACTCAAAATCATGTTGGGCAGATTATTAAGCTAACCGGAATTACAACAATCAGCGCCAAAGATAAACAGACTGAGGATTTGGTAATCAAAACAAAAAATATTTTAACGTCAGCGCTTGAGCAGGATGATAATGCGGCTGGAGATGGGTTGATTACGAAATAAAAAGTGTAAAGTTGAAAGTAAAAAGTAAAAAGAATAAAACACAACATAAAGAGAATCAAAAAAAGCAAAACTAGTTTGCTTTTTTTGATTTTTGGGCGTTGCAAGTGAACAACGCCCATCTGGTCTTTTTGATTGTCATGACCAGTCTCCTTTTCTCCGTCCCTTACGACGGTACTTTTTCGTTTTATCTGGAACAACGCGAACGCGAGTATTTGCGTCCTTTGTCATCTCAGACAAAAGCTCACGATGCGTCATTGCAAGACGCTTAGCTGCCTGCTCAGGAGTTTCTTTCCCCTTGTGCAGACTCTTACGGTTCTTGGCTCTTCTAGCCATTATCACCTTTCCTTTCTTTGTGAACAATCAGCTGGACAAGCATGTCAGCTGATGAAAACTGTTAACAGACACGACTCTATATATTAGCAAATTTAATAAATTTTGTCAATAACAAATAAACACGCTTGCATTTTTTGGCTAATTTTAAGCATTTCTAAGCGTTAATGCGTATCAACAAAACAGGAAGAGTTAGTTAAAAGAGTTAAAAAAGTTGAAAAAGTTAAAATAGTTGGAAGTTAATAATCTAGTTGAAAGTTAATGATTTTGAAATATTATAAATTGTTTTTTTCATTGTATTCTTTTTCTGAGGATTGGACGTATTTTATGTAATTGTTTATGCCGGCAATTAGTATTCCATATCGTTTCATAACGTCCTCACAAAATTCATAGCCACATAGTTTTCGTCTTTTCATCTTTTCGATATGATTTATTGTTTCATACGCTTCCTTGCGAGCAATGCGAAGAGAGTTTTGTTTTACTTTGAAATAATATGCTCCATACATTTCGGCAATATTATCACAAACGGATTGAGACGATCTATCTATTTGATTCTTCAATGCCATATTAAAACTAAAATCATTGATTTTTTCATAAACCAACTGCGCCAAATCTTGCGCCTCTTTCCATATCCACAATTTTTGCAACTCAGTAACCATATACAACATTGATTAACATTTATTACCTATTTTAACTTTTTTAACTATTTTAACTTTATTTCATTTCCTCCCCAACAGTCCACATCGTCTGAAAAAGAAGTCCCATTGTGTGTCCAAAAAGCTTATCTTCAATCATTAAAGCATCCTTGTCTCGCGAAATGAAAACATAATCATCAAAGATTGTAATTTCGCACAAAAAACCAAATCGATCAGACGGCAAATATTTCATAGAGAACTTTTCATCATCCAAAAGGTCTTTGACGCTATTATCAAGATCTTTGCGACATGATATGTACAAGAGAGAATAACTGTCAGATCGATCAATAAGCTGGCTGATGTGTTTTTTGTTTATATACTGTTTATACTTATCATAGTTGAATATGTTATAGACTTTGTTATTACGCAGTCTTTGAATATGAGATCTCAACTCTTTCAACCCTTTTTCATCATCATAATCAAAATATTTAACTGTAGGTTTGTTTTTTTCAATACTGTAAATTGATTCAAGTTGAGGAACAAGATCTTTTATCATTTTTTGTTTTCGTTTGAACTCTTTTTCTTGTTCTAGAAGAATTGACTCCAACTTATCCGGTCGTTCTGCGATATAGAATGCTTTACCAAACTTTTCAGCACTATTAATAAGTCCGCGTGCAACTAAATTTTTAATATGCGTATACGTTGTCGTTCGAACTATTCCCGCTTTGGAAGAAATCTCCGCAATACTTGCGTGACCAAGTTGAAGTGTTGTTAGATAGACATCAGCTTCTTTTGAATTAAGACCAATGCTCATTAATTCGTTTGTAAGCATACAATTTGTTTAGTAAATATAGGAGACAAAGATAATAGTTGTGTATCACTTCATCTATATATACCAAAGTTATTAGTTCCTTTCTATTTATACTATTATATCAATCTGACACGATTTTACATGCCTGTAAATATAGCGTGACAACAATTTATTTGTAATTTAATAACATTATTTTCAATATAATAAATCTTTCTGACAAAAAAGAAGTCTACTTGTCCACAAAGAAACTTAAAATAAAAGTGCTATAATAAAATTAACAAAAGTTCTTTCGAAAACATATTGTATTGGTTTCGAGACGGTCTCACTGTGAGACTATGTGCGAGGAAAGGAGGTCATCATGACCAAAGCGCACACTCTGCTAATGCAATATCTGCTTGCATATTTCATCATGCATCAGCAACACAATGAGAAACTCGTTGACGAGCAGGGGATGCTCGACAACTTTTCAGGCGAAGCCATAACGATCATTCTGATCGCTCGCCTGTTACAGAGAGAGTCTGTCTGCGGTCCGCAAGGACTTAAAGTCTTGCCAGACAATCGGGGGGAACCCCAGACTGACTTTTTCTGCGGTCCTTCGGGACTTAGAAACGCAAGGAGTGACAGTTGCTATGATCTTACCAAGTTCTTCTGTAGTTCATACGAACCCGCTCTCATTAAATCAGAAGAGAAGATCGACTGCACTCTGCGTTGATAATTGCTCCAAAGAATAAAGTCTAATGTGCTTATAACCTCACTGAGCACTGTCGGATATAATTCTTTACAGGCTTTCCCCTATTATGCCTGAAAGCAGATATTGAAAAACAAAAAAGGCGTCTTGCTTAGCAAGGCGCCTTCATCTTTTTAGATTTATTGTGCAAAAAAAAAGTTACCGACCAAATCCATACATATTATCTTTCCTTATTGATTTCAATAAATCTTTTCCTTGGCTAACTGGTCTTATTTGCAACTGTTTTGAAACCCACTTTGGTAAAACAGGATAACGAGTAGTAAATTCAGCACCAGTATTATCTTTATAAGAAGGCAGAAAGCAAGCATTGTCATCATCCCATTCAAGAAACAGCTGAATATCACGTTCCTCAAGCAAAGGTTCGATTTCTTCTACAAATTTCCCCGAACAAAAGGCCTTAAGAAGAGCTTCTGTTGGAGTTTCTGGCGAAATCAAGATTTCTTTTAATTTGTCTTTTACTTTTTGATCTAATCTACGACTCTCAAGCAAATCAGTAACAGAAGAACCATCCATACTACTCCTCTGACTCTTCATTAAATCCAATAACTGATCTATTACATCTTGAGATTCTGTCCTATTAATAATAGTCTCTAAATCACTAAAGTTCAGTTCAGATTCATATTCATCTAATAGTTTTGATGTTGCTTTTTCTTTAAATCCTGACGAATACACCAACAAAGTCAATAACTGGTCTTTGTCACTTGCATTATTTAACACAAATTCACCAATTTTCAATATTACCGCATGTGTCTCTTTGTCATCATTATCAATAGAATAAAATTCAGCTTTAAGATATTTTTTCATAGCCTCAGCATCACTAGACTCAAGCGTCGTTTTTGCTAATTGAAGAGCTTTTAATTGTTTATCTTCTGGTCTGTCAAACATATAATTTTTTATTTTAGTATTTAATATATAGAAAATCTTTAGACCACAATACTTAACAGCTTTCCTTTAACGTAAATAATCTTCTTCGATTCTTTTCCTTCCAAAAACTTTTGAACCTTTTCACTAGCTAGGGCTAGTTTTTTTACTTCTGCTTCAGCAATCTCGGGTTCTACTTGAATTTTATCACGGACTTTACCGTTTACTTGGATCACTAATTGAATTGTGTCAACTTGAATCTGAGACTCATCATACTCTGGCCACTTTGATAAAAAGATTGATTCGTCTTTTCCAGATTTCACCCAGAGTTCTTCTGCTAGATGAGGAGCGAATGGACTTAGAACTTTCAAAAAGTTTTGAAATATCTCTTTTGAGCAACCTATTTCAACTATTTTATTTACAAAAATCATCATGGCACTCACGGCTGTGTTGAATCTTAAATTCTCAACATCATTTGTGACTTTTTTCACCATTTGGTGATAAACTGTCTTTGCTTCTTTGCTGTCACCATCTTGCCATTTATCAAACTTAAATATTTTTTCTAAAAATTTTCTCGTTCCTCGCAAACCATTCGTATCCCAATTTACAGCCTGATCAAACGGTCCCATAAACATCTCATACACACGCAGACTATCAGCGCCATACTCGTCAATAATATCATCTGGATTAATAACATTCCCCCATCGTTTACTCATCTTTCTTCCATCTTCAGCCATGATTAATCCAACGTTTTGCAATCGTGTAAATGGCTCTTGATAGTTAACAGCGCCTATATCAAACAAAAATTTATGCCAAAATCTAGAATAAATCAAATGTCTTGTCGCATGCTCAGCTCCGCCAACATAAAAATCAACAGGAGACCAATACTTTTCCTTTTCATAATCAACTAATGCATCTTTATTATCAGGATCAATATATCGTAAATAGTACCAGTTTGAACCTGCCCATTGCGGCATCGTATTAGTTTCTCGCTTAGCATCAACTCCACATTTTGGACATTGTGTATTTACCCAATCATCTATTCCAGCCAATGGTGACTCACCTGTTCCACTTGGTTCATAGTTCTTAACCTCAGGCAGAACAACTGGTAAATCTTTTTCATCAACAGGAACTGCGCCACACTTCGGACAGTGAACGATTGGAATTGGTTCGCCCCAGTACCGCTGTCGAGAAAAAACCCAATCTTGAAGACGATAAGTGACAGCTTTTTCACCAATCCCCTCTTTTTCTAACCAATCAATTATCTTTTTAATAGCTTCTTTTGGTTTTTGTCCATCAAATTGCTGTGAATTAATCATTGTTCCATTATCAATATCAGTAAAAGCTTCTAAAACTATATCCAACTGATCTTTAGGTATACTTAATGAAATACCATATTTTTTGAATTCTTCAAATGATTTTTTATCTTTGATACTAAAAGTTTTTCCTGAGAATATAGCGTGATCAGTTGTTCCCATACTATCGGTATACCACGCACCACCATCATCAGAAGATTCCAGCAAGTTATCTTCCATAAATTTCATGAATTCAGGCTCTTTATCTAACTCAACTTCAACACGATAAAAACCACCCCAATCTTTATCTATTTTTTCGACGTTGACCTTGCCGTACTTTTGTAGATCCTTTACCAAACTTTGCGGTAAACTTTTCTCAATAACTAAATAACTAGCTTTATCAGGTAAGACAACCGGGACTATATCTAATTTATACTTTTTCGCAAAATCATAATCACGTTGATCATGTGCCGGCACAGCCATAATTGCACCTGTTCCGTAACTTGCCAGAACATAATCAGCAATCCAGATTGGAATCTCTTTTTTATTAACAGGATTTATTGCATAAGCGCCTGTAAAAACGCCTGATTTATCTTTTTGTAATTCAGTTCGTTCAAGATCACTTTTTTTACTTGCTTCTTCTTGATATTTAATCATCGCAGCTTCATTTTCCTTAGTTGTTATCTTATTAACAAGCTCATGTTCAGGTGACAACACCATAAACGTCGCACCAAAAAGTGTATCAGGCCGAGTTGTAAAAACTTCAATTTCTGATTTCCAATTTCTAACTTCAAACTTCACCTTGGCTCCCTCACTTCGCCCAATCCAATTCTTCTGCATCTCTCGAATAGAATCTGGCCATTTATCAAGTGAATCTAAATCAAAAAGTAATCGATCTGCATAGTCTGTTATTTTCAAAACCCATTGTCGAAGTGGTTTTCGTTCAACATCACTACCACATCGTTCACATTTCCCATCTTCTAAATCTTCCATGGCCAGTCCAGTTTGACAGCTCGGACACCAAATGATGGGTTCGTCAGATTCATAAGCCAATCCTTTCTTAAACATTTGAATAAACGCCCATTGTGTCCACTTATAATAATCAGGATCAGTTGTATTTACTTCTCTACTCCAATCGTGTGTAAAACCGATTCTGCCAAGTTGTTTTTTGAATACTTTGATATTTTTTTCAACAGCCACTCTAGGATGAACCTTATTCTTTATTGCATAATTCTCAGCAGGCAAACCAAAAGCATCCCATCCCATTGGATGAAGTACGTTATAGCCTTGCATCATTTTCATTCGAGCAGTCACGTCAGTGGCTATATAACCTTTGGGGTGACCAACGTGAAGACCAGCCCCTGAAGGATAAGGGAACATGTCCAAAATATAATATTTCGGTTTATCTTGATCGTCACTTGTTTTATAAAGTTGATCTTTCTCCCATTTTTTCTGCCAGTTTGATTCTATTTTTTTGTGGTTGTAGCCCATATATACTAATATGCGAATTATGCTAATGATACTAATATAATACTAATAATCGCGATACTAATTAATAATAAGTTTGTACTTGTTTAGTTATATTTTATCTTAAATTCACCAATTTTGCAATACAAAAAGCTGATTGTAGAGAATCAGCTTTGTTTATAACAACTTTGCTTTTATGGGTTCAAAACTTTTGCGGTGAATATCGCATGGGCCGAGCCATTCTAATTGATCTCGATGAAACTGTGTGCCGTACCCTTTGTGAGACTCAAATCCGTACTCAGGATACTTCTTAGCAAAAGCGTCCATCATGCGATCGCGGAAGACTTTTGCGACTATTGAAGCAGCGGCAATTGAGGCAACTTTTTTATCACCGCTTTTTATTAATTCATAAGGAGTCTCAAAAACTAGCTTAGCCATGTAATCTGATAAAATAAAGTTCGGTTTTAATGAGAGATATTTCCAAGCTCGTTTCATAGCTATTTTGTTCGCATAACTCAATCCATGCTTATCAATTTCATAACTACTGGCTGCGCCAATTGACCAAGATTTTGCTTTACATAAGATCATTGGCAAGATAGCTTTTCGATGTTTCTCAGAAACTAACTTGGAATCATTTAACAATCCAAACAACTCCGTATTCAAAGGATCCAAAACAACCGCAGCAGAAACAAGCGGCCCTGCAAACGGACCTCTTCCAGCTTCATCAATCCCGCAGATAAATTCGTATCCTTGATTGATTAAGTTTTGTTCGTAGTCGTAATTCATAAATATCTAATTCAACTATTAGGGATTGAATCAATTTGGGCACTAACTGGATTCCTGCCTCCGCAGGAATGACGCCTTATAGTAATAAGTCAAAACACCTACCCATTCGTCACTCCTGCGGAGGCAGGAGTCCAAGCGATTAACCAATCACAATAAATTAATTACCTTGAGGTGGATTGTCAAATGTAATCCTAGGAGTTCTATTATTAATTACATCTGGTAAAATACCGAGTTTTAGTTCGTAAATCACGTCAGCTGCACCAAAGATTGCTTTACTGAAATCAAATCCTAATAGATCTGAAACTTTTTTTACCTTGTCTTCACTGTCAGACTCAACTTCAACGTAAGGATCAAGTCCTGGCCAAGTATCAATGGCGATTTCAACGTCATCATAGTGCCACATCTCTCGTTTTGTTTCCTGAAAAGATTTTCGTTTTGCACCAATCGTTTCCAAAAACTGACAACCTTGATCAAAATCGTCAATATTAAAACATATCTCTTTTTGATCTTCTATTTTCTCACCATTTACAACTTTCAAACTCATTGTAATCTTGTCCCCCTCATCACGAACACGCATCCAACCACCTTTAATATCTTTCGGAGGAAAGAAAACGACCCGAGTCATCAGTCTTTCGGGGTAAATAAGTTTTGCTCCAATTGATTTTAGTTTTTTGCGAACCTCATCGACATCAATGTCGATGAATGTAGCTTCGAATTCGGTCATCATAATTTTATGCATTTTTAGACAGCACCGGAGAAAGCGGTTTCTCCGGTACTAGATTAATCTTAGCATAAAAATTATTGCGAATCAAAAAGGCTCCGCAAGCGGAGCCTTTCTATATCAACTAGTATTAAGCGTCTTTAACGTGTTTTGAAACGATTTTTGCCATTTCGAACATGTTTACTTTTGGTTTTCCGAAAAAAGCTTTTAACTTATCATCACCAATAATATCTCTTTTGTTGTTTGGATCCTGTAAGTCATTTTTCTTAATGTAAACCCAAAGTTGTTTTACGATCTCTGGTCTTGACATTGGACCTTTTCCAACGACAGCTTCTAATTCAGCAGAAAGTGCTAAAGGTTTCATTAGAGCTGGGTTTGCTTTTCTTGGCATAAATTTTAATAGAAGATAGAAAATAGACATTATGGTGAAAATCACCTTAATAAAAAGTTTCTAAATTCCTTACTTTATTTTTCTTGCTTGCTTATAGTATACCATAGATCTTGTAATCTTTCCAGAGCAAGCGCAAATGCGGCTGTTCTTAGATCTGTTTGTTTTTCTTCACTAATTTTCCAAACTTTGTTAAACGCAGGTACAATTAACTCTTTTAATTTTGATAAAACAACCTCTTCTTCCCAATAATCATTATCAACGTTCTGCTTCCATTCAAAATAACTAACAGTTACACCACCAGAATTCGCCAATACGTCTGGAACGGATTTTACGCCATTTTTAGCTAATATAGCATCAGCTTCAGGAGTTACAGGACCATTTGCCA
Source organism: Candidatus Falkowiibacteriota bacterium (assembly GCA_018693855.1). GTDB lineage: Bacteria > Patescibacteriota > Patescibacteriia > UBA11705 > JABHMO01 > JABHMO01. The sequence goes on from JABHMO010000006.1 coordinate 12,099, forward strand.
GCTCGATAATGTATTTTGCTTTAATCTTGTCTGCATTCTCTCCAGTAATCTGATTTTCAAGCGCTGCAGGAACAAGAACATCTACGTCTAATTCCAATAATTCCTCGTTAGAAACCGATTTTGAGCCTTCAAAACCACTCACAGAACCTGTGGATTGCTTATGTTCAAGCACTTTATTAATAGCTAAACCTTCTGAATTATAAATACCGCCTTTAGAGTCAGAAACCGCTACAACCTTGTACCCTTTTTCATAACAAAGTGACGCCATTACATTACCAGCATTCCCAAAACCTTGAATTGCAACTGTTTCTAATTGCTTATTTGCTTTCTCGCTTTCTTGTTTTCTTATTTCTTCTAGGATAAAGAACCCACCCATCGCCGTCGCTCTATCTCTCCCTTTACTTCCACCATTATCCAAAGATTTTCCAGTTACAACAGCTAAATCTTTCTCACCTTTTACTTTTGCGTACTCGTCAACGATCCAATCCATAATCTGAGAAGTAGTGTACACATCAGGCGCAGGCACATCAATCTTTTGTCCAATATCATCAGCTAATTCCCGAGTAAATGATCGTGTTAATTTTTCTAATTCACTTTCACTCAACTCTTTTGGATTAACAGTTATTCCACCTTTACCTCCACCCATCGGAATACCAGCCACTGCACATTTTATCGTCATCCAAAATGACAAAGCTTTCACTTCGTCCAAATCAACTGATGGGTAAAATCTCAATCCACCTTTATATGGTCCGGCCCAATTATTATACTGCACTCGATAACCTTCAAATACTTTTGATTCTCCATTATCCATTTCAACCGGAACTTTCATCTGAATTATTTTATCCGGCTTTTTTAATCGTTCAAAAACGTCGTTGTTTAAATCAACGACTTTCGCAGCTTTTTCTAGCTGTTGCATTGCATTTTCAAAAGGGTTGTTCATAATTTTGTGGTACGGATGTACAGATCTGCATAGAGATTGTACAGATTAAGTAGAATGATTAACTATAAAAATAGGATTGACAAAAAGATAAATTTTAATTAAAATAAGACAATATTGTATACAGCAAAGGAGGGATACCATGGCTGTTTGTAGAATTTTGGGAGGAATCTTTTTTGGTTTTTTACCGGCTTACCTAATAATGACAGTCAACGAAAACTGCCTAGAAAATCTATCCAAGACATACATTGCAATATACATTTTCATTCTAATTGGAATTTTTCTAACAATCGCAGGGATACTTTCATTGCTGCAAAACAAACTTCCCGCAAAATATTTTTACCGTAGGAAGTTCAAAATCCCACAACTCTAAATAGATCTCAACGGTCCACCTCACTAGGTTTGACCGTTTTTCAATACTCAAAATATACCTAATTACGATTTCCTAATCCCAATTTACTAATTATTTTTTCCGTCGATTAAAGTCTGTGAGTTGAGCTGCCTTACCTCGCTGTTTTTGAATATATGAATAAGCACTCAATGCTGCTTTTGCACCTTCTCCAGCTGAAATCACGATCTGTTTGTATGGAGTATCAGTCACGTCACCTGCTGCAAAAAGTCCTTCAGTTGAAGTCTGGCTAATATTATCAATCTTCACATAACCACCATCACTAAGATCAACTAATCCATCAACAAATGCAGTTTGAGTTTTCCAACCAATCTCGACAAAAACTGCGTCTAGATCAATTTCTTTTTCTTCTTTAGTTTCATTATTAATAATTTTCACACCTTCAACTTTTTGTTCACCAACAATCTCTTTCACTTCTGTGAAATTCATTATCTCAACGTTCTTTTTAGCTTTGACTGCATCGATTAAAACTTTCTCTGCTCGATACTCTTTCTCCCCTTTTCGGACAAAAAGATAAACTTTCTCGCAGATGTCAGATAAATAATCGACTGCATCAAAAGCACTATTACCTCCGCCAACTACGCTAACTACTTTCTTCTTAAATAAAGGTCCATCACAAGTTGCGCAATAAGCAACACCTCTTCCCGTTAACTCACCTTCACCTTTCACACCAATCTTTCTCTGCTCCAATCCAAAAGCCAAAATAACGGCTTTTGCTTCGTATTCTGAATCAGTTGTTTTGACAATAAACAGATCACCTTGCTTTTCAACTTTTGTAACTTCTCCCATCTTAATTTCAGTCCCACTATCAACAGCCTGTTTTCTAAATTTCTCCATCAAGGCAGGTCCTGTAATAGGTTCTCCAGTTCCGGGATAGTTTTCTACTTCAGTAGTGATCACAACCTGACCTCCGATATTTTTTGTTAATATCAAAGTTTTCAAAGCTCTTCGGCTTGAATATAGTCCAGCGGTTAAGCCTGCGCAGGCGCCGCCGATTATTATTACGTCATAATTTGTCATAAGTCGCAGTTAATCGAACTAATCACAGTTAACCAGTTAATCAGACTACGCTAGCAGCTACGTCCGACAGGTCAGTTAACCGGTTAATCAAGTTAATCGAGTTAATTAAGTTAACCAAATTAATCTAACCAATTAAATCAATCCTTAATTCAGTTCATCACAACTGGCTAAATTTACTATATTTACTACATTCACTATATTTACCTACAAGTAACTCTCAAGTTTCTCTTTCAAAACCTCTTTATTCTGTACGCCGACTAGAGTTTCTTTCACTTCACCGTTCTTGAAGATGATAAGTGTTGGCATGCTCATTACACCATACTTTTGAGTTGTTTCTGGGCTTTGGTCTACATCAAGTTTACCGACTTTAATTTTTTTGTCAGCTAACTCTTTACCAAGTTCTTCAATTGTAGGAGCTAACATTTGGCAAGGACCACACCAAACAGCAAAAAAGTCTACTAAAACTGGGCCGTCTTTATAATCAACAACCTCAGCATTAAAATTTGAATCGTTTAATTCCATAGAATCGCAAAGGAGGCTATAGGAGGCGAAGGAGGCCATAAAGGAGGCTAGACTTTGCCATCTTAAACCATAATAATTAAATGTTTATACTTTTCACTTTACACTTTGACCTTTATCCTGATGTTCTAACCAAAATCGAAGGACATGGCGAATGAATTCGCTTTTGTTTTCGAATTTGTGTTTTTTCATCTGTTTTTCTACTTCAGAGCAAAGCTCTTTTGGTAGAGATAGGGTTACTACACATCTCATAGTTTATTCAATTTAATACTTTTTAGCAAATTATTCTGTGTAATACATTGTAATACACCCGTAAATATCTGTCAATTCAAAAACGAGGCCCTATGAGACCTCGGTTATCGCTGCGCGATATTTGCAAATTTTATCATTCTCCACATATCTCCCCGCTGTTTCTTTTTTTCATCAATTTCATCCTGCAAAGAAGCCCTATGAGCTTTTAACTCTCGCTCAATCTTCCCTATCTCCTGAGTCGTCAGCAACTGAACAAGGAGACCGTCTAATGAGTTAACATCTTTATGAAAGAGCAAACGACCACGCCTAATTGCCGTTTTAATACGATTAACAAACCATCTCGGTCCTGTATGGAGTGACTGAATAGACAAAATCCTTTCCTCATGTACATATCTAACAGGACTATCTTCATCAGAGTTAAACCTTTTAACAACCTCTAGCTCAACCTTGATGGTGAGACGCCGATCCCGTACACCAAGCGGGTGCGGTAAAATCAAACTTTCATTTTTCTCCGGATCCACAAGTGCAATTGAAAGAATTCTTGCGTAGGTGCCCCACGTTGCTAAAATAGCTCCTCTTTTTGGTTCAACATCAAGAAACTCCACAGCTGCGATCTTCACCCAACGCCACCGAAACCTATCTTTAATTCTTTTTAAAAGCTCCAACTGCAATGCCAGCTTATCAGTGTCTTTCGTCATTATTCTTCCCTCATTGTTGTGGAGAACCATATCGAATCGATACCTTATCTTACTATATAATCGATTTTTCATATTACACGTTTACTAAAATTTTGTCAATACAAAAAAGAGCTTCCCGCTCTTCATGGTATTTTTTATTATTAAGTTAACAGTCAACCTTCGAGTCCCCTCAGGTTCTGCGAAATGTTAAAAGTTAAACGTTATAATCCTTTCTCAACCTCACGCTCTCGATAGATATCCAAAACATCACCAACTTCGATTAAAGCTTGTCCTTCAAACTCAAGACCACACTCTTGTCCTTTGACAACGTCTTTGATTTCTTCTTTTCCGACTTGAAGTTTATTTATTTTTCCTGAAGTAATAAACTGATCTTTTCGCAAAACAGCACACAGTGATCCAGCCTCAATTTTCCCATCAGCAACTTTTCCACCCAAAACCTGCCCTTTATCTGACTTACTAAACAGTGCCAAAACTTCAATTTTCCCTAGATCTTCACGAACAAGTTCTGTTTTAATAACTTTCTTAGCTTGAGCTTTGACTTCGTCAATAAGTTCGTAAATAATTTTGTATATTTTGATTTCTACTTCTTTTTCTTGCGCAAGTGACGCTGCCGCAGAGCTAGCAACTACATTAAAACCAAGTAAAACAGCACCTGTTGCTTCACTATTTAATACATCACTTTCAGTAACACTACCTAATCCTCGTGAAACGATTTTTATCTTGAAATGGGTTGTTTCCATCTTTTTGAGTGACTCAATAATGGCTTCCTGACTACCAAGAACATCTGTTCGAAGAATTATATTTAATTTATCAATTTTATTGTCTTCGTCATTTGATTCTGCTTTTGATTTTATAAATGTTTCATCTTGACTTTGACTCATTCTATAAGTTTTTGTTTTTTTAGCTTTCTTTGGATCATCTACTGCTTCGATAATGTCTCCAACTTTTGGTGCAATTTTTAATCCCAAAATTTTAGCAGGCATAGAAGGGACTGCTTCTTTTACAATTTCTCCTTTATAGTTTTTCATCATTCGAATCTTACCATAGAGAACTCCATCAATACTAACATAGTCACCAACTCGCAGAGTTCCGTTTCGAACAAGTACAGTTGCAACTGGTCCTTCACCTTTATCAACGTGTGCTTCAATAATACTACCAAAAAACTCACCATCAGGATTCGCCTTGATTGTTTCTTCATTAACATCAGTCACAAACAAAATCTGTTCTAAAATTTCATCAATATTAGTTCCCATTTTCGCAGAAATATTTACAAACGGAGTTTTACCGCCCCATTCTTCTGATAATAGATTGTATTGAGATAGTTCTTGTTTTACTTTATCTGGATTTGCATCAGGTAAATCAATTTTATTAACCGCAACAATAATAGGTACACCAGATTCCTGCGCGATTTTCAGAGCTTCAACTGTTTGAGGTTTTACACCTTCATTTGAAGCGACAACTAGGATTGCAACATCAGCAACTTTTGCACCACGACTTCTCATCGCAGTAAATGCTTCGTGTCCTGGAGTATCGATAAAAGTAATTTTTCTATCTTTTCGAGTTACTTGATACGCACCAATATGTTGAGTGATTCCACCAGACTCTCCTGACACAACATCAGTTTTCCGAATAGAATCTAACAGTTTTGTTTTACCATGATCAACATGACCCATCACAACAATAACAGGTGGTCGTGTCTCCATATCACTCTGAGCTGAAATTGTTTCAGAAACTCTTTTTGCTTTATCAAGCTCTACTTTTTCATCCAGATTAACCTCTGTTGCTTCATAACCTAGATCTTCTGCGATAATAGCTGCTGTATCAAAATCAATACGTTGATTCATTGAAGCCATAACACCGTTTTTCATTAACTCTGAAATTACAACTGTTACAGATAGATCAAGAATCTCCGCAAAATCCTTAACAGTTAAAACACTTGGGATCTCTGCCTTTTTATCAAGAATGACGTTCCCTTCTTCATCTTTTTGCGTAATGCTCTCGTATTTTGCTTTTTGTTCTTCTCTTTTCTTTTCATCCCACCATGAACGAACAATTCGAGAAGCTAATCGATCATCAACTTTAATAGCTTTTGCTCCAATATCAAAACCAAGACTTGGCAATTTTTCACGCAAGTCTTCTGTGCTAACCTTCAATTTTCTAGCTAATTCTGAGATGTTCATGTATATATACTATCAAATTTTGTAAAATTAGTCAATTATGAATCGCAAGGAGGCTAAATGAGGCGAAGGAGGCTAAAGGAGGCTAAAAGCTAGACAAAAAGCTAATTTTAGTGTATTGTTCAGGTATAATAAATTGGATTTATGGCTAAAGTCAAAAAACCTTGGGATTTAATTTCAAAGGAGAAGCGATCTATTTTGATTGAGGCTATCATTACTTTTTTTGAAGTGGAAAGAGGTGAAGAGATAGGGATGATTGCGGCTGAACAAGTGCTTGATTTTATGTTAGAGCATACTGCTGAGGATATTTATAATCAGGGTGTATTCGATTCAAAAATTAAATTAAAAAATAATCTTGATAACTTAGAAGTCGATCTAGATCTATTAATCCATCAATAAACTTATGAAATACTTTTTTACATTGGGAATTCATCCAGAACTATCAATCTCTGAGATAAAAGCCAAACTAGAACAAAAAAACATTCTTTACTCAATCATTACAAGACATGATTCATTTTTTGTAATTGAAACTGAGACTGAAATTGATTTAATCGATATATTGAATCAACTCGGAGGAACAATTAAGATCGGAGAAGTTGTTGAAGAAGTAAAAATGATTAATCAATCTGATTTACTTCACCACGTAAAAGTTAAAGACGATAAGAAAAACAGTTTCGGAATAAGTGGGTATAACTGTGAGAATGATTTCAAAAGAGTTGGTTTAGGAATTAAAAAAGAGTTAAAAAATAAAGGATTTAGCATGAGATACGTAGATTCAAAAGAAAATCCGTTATCAAGTGTAATTGTACAAAAAGAAATTCTAAAGAAAGACGGGACAGAACTGTGTCTTTTGAAAAGTAACAACACTTTTCTTATCGGAAAAACGGTTGCAGTACAAGATTTTCAAAAATACTCTCACTTTGATTACGATAGACCAGAATCTGATAGTAAAAAAGGAATGTTGCCACCAAAACTGGCTCAAATCATGATTAATCTTGCGGAAAAAAATATTAGTGACATAATTTACGATCCATTCTGCGGTAACGGAACAATCCTGCAGCAAGCAATCCTACTTGGACACAAAAAAGTGATTGGATCTGATAATGACGAAGCTCAGATTGATAAGACTACCAAAAATCTAGCTTGGTTAAAGGAAAACCTTAAAAAAGAAAAAGTTGATTTTAGCGAAGAGATATTCCAGGCTGACGCGTCACATGAATCTAAACTAGAATCAAAATCAATTGACTTCATTGTCACAGAACCATTCCTCGGTCCCCCACTAAAAGGTTATGAGACAGAAGGTCAAATTCGAAAAAATATTTTACAACTAGAACATCTATACGAGAACTCTTTCACACAGTTTAATAAACTACTTAGAAATGACGGTGTAATTATAATGATAATTCCATCTTTCTATATTCAAGAAAAAGTTTATCACATCAACATCTCAAAATTACTTCCAAAAAACTTCACAATAATAAAAAATTGGCAGTACTCAAGAGAGAATCAGAAAGTGATTCGGAATATTTATAAGATTGACAAAAAATAAAAACTAGGTTAATATACACTTTCTGGTTAATTGACAACTCACACCTCACAAAAGGGGAGAGATTAAATGACTCTTAGGTACAGTAGACGTCTTCAATATAAACTCTATGGAATGACGAACCATCCAAATTGCCCTAATTTGTGGTTTAAAAAATTCTTCGTTCAAGACCTTGGCGCAACAGAAAAAAGAGAAGGTCCACTTTTTCTTGCTGTGAATAGAGCTGGTGATCCACTGACAAAAGAAACGATGACAGCAAAAGAGTATCGATTCTTTATAGCTTTTTCACTTGAGGTAACAAAACAGATAACATGTATTCAAAACAAATTGGGATATAGAGTTGTTTTTTGTAGAATGCTACTTCCAGATGATAAAGGTAAAAAACAATGGGCATTTGGAGCTTATCTCCATCCAAACCTTGAACCTGGAACTAGTCATTTTGTACTCACAACAAACAAAGTATGGACACCCTGCGACCCCTTCTCAGGACTAGAAACCATCGAGCCATTTCCCAATTCAATAGATTTACCTTCTGGATTTTCACCAAGGGAATATCTTCTTAAAAAGATGCCAACTAGCTAAATCGCAGTTGGTTTTTTGATTATAAAAATAACCGCGATTAATTTCGCGATTATTTTTTTTATAATAATTTGCTTTATGCTTTTTTAAGTTTTCTCTTCTTCTCTCGTAAATATTCAAATACTCGTAGAGTCTTTGACTTTGTTTTGTTAAGAGCTAGCTCTTCAAATAAGATCAACCAAGCCCCCAGTTGGAACGTATTGTACCAAGCACCGAATAAGATTAAACCACCAACGAAAACGATTACCATTAAAATAGATATTACAGTTAAACCGAAGCTTGAACCAGTGAACATTAGCATGAAATATAGTAAGATAAATGGTGCTAAAACAATGAAGAGTAAAATCACACCGGCCAATACTGCAAGTACATTAATTATAAATAGCAACAACCCCATCTCAATATTTAACAAAACATTCTTTCTAAATACGTGCCAAGCTTCTTTCAATGCTTGAAAAACGTTCTTATTCCTTAAAACAATGAAAGCTGTTCCGTAGATAGTTAAGAAATAGATTATAATTCCAAGAACAATGAAGACAACAAAAGAAACAATGATTATTATCGTATCAGCAATCAAATTACCAGGCATGATGTTTGCGATTACGTAGATCACTAACAATAAGATACCAACGAACACAACTTTTGTTATGAAATTAAGTTCTAGAATTGGCCAGAACTTTTCTAAACCTTCATTGAAAGACTGTCGGAAAGTTGTTTTTTTCTTTTGATCAGCATTTATCAATCCTTTTGCAATAGCGCCCTGACTGATGACTGCTAAACTGATAAGAACTGCCAAGAAACAAAACGCCATGAGCAGTGTAAAGATTCCCATGCTAAAAGCACTGATGTCGTTTTGCCATAAATACTGTAATCTTCCAAAAGAGATCATGCCAAACAAACCAGAATTCGAGTACTGTGTAACTGTGTAAAAGAAAGACTGACCAGTCGCAAGGTTACTGTACATGCTGTAAACAAATTCATACAAGTTACCATTACCAAGAAAAGCAGCGAAAAAACCAAATCCCCACAGCCATTTAAATTTCCAACTAACAGACAGCGCTCTTTTAAGAATTATTCGATAGAATGGAATCATATTTTTATAATGAGTCACAAATCATGAGTCATGGATCACAGATCATGAATCATAAATCATCTTATGAATTACTTAATCACATTATACCATTTTTTGAGGACATTGAGAATAACAGAATTTCTCTTGTTGATAAATAAATAATCAAAAATAAGAGTGGGAACACAAGATCTTGTGTTCCCACTCTGTAAAAGTAGTTTTTTATTTATCTTCTGTCTTCTTGTTCGCTTTTCCTTCCATTAACTCTAGGAACTCGTCCTTTTCAATTGTTTCTTTCTTTGCTAAATCAGTCACTAATCGATCAATCTTATCACGATTTTCGCTAATTGTCTTTTCAGCTGTTTTAACAGCTTGATTAATTAGCTTATCAATCTCGGAATCAATCTCTTCAGCAACTTTTTCACTGTAATTTCGTTGTTCTCGAATATCTCTACCAAGAAAAACTAATTCATCTTTCTCACCATAAGTTCTTGGTGCTAACTTCTCACTCATACCAAACTGAGTAATCAGCTTTCTAGCTAATTGAGTTGCTCGTTGCAAGTCATTTGAAGCACCAGTTGTAACCTCACCAAAAGTCATGTCTTCAGCAACGTACCCACCGAGTAGAACTGCGAGTTGATCAATAAACTCTGATCTTTTATGTAGATACTTATCTCGTTCAGGTAAATTCATTGTATAACCAGCGGCTCTACCACGAGAAATTATTGAGACTTTATGAACTGGATCAGCGTGAGGTAGAATATAACTTATTAAAGCATGTCCTGCTTCATGAACAGCTGTTACCTTCTTTTCATCTTTTGATAAAATATGACTTTTTCGTTGCGGACCAAGTAAAACCTTTTCAATACTTTCAAGAACGTCTGATTTATCAATTTTCTTTTTATCTTGACGAGCGGCAAAGATAGCTGACTCATTAAGTAAGTTTTCTAAATCAGCACCAGAAAAACCTGGAGTTCTTTCTGCGACTTGTCGCAAATCAACCTCTTTTGTTAATGGTTTTTTATGTGCATGAACTTTTAGAATTGATTCTCTATCGTTAATATCTGGTAAATCAAGAGTTACTCTTCTATCAAATCTACCAGGTCGAAGTAATGCTGGATCTAAAACATCCGGTCTATTTGTAGCAGCAATCACGATAACATTAGCAGTTGGTTCAAACCCGTCCATCTCAACTAGAATCTGATTCAAAGTCTGCTCTCTCTCATCATGAGACCCACCAAGACCAGCACCACGTTGTCTTCCGACTGCGTCAATCTCATCGATAAACACAATACATGGAGCGCTTTTCTTTGCTTTGTCAAATAGATCACGAACTCGAGAGGCACCAACACCAACAAACATCTCAACAAACTCTGAACCAGAGATGCTAAAGAATGGTACACCAGCTTGACCAGCCACAGCTTTGGCTAATAAAGTTTTTCCAGTACCGGGAGGCCCCATTAATAGAACTCCCTTAGGAATTTTCGCACCTAGAGCGATAAACTTTTTAGGATATTTCAAAAACTCAACAATTTCTTCTAACTCTTCCTTTGCTTCCTTCACTCCTGCTACGTTTTTGAAAGTTATTTTATTTTTATCATCCTTTTTAGCTTGCTTTACCTTGCTTTGCCCAAAGCTCATTGCTTTTGAATTTGCACCCTGAACCTGACGCATCATAAACCAGATAAAGACAACTATTAGAAGCAATGGCAACAAGAATGGTAAAATCATACTTAACCAATACCCTGCTCCGCTCTCCGTTTTTATCTCAATTGGAATCTGTTGAATCTTTTCTTTCTCAACACCTAGATTATCAAGTAATGTTGATAGTGATTCTGAAGGTTCTTTATCAAGTGACTGTAGTGAATCATCAGTTTTTGTAATATTCAACTGACTTCCAACTACTTCAATCTTTTTTATTTCATTACTATTGATTTCAGCTATCAAATCCTGAGTTGTAATTGGTTCAACTTCTGATTCTTTCAAATTATACAAACTGAAGATACTAGCAATTGCTAAAAATACTAGAAAAAATATCAAAATATTTTTCAGTAAACTTTTTTTCATACTTATTTAAGTGAATCAAATTATTTAGTGTCTTCTTTCGGTTCTTCTTTTGTAGCTTCCTCCTTTGGTGCTGGAGTTTCTTCTGCTGGTGTTTCAACTTTACCGTAGATATCTTTATTTTCAGCAGCTTCAGCTTCAAATTTAGCAGCTTGTTCTTTGATCTTTGCGATCTCAGGCAAAATTTCTTTTGCTACACTTTCCAAACCTGTTCCAGCAGGAATCAGTCGACCGATAATAACATTTTCTTTTAGTCCTTCTAGCTTATCTTCTTTTCCGTTAACAGCAGCGTTGATTAATACACGAGCTGTCTCTTGGAATGAAGCGGCAGACAAGAAACTGTCAGTTGTTAATGAGACTTTTGAGATACCTAAGAAAACTTCTTCACCGATTGCTTGTTTTTCACTCTTCTTTAGTTCTGAATTTTCAATCTCATAAGCTGATCTCTCAACAACCTCACCTTCTAGTAAGCTTGTATCACCAGAATCTTTCACATAGATTCGTGAGAACATCTGTCGAGCAATCAATTCCACATGTTTATCATTCAATTTCTGACCTTGTGAAGAATAGATATATTGAATCTCTTTTTGAATATAGTCTTGCACCTTTCGTTTACCAGCAATCTTGAAGTACTGTTGCAGATCAAGATGACCTTCTGTCAATTGAGTACCTTTTTCAACCATGTCCCCATCTTTTACCCACAGAACAGTTCCTGGAGCAATGACATACTCTTTTTCCTTTTCAACATTATCAACAATCTTCAACTCTTTTTCACCCAATTCAATTCGACCAGCTCGTTTAGTTTTCACTTTCTTCTTATTCTCATCTAGATACAGAACATCTTTATCTTTTACAAACTCACCGTCTTTAACTTTGACAGCAAAATCAGCTTTTAGTTTGAATGTTTCTTCATCTGTATCGTTATAAGTAACTTTAAGAAGTTTTTCACCAAAAGAACTTTTCGCTACGATCTCACCCTTTGGTCCTGTAATAACACGTTCTTTTTCTTGAATTGAAACTAAGCCACCAACTTCAGCAATTAAGGCTTTCTTCTTTGGAATTCTAGCTTCGAAAATTTCTTCAACACGAGGCAAACCTTGTGTAATATCAGAAGTTCCAGCTACACCACCGGTATGGAAGGTTCTCATTGTTAACTGAGTACCAGGTTCACCAATACTTTGAGCGGCAATAATACCAACTGAAGTACCTTTCTTAACAAGTTTGTTGTGAGCCAAATCAAATCCGTAACATTTTTGACAAACACCCTTTGGCAATTTACATGACAAGAGTGATCGAATTGTTACTTGCTCAATTTCAAGTCCTTCCATTGATCTAGCTTTTTCTTCTGTAACAATCTCACCAGCCTTAACAATTTCCTTACCTGTTTTAGGATGTTTAATTGGTTCTAGAACAAATCGTCCTACAATCTTTTCAATAAGATTTTGTCCGAGTATTTTACATTCCTTTTGAGTAATTACTTTACCTTTTGTATCTCCACAGTCTTCTTCTTTGATAATTACATCCTGAGCAACGTCAACTAATCGACGAGTCAAATAACCAGCATTCGCTGTTCGAAGCGCAGTATCAGAAAGTCCTTTTCTAGTACCATGAGTAGAGATGTAATATTCAAGAACAGAGAAACCTTCTTTGAAGTTTGCTTTCACTGGCAACTCAATAATCTGACCTGAAGGATTTGTTACTAGACCTTTCATTCCAAGCATCTGAGACAGCTGTCCCCATGAACCACGAGCACCTGAATTAATCATTGAGTAAACAGGTCCTTCTTCGTCTAATATATCTTTTGTTAATGCTGTAACACTATCTTTTATACGTGTCCAAATCTCAATAATTTTACTGTATCTTTCATCAGCAGTTAAGAAACCTTCTTCATACTGTTGTTCTACTTGATCAACTTCAGCAATACCTTTCTTCACTTGTTCTTGTTTTCCCTCAACGTCAGGTAGATCACCGATGCCCCAAGAGAATCCAGCTTTTGTTAACTGTTTAAATCCGAAATTTTTAATTCTATCAAGAACTTCTGCTGTCTTTTCAAATCCATAGTACTCTAAACAAAGTTGAACAATTCCTGCCATCTTCTTTTTATCAACAACTTCGTTATAAAATGGAATTTTTGATGGATACAGATCATTAAACAGAATTCTACCCATGCAAGTTTCTAAAATATTCTCTTTTACTTTAGCTCCTAATTCATCTTTTAGAACTCTTACTTTGATTTTTTGACGTAAACTGATTTTTCTCAAATCGTAAGCTAGCTTTGCTTCTCTAACTGATGAAAAGATCTTAACTGGATCATCACTCTTCTTAATTGAAGTTACATAGAATGAACCCCAAACCATATCCATACTTGGAGCAGTTACAGGATTACCAGTTGCAGGTTTTAATAAGTTTCTACTTGAAAGCATCAGTTCTCTTGCCTCTGCTTTTGCTTCCTCTGTTAATGGAACATGAACCGCCATTTGGTCACCATCAAAGTCAGCGTTAAAAGCTGAACAAACTAATGGATGAAGTTGAATCGCTTTACCCTCAATCAAAACTGGTTGAAAAGCCTGAATACCCAGTCTATGCAAAGTAGGAGCACGGTTCAACATGACGTGAGCGCCAGCGATTATCTCTTCTAGAATATCCCAAACTTCTGGTCTATCAGCTTCGATAAATCTGTTAGCACTTCTAATATTATGAACGTATTCACGTTGAATTAATTTACTAATTACAAATGGTTTGAATAACTCTAAAGCCATCTTCTTTGGGATACCACATTGATGCAATTCCAAGGTTGGACCAATCACAATTACTGAACGTCCAGAATAATCAATTCGTTTACCAAGCAAATTCTGTCGGAATCGACCTCGTTTACCTTTCAAATAATCAGCAATTGATTTTAATTTTCGTTTCTGTCCAGTTGAAGCAGTAGTTGTTTTACTTTGTCTTGCAGAGTTATCAATTAAAGCATCAACTGCTTCTTGTAACATTCGTTTCTCATTTCGGCAAATTACTTCTGGAGCATTTAGTTCCAATAATCTTTTCAAACGGTTGTTTCTTGAAATAACTCTTCTGTATAGATCGTTTAAATCAGAAGTTGCAAATCGACCACCATCAAGTGGTACCATTGGTCGAAGATCCGGTGGAATAACTGGCACAGCAGTTAAGACCATCTGTTCTGGTCTAATCTCGTTTTTATTTAAACTCTTTAGTAGTTTTAATCGATTAACAAGTTTTTTTCTTTTCAATTCAGAGTTAGTATCAACATCTTTACTAAGTTGCTTAATCTGAGCAGGTAAATCAACCTTGATTAACATCTTTCTAACTGCTTCAGCTCCAATCCCAGCTTCGAAAACATGTCCATATTTAAGAGACATATCTTGATATTCCATTTCAGAAATAATTTTAAGAGGTTGCAACTCTTTCAACTCTTTTTCAGTAGTACTGAAGTCTTCATTTAACTCTTCGAGTTCTAACTCTTGTTCTTCGTTGGCTTGTTTTATTGCAGCTAATCGTTCCGCCTTACCCAACTCTTTATTCGCTTCAATATTTGCAATCTTTTGAGCAAATTGAGCTGCTAAGCCTTTCTGTTTTGATTTATACTCTTTCTGTAAATTTTCTTGTTCTTCTTTTAACAGTTCCTCATTAACATCAGTCACTAGAAAACTACCAAAATAGATAATTTTTTCTAATTTTTGAATTGATAGATCTAAAACAAGACCAATCTTTGAAGGAACGCCTCGCAAAAACCAAATATGTGAAACCGGTACAGCTAGAGAGATATGTCCCATTCTTTGACGTCTAACAATTGCTCGAGTTACTTCAACTCCACATTTGTCACAAACAATCCCTTTATAACGAATTTTTTTGTACTTACCACAATAACATTCCCAATCTTTACTCGGACCAAAAATTTTCTCACAGAAAAGTCCATCCTTTTCAGGTTTTTGAGTACGATAGTTAATTGTTTCGGGACGTTTGACCTCTCCAAATGACCAACTTTTAATATCGGCTTCTGAAGCTAGTTTCAGTTTAATTGAGTCAAAATCGTCTATTTTTAATGTATCTACTGACATAGTATTATAATTATTTAGTAATATTATTTTCTATTGTCCTCTGTTTCATCTAAAACGACCTTTTTACCTTGTTTTAACAGTTCCACATCCAGACCTAACCCTTTCAATTCTCGAATTAAAACATTAAACGATTCTGGAACATTCAATCTTCTGATTGGTTCACCTTTAATAATTGATTCATACGCTTTAGCACGACCAATAACATCATCTGATTTAATAGTCAGGATTTCTTGCAATGTGTGAGCAGCTCCATAACCTTCGAGTGCCCAAACCTCCATCTCTCCGAATCTCTGTCCACCAAATTGAGCTTTACCACCCAGTGGCTGTTGAGTAATCAGTGAGTAAGGACCAATTGATCGTTGATGGATCTTGTCCTCAACCATGTGGTTTAATTTCAAAATATAGTTGTAACCAACTGTAATCTTATGATCAAATGCCTCACCTGTTTTTCCATTATATAACTGAAGTTGTCCATCACGCGGATAGCCAGCTTCTTCTAATTGATCTTGAATAGTTTCAAGTGGGATTCCATTTAGAACTGGAGTTGCGACCTTGTAACCAAGTTTGTGAGCTGCCAAACCTAGATGAGTTTCTAAAATCTGACCAAGGTTCATACGAGAAGCAACACCCAGTGGAGTCAAAAGAACGTCTACTACTGTTCCATCTTCAGTAAATGGCATATCTTCAGCAGCTACGATTTTTGAAATAACACCTTTATTACCATGACGACCAGCCAACTTATCTCCAACTTGAATTTTTCTCAAATTCGCAATTGTGATTTGGATTGACTTCAAAACACCTGGTGAAAGTTTATCACCATTCTCTTGAGAAAAGATTCTAACATCAACAACCTTTCCATGTTCACCATGCTCTAGTCGAAGTGAAGTATCTCGAACATCGCGAGCTTTTTCACCAAAAATTGCTTTTAACAATTTTTCTTCTGCACTTAGTTCAGTTTCTCCCTTTGGAGTAATCTTTCCAACCAAGATGTCACCTGATTTAACAGTTGCACCAATTCTGACAATACCTTCTGCATCAAGATTTTTTAATTTCTCTTCAGAAATATTAGGAATATCAGCTGTTACAACCTCACTTCCCAACTTTGTATCTCGAACATCAATTGTATAGTTTTCAATATGAACTGATGAGAAAGTATCAGCCTTAACTAACTTTTCTGAAATAATAATCGCATCTTCGTAGTTATAACCTTCCCAAGCCATGTATGCTACCAACACGTTTTGCCCAAGTGCTAGCTCACCATTCTGAATAGATGGACCATCAGCCATAACCTGTCCTTTTTTAACTTTATCTCCAACATCAACAATTGGTCGTTGGTTAATACTTGTAGAAGCATTAGAACAAACGTATTTATTTAGTTTGAATTTTTTGATTTCACCTTTCTTATTTGCAAACTCAATCTTATTTGATTGAACTGCTACAACCTCTCCGTCGTCTGGAGCAATAGCACAATGGCCTGAGTCAACAGCTGCTTTTGCTTCAATTCCAGTACCAACGATTGGTGAGTCTGGGACAACACAAGGAACAGCTTGTCGTTGCATGTTTGTTCCCATCAAAGCTCGAGTCGCATCATCGTGTTCTAAGAATGGAATTAATGATGTAGCTACACTAACAATCTGGTTTGAAGAAACATCCATGTAATCAGGTTTGAAATGGAAATCAACCTTAGGTTGACCATGATATCTAACATCAACTCGTTTTTTAACGAATCGTCCAGTCTCTTGATCTAATTTATTATAAGAATTAAAAGTAGTCGTAATACTCTTCTCCTCTTGCAGGGCGTTTAAGAAAACAACTTCCTTAGTTACAACAGACTCTGTACTGTCTAAAATAGTTAAAGGATCAATCGTTAAATCACCTAACTCATAACCAGCAGGCGTATCGCCTTTCTTGAAGACAACTTCTCCTTTTTCATTTTTAATATCTTTTGTAACAGTATGTTTTATTTTGAAGTATGGAGTTTCAATAAAACCGTACTCATTAATTTGTGCGTAACTTGCCAAGTGACCTACCAAACCAATATTTGGTCCTTCAGGTGTTGCAATCGGACAGATACGACCATAATGAGTTGCGTGTACATCACGAACATCAAAGCCAGCTCTTTCTCGAGAAAGACCACCAGGTCCCATAGCTGAAATTCTTCGTTTATGCTCTAGCTCAGACGCTGGATTAGTTTGGTCCATGAACTGAGATAGCTGAGAACTCATGAAAAACTCTCTAACTACACCAATAACTGGTCTAGCATTAATTAACTTTGAAGGAGTTAGAGTAGTAGGATCCATTGTACTCATTCTATCTTTAACAATTCTTTCCATTCGAGCTAAACCAATTCTGAATTTATTTTGGATCAACTCACCAATCGCACGAATTCTTCTATTACCTAAATGATCAATATCATCAGCCGGTTCTTGAGTAATATTTAGTCTAATAATTTCTTTCAAAACATTTACAATATCATCAACTTGCAAAACTCGACTTTCTTCATCAAGTTTTAACTCTTGATTAAACTTCTGGTTCATTTTATATCTACCAACTTTCCCGAAATCGTATCTATCAAAGTTGAAGAACATAGCAAAGATGAGTGACTTCGCATTGTCTGACGTAGCAAGATCTCCTGGTCGAATTCTTTTATAAACTTCAATCAATCCGTCTTCTTGCGTAACTGATGGATCTTTTTCTAAAGTTGATTCAATAAATTTAATATCACTGTGATTGTCTACGTCTTTGAATAAATTTTTGATTTCTTCATTTGTTGCAACGCCAAAAGCTCGGAGTAATGCAGTTGCAGCAACTTTTCTTTTTCTATCAATCTTTACCCAGATAACATTATTACTATCAGTTTCAAATTCTAACCAAGCTCCTCTATTTGGAATGATTTTCGCACCGTATGCAACTCTATTTCTTTCACGTAAAAAATCTGAAGTGAAAAACACTCCAGCTGATCTAATAATTTGAGATACGATAACTCTTTCAATTCCATTAATGATAAAAGTTCCTCGATTTGTCATCAAAGGAAAATCACCAAGATAGATCTCTTGAGTTTCTTTCTTCTTTGTCTTTGTATTAACAAGTGTTGCCTTAATTCTCAGCGGTGCTTCGAAAGTAACGTTCTTTTCTTTACTTGTTACTTCATCAAACTTTGGTTCGTCAAAATAATAATCTTTGAAATGCAGTTCTAATCCTTTGTCAGACACATCAATAATTGGAGAAGACTCATGAAGTAGCTCATCTAGTCCTGTGTCAATAAACCAGTCGTATGAAGTTTTTTGAACTTCAATCAAATCTGGTAACGGTAATTTATATGACTCGGTAAAATACTTTCTCTGATAGTTATTGTTAGACATAAAAAACACGCCCCCTCACTATGGAGAAACGGGGTTTATATTAATTTATTTAGTTAGACAAAACTTGTTGCCCTCTATATACATTATTGTTTTATGAGACCCGAAAACAACCGACTAGTAGTCGAATCGCCAAGTCTCCCTTGAGGGAATTACGAAGTATATAGGTATATACTATCAAAGTATTGGGACGGTGTCAAGGAGATTATGCACAGAGGAGAGGATAGTCGCAGGTGAAGACATGTAAATATAAGTAAATATGAGTAAATACAAGTTTATTTAAGTAAATTTAGACAAATAAGCAAAGAAACCACCAGTCTACAGTTGACAAAAGAGAGAGAACGTGCTATAGTTACTTATTCCATACATTGGGATCCTTACTCCGCAGGGGCATTTGCGGCAGCGCTTCATCAAGGAGGAAATGATGAACAAAGCGCAGAAAGTATTGATCAGTGTTGCAAAGTCCGTAGCATTGATCGCGCTACAGGGGTTTGTCTTCATGAAGCTGTGGAGTTGGTTCATCATGACCAGCTTCGACGGTGTGCCGGAGGTCGGGATTATCCCCGCATTTGGCATCATGATGCTTCTGGGCTTCGTCACCGGGAACAATACCCCCAATGACGTTGTCGTCAGGAAGATAGATGAGGACGAGGACGTTTACATGGCGAGGCAAGCCGAGCTTCTCAAGAAGCAGCTCGAGCAAGCCAAGCTGACGGTGACCAACACCATAACCTCGTCTATCATCACCCTGGGCTTCGGGTGGGTATTGAGCTGGTTCGTATAGCTCGCCCCCTCCTCCACGACGACCCTGGTCAATCTTGACCGGGGTCGTTTCATTTAGGATTTGAAAAGTCGGTACCGTGCATACCGACTTTTTTGATGTTTTCGGGCACATGATTCCCCTCACTTTTCTCGCGGGACTGCGGCGTAAAGCACTCGATTGAGAGATTTCGCTCCGCTACCGCCGTGAAGTTGTTCTAACGCTTTCCTCCGTTTCTTTGTCATAGGTTGTGGATAGCAAGTCAACAATCCGTCCTCAACAAGAGCTTTCACATCTCGTTCGGTTTGAACATCGCCCCCAGAGTAGCGTCGTTTTTTGAGGATAACCTGAATTTCAGGCCAGGCTTTCGGACCAACCTTTTCCATGAGATCAACAAAGGCGCTCTCAGTGATTGTTCTTGTTTGTGCTTGCGGTTGCATAGTACTACTCCTTTCTTGCGCGCAAGAAAAACAACTCTTTATATAAAAAAGAATCACATTATCGTGATTCTTTGTTGGTATTTAATATATCTTTTATAACTTCTCGATCGTCCCACTGAACATACTTACCATGTTTTATCGCCATTGCCTGTTCTGATCCTTTCCCCGTAACTAAGACTAGATCATTTTCTTTAGCGAGACTAAGTGCTTTCGCAATCGCCTCTTTTCGATCTAATATTTTGAATAAGTTTTGATTTTCTTTTTTACCTCTTTTTAATACACCGTTCGCAACTTCGTCTATAATTTCCATCGGATCATCATCATAAGGATCTTCATTAGTAACAATTGCAATATCAGAATGCCAACCGACAATCTTACCAAGCTTCTTTCTGCGATCCTTATCACGACCGCCACCACACGAACCAAAAACATGAATAATTCTATTTATATTTAACTCATTATCAGTCTTAAATTTATTAATCGTCTTATACAGAGCATCCATTGAAGCAACCTCTGGCGCATAATCAACAATTACATAAAAGTTCTGACCTTGGTCAATTGTTTCCATTCGTCCAGGAATAACTTCGACTGATTCAACTGCTCCTTTTATCTGCGAGAAAGTTAAACCTTCTTCAAGACCAATCACAAACGCAGGTAAAACATTATAAACATTGAACTCTCCTACTAATTGTAGATCGACTGACTGTTCATTTAAAACGAAACTCGTCCCCGTCGGTAAAACCTTCAATTGAGTAGCGACAAAACCGCTCACTTCACTTCCGCCAAGTGAAAATTCGATTTTCTTATCAGCTTTGAACTCCAAATAGTAATCACCGTGTTCATCATCAGCATTCACAAGAATTGTTTTCGTAACGGTCTTTCCATCAATTAATTTGTTCTTACTTTCAGATAATCTTTTGAATAATTTCGCTTTTGCTCGTTTATAATTGTCAAAACTACCGTGAGACTCTATATGTTCTGGAGTTAAATTTGTAAAAACAGCATAATCAAAGTTAATTCCTAAATGCCGGAACTGTTTTATCCCTTCAGACGAAACTTCAATCACTGCATATCGACAATCAGCTTCCACCATCTGCTTTAACATTTTCTGTAATTGAAAACGCCCCAACATTGTCATTTTTTTATCGTTCAACTTTTCCTTTGCTGCGATTTTGAACTTCACAGTAGAAGCAGCTCCAACTTTCGCACCACCAGATTCAAGTGCTTTTGCGATTAATTCTACTGTTGAAGATTTTCCATTTGTACCAGTCACTCCTACCACAATCATCTTCTCACTAGGAAATCGATAAACAAAAGCAGCCAAAACAGCCAATGTTTTGTGATACAGACTAATAAATGATTTTGGTAAAATTTTCTTTAGTAATGTTTTCATATTCCATCTACAGAATACCAATAAATCAACATTTTTTCAAGCCAGGTAGATATGATTGACAGTTATGTTATAATTAGGTAAAATAATCTGAATTGATTATTCTGCAACTTAAGTAGTTGTATAATTAATTTAACAATGAAGTTATATAAACTAAAGTTAGCCTTCTTAAAGGCCTCCTCTAGCCTTCTATAGCCTTCTCGCGATTCTATGAACGACAGAATGCTACAAGTTAATGAGCTACTACGAAGTAAATTAGCTCACATCTTCTCATTAAAGCTGGAAATCCCAGTGGAATTTTTTGTTACGATTACAGACGTTAGTGCTTCTCCTGACCTACGAAACGCAACTGTATACTTAAGTATTTTGCCAGAAAAAAATCAACGTGAAGGAATGGCCTGGATTATCAACAACAGAAAAGAAGTCCAGAGACTATTAGGCAAGGAAACAAGAAAAATGAAAAATACACCTAAAATGCTTTTCAAATTAGATGAACAAGAAAGCAGATCACAAGAGATTTACGATTTAATTGATCAGAAATAAGGTTGAGTGAGTGTAAGCGAACG
This sequence comes from Candidatus Falkowiibacteriota bacterium, assembly GCA_018693855.1. GTDB lineage: Bacteria > Patescibacteriota > Patescibacteriia > UBA11705 > JABHMO01 > JABHMO01. The sequence continues at coordinate 33,960 of JABHMO010000006.1, forward strand.
AAACCGGCAGTGCGCCAGCACACAGTTAGGGCGGGCGGGTGGGGACTAATTCTGATAAAGATTATGAACATAATGGAGACAATCAAACACGCAAATAAGATTTTACTAATCTCCCACATAAACCCTGACGGAGATACGTTAGGAAGCAGCGGGGCGATGAGTTTTTTTATTGAGAAACAGCTAGATAAACCAGTTGATCTATTTTGCGTTAATCAGATTCCACAAAACTTCAAATTCCTAAATCTTGAACAGTTTTATATTAGTCCTGAAAGACTTGACCTAAATTCATATGATTTAATTATCGCTCTTGACTGTGCTGATATGAGAAGAACAGGGATTGAAGAACAACTATTACAAACTAGAGGTAAAATTCCATTAATCAACATTGATCATCACCAGACAAACCCAATGTACGGTGATCTAAACATTGTAAATGCAGACACTTCGTCAACATGTGAAATTGTTTTCAATTTATTCAAAAAATCAAACATTGATTTCGATAAAAATATCTCGACTTGCTTGTTAACAGGTATTTTAACTGATACTTCATACTTTACTAACGCAGCCACAACGAGTTTATCAATTAAAGCCAGCTCATTTCTAATGAATCAAGGCGTTAGCTCAAAAGAGATCCTAGAATCAGTTTGGAAAAACCAAAAACTAGAAACGCTAAAACTTTGGGGACAAGTTCTCGAGAAACTTCACTTCAATAAAAAACATAAAATCGCTACAGCAATCATAAATTCTCAAGATAAAGTTGATTCAAATATTTTCGAAGGGTTTGCAAACTTTTTAACAGTTATTTACGAAGCAAACATCATTTTAGTTCTAACTCAAATCGAAGAGAAGCTAATCAAAGCAAGCATGAGAACTACCAAAGAAAATATTGACGTTGCAAAAATCGCTGCTCAATTCGGAGGCGGAGGCCACAGCAAAGCTGCCGGATTTTCACTAGACGGACAACTTCAAGAGACAGCTACTGGTTGGAAGATTGTTTAGAATAACTTTCAAGAATTCAAAAACCCCGCGTACGAGAACAGCGGGATTTTATTTTATGATTTTGTAAGCGAAAGTATCTTTGCGACTTCTTCCGCTTTCCCAACGCATAAGTTGACGAAGCGTCATCAGCCAAAAAGGGGAAGTTTTTGAAAAGATCTGTACATGTTTACCTCTATGAAAAATCAATGTCCAATAACGACTAACTTCTTCTTGATCATAATCATCCCAAATTTCACTAAAAAATCCGTCTTCTACATCATCCGTTAATTCAGCTTTTGGAGGAAAATAAATCTCAGGCTGATTCAAAACAAAATGCCCAAAAGCCCTCTCAGCACGATCAAGACAAGAATCTTCTGACAAGATAGGTACTAACAAAAGATCTATATCTGAATATCCAGATGCCACTAAATCTTTCCGTTGTTTTCTAATTGGGTTAAGGACAGAACCAATTGCAACAATTGCCAACGGCAATTTATAAAATTCAGAAAAAACTTGCAATCGCCTGCAAAGTGTTTCCACATTCACACGATCTTTGTCCGCTAATTTACCCAAGTAATCCAACCATGACACCTGATGAATAAATCCTGGCAATGTCCTTATTTCTCTCCAAAGACCGTAAGCAGTGATCCAATCACAGATTTTATCAAGCATTTACCCCTCCCGGTTGATAATCAAGGAAACAAATCCATATTAATAGCTATTAACAATTTTGTCAATTCAAAAACAGACGATTAATCGTCTGTTTTTGATATATTGCTATTTCTTGTTTACCTTTTTCTCTTTTTCAGGTGCTTCTTCTTCCGCTGTTCCAATTGGAGTCAAACTCGCCACTTTATCACCCTTTTGTTTGAATCGCATAATTCTGACACCTTGAGTATCTCGTCCAAGCACAGGAATGCTCTTGAATGGTAATCGAATAACCTGACCTTTTTCTGAGATGATTACTAAGTCTTGGCTTTCAACGTCAGTACTGTCAACGACAAATCCTTTCACAACCTGACCCGTTTTTGAAGTCACTTTTTGAGTTCGAATTCCACCACCACCACGATTTTGGACTTTGTAATTTTTTAATTCTGATCTTTTTCCAAACCCTTCCTGACTAATCACTGAGACTTGGCTTTCTTTTTCTTTTTTTGGATCAATTTTCCGCATACTGACAACGACGTCATCTGATTTTAACCGAATTCCTCGCACACCACTTGCAGATCTACCCATTGCCCGCACATCACTTTCTTTGAATCGAATACCTTGACCACGAGCAGAGATTAACATCATCTCATTGTTACCAGTCGTAGTTGAAACCCAATCTAATCTATCTTCATCTTTTAATTTAATCGCAATTAAACCAGACCGTCTTACATTTTTGAAATCTTCAAGCGCGACTTTTTTAATCACACCCTTCTGAGTAGACATGAAAATGAATTTTGCATCACTTTCATCAATTTCAGCAGGTAATGGTAATATTGAAGAAACTTTTTCGTTTGGAGCAAGCTGCAAGAAGTTTACAATTGAGTTTCCCTTAGAAGTTCTAGTTCCGACAGGCACATCAAATGCTTTTAACTGGAATACTCTACCTCGAGTAGTGAAGAAAAACAGATTATCATGAGTCATTGGAGATAACATGTTCTCAACCGTATCCTCTTCCTTTGTTGTTAATCCAATCACACCTTTACCTCCTCTATGTTGAGATTTAAATGTATCAGTTGGCATCCGTTTAATGTAACCATCCTTTGTCATCATGACAATCGTTGGTTCATTTGGGACTAAATCTTCTTGAGAAAATTCACCAACAGCACCCTTAATAATCTTTGTTCTTCGTTCATCTCCAAATTTTTCTCTTACTTCAGCTAACTCGTCTTTAATAACCTGCAGAATCTTTTTCGCTGACGCTAATAGAGTTTTCAACTCTTTAATTATCTTTAATTTTTCTTTTAATTCATCTTCAAGTTTCTGTCGTTCCAAATTAGCCAAACTTTGCAACTTCATTTCCAGAATAGCAATAGCCTGAAGTTCAGAAAACTTAAATTTTTTCATTAAATTCTCCTTAGCAATGTTTTTGTCTTTTGAAGCTTTGATTAATTTGATAATTGCATCAATTTTATCAAGAGCCATTTTCAATCCTTCGAGGATATGAGCTCTTTCCTCTGCTTTTCGGAGTTCAAACTCAGCCCTTTTTCTAACAACGTCTTCTCGATGTTTTACATAATGCCCAATAATATCTTTCAAGTTCAAAACCTTTGGTTGAATCCCGTCAACTAAGGCTAAAGTATTTACATCAAAATTAGATTGCAGTTGAGTCAACTTAAACAATCTATTTAAAACTTTTTTCGGATATGAATCTCGTTTTAATTCAACTACAACTCTAACACCGTCCTTATCTGACTCATCTCTTACATCTTTGATACCTTCGATCTTTTTTGTTTTCACTAGTTCTGCAATTTTTTCAAGTAAAGTCGCTTTATTAACCTGATACGGAACTTCTGAAACAATAATTCTAAACTGACCTGATTTTTCTTCAGTAATTTCAGTTTTTGCTCTCATTACAATCTTTCCTTTACCAGTTGTATATGCTAATTTAATCTCTTTTTGATCATAGATAATTCCACCAGTTGGGAAATCTGGTCCTGGAACAAACTCAAACAGATCTGAAGCAGTACATTCAGGGTTATCAATATAATGAGCAACAGCATCACAAAGCTCACTCAGATTATGAGGTGGAATCTTCGTTGCCATTCCAACTGCAATTCCCATTGTTCCATTCAACAACAAATTCGGAAGCTTCGCAGGCAGTACTTGAGGTTCCTTCTGTGTCCCATCGTAATTGGGAATAAAGTTAATAGTCTCTTTCTCAAGATCAAAAAGCAGCTCTTCAGCAATCGCACCAAGCTTTGCCTCAGTATACCTCATCGCCGCAGCATGATCACCGTCCATTGACCCAAAGTTACCCTGCCCTTTTACAAGCATGTATCTCATTGAGAAATCCTGTGCCATTCTTACCATTGAATCGTAAACAGCCTGGTCTCCATGAGGATGGTATTTACCAAGTACTTCACCAACTACAGTTGCTGATTTTCGAAATTTCGCATTTGCTCTCAAACCGATATTCCACATCGCATACAAAATTCTTCGATGAACTGGTTTCAAACCATCACGAACGTCAGGCAGAGCACGAGCCACAATCACGCTCATCGCGTAATCAATGTAACTGCTTTCCATCTCATCAACAATCGGGACATCAGTAATTTTTTCTACAATTGGATTTTCTTCTGGTATTGGATCTTTTTTCTTTTTTGGCATAAGTTAAATGGATAAAGGGTCTAACAAATCTTTTAATTAGTAGTCTCTTGACTACTCGTTATTTCTTCAATCTTTTGTTTTCCTTCATCTATGATATTTTCAATATTATATAGTTCTTCGACTTCAATAAAGTTCTCAACAGCTTGCTGATTCTCATCACCCAACTCTTTATTAATCCTTTCAAAATTATACTTAACCGCAAAAAGCCAAGCCATAAAAATTATCACGGCCGATATGATCACGCAAAGCCACAGTGTAGTGTACTTATTTTGCATATTAAATTGATGCGAATGATACGAATCGCGATACTAATATAATTATTAGAAACATTGAACAGATTTCTCCCCTACGCCTCTCGACTACGCTCGAGACTTCGGTCGAAATGACAGGAGGAGCTTAAATCATCCACCCCCTGTCATTTCGACTGGAGCGCTATTTAAGACGGGAAAATAACTTTGATAGAATAAAGCGGACGGGAGAAATCTGTTCCATTATCAAAATAAATTCTCTCTAGTTTTTCTCCAAAACGACTAACTCTGTCTTCTCTTGAGGTAGATCTCGTTTATTTATTTTGTATTTTGGTAAATGTTGAGCATTGTTTCCCATCTCTTTGATAAACTTTTCAGCAGTTTCAACTTCTACGCTCAAACCTTTTATCTTGTAATGCATTGGAATAACGATACGAGGATCAATCTGTTTCACGACATCAGCTGCTTCTTTTGCATCGATAGTATATTTCCCTCCGACTGGAATTAAAAGGATGTCAACGTTTTCAATCCTTCCTAATTGATAATCTGATAAACCTGTACCAAGATCACCAAGATGCAGTATTCTAGTGCCATCAATATCAAATTTGAACATTGTTGATTTACCACGTTCCTCACCTTTTTTCTTATCATGATACGAACCAATCCCGGTTATAAAAACGCCCTTCACCTCATACTCACCTGGTCGATCAAAAATTTGAGGTTTATCGTTTTCCATTCCAAGAACTTCATCAACATTATTATGATCAAAATGATCATGACTACTTGTTACGATATCAGCTCTTGTTTTCGGCATTTTAAAACCAACTTCTTTTGTATAAGGATCAGTTAAAACAGTTACAGTTTCTCCTTTTATCTTTTCTTCAATCTTGAAACAAGACTGTCCAAGCCAAGTGATTGTCATATTTTCTAGCAATTAGCTTATTAGCTTATTAGCTTCTAGCTAAAACAATTAGGAATTATATATCAAGATTTTATCATAATATAAAAAAATACGCAATTAACAAATCCACCGTAGAACGCAATTTTGAGGGTTTTAGACGCAAGATCACGTAGCACGTAACACGAAGCACGTAGCAGGAATCGCAAAGGTTGTTATATCGCGATTTTGAGCCAATCAGGATCAACGGTAAATTAAATAAAAAGTATTTACAGTTCTTAAATAAAGACTTGACGAAATTTGATAAATAAGATAGAATATAAGCACTTTACAATCTATCAGCTAACAGCTCGCTAAACTTATTTATTATTAAACGGCAGCTGGAAAAAACATTTTCCACCGGCGTGTGGAATTTTTTGATATATTGTATTGCGGATATGCGGATCATTTGCGGATTCTGCGGATTCAATCTGTACAATCTGCACATAAATCTGTACATCTGTACCCCTATGACTATTAAAAAAGAAGAAACTAAAAAAGTTGAAACAGCAATGGATAAGCTATTCAACGATGATAAAGCTTTTACAAAATTACCAGAAGAAGGTGATATTGTTGAAGGTACTGTAATTAGTATTGAAAAGAAAGAAGTATTACTTGATATCAATGGAGTAATGACAGGTATCATTCGTGGGAAAGAACTTTTCAATGAATCAAGTGAGTTTGCAGATCTAAAACCTGGAGACAAAACTGAAGCAACTGTTGTTGACCTTGATAATGAACTTGGCATGATTGAGCTTTCTTTCCGGTACGCTGGACATCAGAAAACTTGGACAACACTCGACGAATACAAAAACTCAAGTACGGTTGTTACCGCAAAAGTTACTGACGCCAACAAAGGTGGGTTACTTGTTTCTGTAAATGGTGTTGCAGGATTTTTGCCAGTTTCACAACTAAGCCCTGAATACTATCCAAGAATTCAAGGTGGTGATAAGAATAAAATTCTTGAAAAACTTAAATCTTACGTTAAACAAGAGTTCTCAGTAAAAGTTCTTGATGTTAATTCAGAACAAGAGAAATTAATTGTTAGTGAGAAAGCATCTTGGGAAGAAGCTCAAAAAGATCTATTTTCAAAATACAAAGTTGGTGATAAAGTTGATGGTAAAATCACAGCTGTAACTGACTTTGGCGTATTCGTTCAGTTCGGAGAAAACCTAGAAGGGTTAATCCATATTTCTGAACTTGCTTGGCAACGAATCGATGATCCAAGAGATCTATACAAAGTTAATGATGAACTTCAAGCTGAAATCATCAATATCGATGGATCAAAAATCTTTTTATCAAGTAAAAAACTAATCGCTGATCCTTGGGCAGACGTTGCTGAGAAATATACAGTTGGCGATGTTGTTGAAGGAAAAGTTTTGAAAATCACTTCTTACGGACTGTTCGTTGAGCTTGACAAGAACATTCACGGATTAGCTCATATTTCAGAGATGAAAGATCCAAACATGTCTAACATCGAAAAAACTGTTAAAGTGGGTGAACTTAAAAAATTCAAAATTGTTTCAATTGAAGCGAAGGAACATAGATTAGGATTAGCTATTGCTGAAGAGGGAAAAGATAAAAGTGAAAAGATTAAAGAAGAAAAGGTAGAGAAAGAAGAAGAAAGTAAAGAGGATAAAGATGAAAGTGGAGAAGAAGAGAAATAAACTTCATATAAAGAATTAGAAAAGAACGCTCGAAGGGGCGTTCTTTTGATTGAGCTTTTACTTTCTTCGACGATACTGAAACAGAGTATCTAAGACTGAAAGTTTTAATTGTTTTGCCTCTGCCCAAACACGTTGATAACATTTTCTACAAACGTAATAAATACCAATAGTTCTACGTATTGTTGCGTCATCGTCTTCGAGCAACAACATAGTACATCCGGGGCAAGAACATTTTATTCGAATCTTAGGAAGAGCAGTTTGTGACCAAATTCCAAATTTCAAAAAGATGTTCATCGGTACGCCAGTCGTTTTCGACAATCGCCAAGTTCGCTGATAGCAAGCCTGACAAACGGGAACGCCATCAATCTTGCGAGAGATATTGATTTGTTCACGGGCAGTCAAACAGTTGCATCCAGGAAATCCACAAATAGATCTCATTTAAGCACCTCTCTATTCAGTTTTCAAACAAAATCAGTTAATAATTGATATTACCATTTGACTTTTGTTTAGTCAATCATATTTACCGACATTTTGAAAATAAATCGTAAAATACAAGCCCTTGAAAATATTAATAATCCCTGCTATACTTGAGTTACAAATAAATAATTAATGATGCTTTTTGTTGTTTTTGGAAGTAACGTTGATGATAAATTAAGAACTGGATGATTTAACTAAAATTAGATTAAATTTCTTCGATATATTACTTTATTAGCCTTTTTCATAATTTTTGAGATGGCTAAAATTAGCAAACAATTTATCTTCATTTAACTAAACTTTCTTAAACAGGAGAAGCAAAAAAGATATGCTTTATCCTATTTTAATTGGCGTAGCTGCTATTGTAGGTATCATTCTGGGATATTTCATTCGTAAAAAAGTTGCTCAAACCGAAGCAGACTCACTAGAGTCAAAAATGCAAACAAAGGTAGAGGAAGCAAATTCAAAATCAAGAGAAGTTGTATTAAAAGCAAAAGACAAAGCTCTTGAGATTATTGATGAAGCGAAAAAAGAGGAACAAAGTAGACGAAGAGAAATTCAATCGCTGCAAAGCAGAGTTGAGAAACGTGAAAGTCTATTCGATCAGAAATTACTAGACTTAGAAAACAAGCAATCAAAACTCCAAGACAAAGCTACACAGATCGAACAGATCAAAGAAAAAATTAAACAGATCCAACAGGAGCAACTAGACAAGTTACAAAAAGTTGCCGCAATGAACAAAGAAGAAGCTCAAGAAGTTTTGCTAAAAAATGTTGAACGAGACATTCAGGAAACATTGATGAGTAGAATCAAAAAACTTGAGAATGAAAGTGAATCAACGTTCGAAAAAATCGCGCAAGAAAAAATTGTTAACGCGGTACAGCGATGTGCAACTAGTCATGCTTCTGAAATTACAACAACCGTTGTTGATCTTCCAAGTGAAGAGATGAAAGGACGAATTATTGGTCGTGAAGGTCGAAACATTCGTGCAATCGAACAACAAACCGGTGTAGAGATCATCGTTGATGACACACCTCAAGCAATTACTGTTTCAGGATTCAGTCCAATCAGACGACACGTTGCAAAACGAGCTCTTGAAAAATTAATCCTAGACGGAAGAATTCATCCTGCAAAAATCGAAGACGCAATTGCTGAAGCGAAAAAAGAACTTGCAGTTGAAATTAGAAAGGCAGGTGAAGACGCTGCTTACGAACTAGGTATTGCTGGACTTGATCCAAAGTTAGTACAGATTGTCGGTAGACTAAAATACAGAACAAGTTACGGTCAGAATGTACTTCGACATAGTGTTGAAGTTTCAAACCTTGCAGCATTACTTGCTGTTGATCTTGGCGCGAACGTAACTGTTGCGAAAAAGGCTGGTTTCCTACATGATATTGGAAAAGCTGTTGACCATGAAATTCAAGGTACTCACCCTGAGATTGGTCGAGATATCGCAAAGAAGTTCGGATTGTCAGATGAACTAATCGCTCCAATCCTCGAACATCACGAAGATCATCCAACAACTCTTGAAGCTGTTATCGTAAAAGTAGCTGACGCTATTTCAGGTGCTAGACCTGGTGCGCGAAAAGACACTTACGAACGATACCTGCAACGATTAGAAGAACTTGAGAACATTGCCAAACGAAATGATGGTGTTGATAAATCATACGCTATCCAAGCTGGTCGTGAAGTTCGAGTTTTCGTTGAACCTGACAAAATTTCTGATATCGAAGCTCAAAAGATGGCAGAAAAAATCGCTAAAGACATTGAAAGCGAACTTAAATATCCAGGTGAAATTCGAGTTACAATTATTCGAGAGAATAGAATTGTTGAGTATGCTAGATAAGCGCGGAACGCGGATCGCAAAACGCGGATCGTAAAACTCGAGACTCCAATACACCACTTAAAGATTAAAAACAAATTAAAAAGAAGGCTCGGTTTGACCGTGGCCTTCTTTATTTTGGTCCAAGAACAGTAATTGTCATGATGGTTTCGTTTTTACCATGGGTCAAAGTTGTAATTCTGACTGGTAAATCCTCTGCGTGAGGATGATCTTTGAGTTGCAGAGCAGCTCGTAAATCATCTCGATTGACAATGTTACCAGAAGTAGCAGGTAATTGCGTTATTTTGAGAACTTTGAGATCAGGCATATTACTCACCTTCCTATAAATACACTGTGATAATGATCTTGTTACATCTATATTTAAGCTTCTTATTTTATCACTGTCAAGGCATTTCATTTGCTTGATTATTATTTTTTTGCTATAATTAGGCAAAGTCAAACATTTAACGTTTTATACTTAACCTTTGACTTACAAACCTATGAGCCAACTAAAGGTTCTCTTCCTCGGCGACATTGTCGGAAAAATTGGAAGAAAAGCAGTGAAAGAATCATTACCAAAACTTAAGAAGAAATATAAGCCTGATTTTATAATTGCTAATGCTGAAAATCTAGCACATGGGAAAAGTGTAACAGAAAAAACATTACAAGAGATGTCTGATGCTGGAATCGATTTCTTCACATCAGGTAACCATATTTGGGCAAACCCTGAGAGTGAACAGATTCTAAGTGAACAAAAGTTTGATATCATTAGACCAGCCAACTATCCTGAAGGAGTTCCTGGATTTGGACATAAGATAATTGAAGTCGGAACAAAAAAAGTCCTTGTAGCAAATCAGATGGGACGAGTATTCTTTCGTGAAGACTTTGAAAACCCTTTTACCGTCATGGAAGATATCCTAAAACAAGAAAAAGGTAAGTTTGATTTCTCTATTGTGGATTTACACGCCGAAGCAACCAGTGAAAAAGTTTCATTTGCAAAATATTTCGATGGTAAAGTTGATTTAGTAATTGGTACACATACTCATGTGCAAACAGCTGATGAAAAAGTACTTGAAGAAGGAACTGGTTTCATCTCTGACGCAGGCATGGTTGGAGCAAAAGACTCAAGCATCGGAGTTGATTTCAAAAACGTTCTCCACATGTTCTTCACCCAAATGCCAAAAGCATTCGAACTCCCAGAGTCTGGCACTTGCATTATTAACGGTATTTTTGCTACAATTAAACAAGATAAAGGTGTCACCAAGATAGAACGCGTAAGTGAGGAAGTCGACGTCTAGAAAGGATACGAATGATACTAATGACCATACTAATACAGATTTGAACATGAACAACACTAATAACAACTTGATATATCCGGACTTGTCGTTTCAGTTGGTTGGTTTGTGTATGTTTGTTCATAATACTTACGGTCAATTCTGTAGAGAAAAACAGTATAGTCAATATCTTGAACAATTATTAGTAGATAAAAAGATTAATTATAAAAAAGAAGTTGAAATATTTGATACAAAGAATCGAGCAGATTTCATAATTGAAAATAAAATAGTAATTGAACTCAAATCGAAAAAGATGATGCATTCTGAAGATTACAATCAAATTCAAAGATACTTACAAGCCACACAACTTAAACTTGGACTACTTATCAACTTTGGAGGCAAAGACCTATTTTACAAAAGAATTACGCTAATCGAAACAGATGCCAGAAAACGTTTCCAATAACTGTGCCTATTAGTATGGCCATTAGTATCATTCGCATTACCTAAAAATCAATATCCTACTATCTAAAAAATAAAACAGGCACCTCGAACATGGCTATAAACAAACCAAAGTTCGTTGCTGCTAACAATTTCACTCATATGAACAAAGCAGAATTAGCAAACTTAATCAGTGACAGAGTTGGTGTCACAAAGAAACAAGCAGAAGACATGCTTGACCTTCTAACTCAAACTATTATTGGGACTATTAAAGAAGGTGGGGACGTAACATTAACTGGTTTTGGTACTTTCTCAGCAAGAATTAGAAAAGGCCGAACTGGAGTAAACCCACAAAACCCAAGCGAATCAATCGAGATTCCTCCAACAAAAGTTGTAAAATTCAAAGCTGGAAAAACACTTAAAGATGAACTAAAAGCAAGTCAACACGTTGAAAACGCAGTTGAACCTAACGAAGCTCCAGCAGAAGAGGAGACAACTCCAGAAGAACCAACGGAAATGTAAAGAATCAACATATAAAAAAATCTCCAGATAATGGAGATTTTTTCGTTGAATAAATATACGTTTTCTTGTATAATATATTTATATGCAAAAAGACTTTTACAAAGATTGGCAGAAACATCTAGAACACCTTGACGAGCACTATCGTCCTGATGTTTTCTTTGGGGAATCGAATCGGCCAGATAATAACTCGGTTGGGATTAAAGACGATTTTAATGGTGAGGATTTCTTTGATCAAGAGATCGAAGAAGAGGGACAATTAAGCCTCGATATCTATCAAGACGAGAAAAATGTCTACGTAATTGCACCTATTGCAGGAATCGATCCAAAAAATATTCAAATTATACTTGAACAAGATGTACTAACGATAAAAGGCGAACGAAAAAAACAGTTTGAGATTGAAGAGAAAAATTCCATCTTCAGAGAATGCCACTGGGGAAACTTCTCACGAAGTGTTATCTTGCCAACAGTAGTTAAAGAAAAAGAAGTTGAAGCGAAGTTTAATAAGGGAGTACTTGAGATTGTTTTACCGAAGAGAGAAGAAGGTGGAGCTGTTAAAATCGAAGTGAATCGGGGTAAATCGAAGCCTCTCGACTCCGCTCGAGATTAAATAAATCGAAGCTTTATCACAAACAATTCATAGATATATGAAAGGAATAATAGATAGAATTGAAGAGGGAGTCGCTGTTATAAAACTAAATAATGGCGAGCAGATAAATTATCCTGTGGATGATTTACTTTTTGATATTAAAGAAGGGGATGCGATAGATTTATTAATTACAAAAAACGAAACAAATACAATAGAAGCTGCAGACGATGCAAAGAATTTTTTAAATGATATATTAAAAGACTAAATATGTATGAAAGAAGAAATTGAGAAAATCGAAGAGATCATTAAACCAAAAAGAAGCTACAAATGGTTAATTATAACTGGAGTCATTATTATTGTTATCCTTCTCCTACTAGCAGGAGCATCGGTCGGACTAGCTTATGGATATAAAAACAAGATTTATCCTGGAGTAAAAACCAACGGTCTAGACTTAAGCGGACTAACAGTAGAACAAACAATAAATATTTTAGATGGGAAAGAGAAAAAAACCTTTGATAAAGGTTTTGATTTCACTTACGAAGGAAAAACCAAAAATATTCCGAACGAGAATAATGAACTTTTTGATTTAAACAGTGATATCATCGCAGAAGAAGCTTACAAAATTGGACGAGACAATCATTACATAATAAATCAACTTTACCTACTTGTTTTACCAATCATTGGTCATGAAACAGGGCTTGATTATAAACTTGATAAAAATTTATTAAAAGAAACACTAAGCCAAGAGTTTGCGCTCGAGGAAAATCCAGCAGAGAACTCTGAACCTCAAATAAAAATTATTGATAATGAAACAAAAGAGTTTGATATAACTTTTACAGACTCAAAACGGGGTAAAACAATTCATTATTTTGATGCTTTTGAGAAATTAGAAGCAAACATCAGTCATCTTTCAAATGAAAAAATTCATCTAGACGGTCAAATTGACGAACCGAAAATAACTACGGCTCTTGCCAATAAACAAAAAGAAAAAATCAGCGACTTATTAAAAGCAACTGACGAAATTGAGTTTACATATGAAGATGATAGCTGGACAACCAGCTGGAACGACTTCACTCACTGGGTCGCACTTGATCTAGACGAGAACGAAGATGTTATAATCACATTAAACGAAGAGATGGTCGACGGAAAACTAGAGTCAATTGCTCAAGAAATTAACCAAGAAGCAAAAGACGCAAAACTTCAAATAGTAAACGATAAAGTAACTGATTTTCAAACACATAAAAACGGTCTTGAATTAAATAAAGAAGAAAGTCTAGCAACAACTATTGAAACAATCACAAAAGATAACAATTTCAAGATAGCACTAGCAGTCGAAGTAACAGAACCGGAAGTAAAGATCGAAAGTATTAATAATTTAGGAATTAAAGAGATCATTGGATCAGGCTGGTCTGATTATTCAGGAAGTCCTGCAAACAGAAGACACAACATAGCCGTTGGAGCAGCAGCAGTTAACGGAACACTACTCGCTCCAGGTGAAGAGTTTTCACTCGTTGGCACACTTGGCCCAGTTGATGCCGGGAATGGTTACAAACCAGAACTTGTAATAAAAGGTAACGAAACAATTCCTGAGTACGGTGGTGGACTTTGCCAAGTTGCCACAACAGTTTTCCGAGGAGCGCTAGATTCTGGATTAGCAATCACTCAAAGACGAAACCATCGATACAGAGTTTCATACTACGAACCAGCTGGAACTGACGCAACTATTTACATTCCACAACCTGACGTTCGACTTGTTAATGACACAGACAATCACGTATTAATTCAAGCAAAACTATGGGGAAACAACCTTGTATTTGAGTTCTGGGGAACAAGTGATGGTCGAGAAGTTGTATTTGAAGGAAACAACACAACCTCTGACTTTTCAAAACTACAACCGATCATATTCAACATAACTTCTCCCGGACCAGCTAAAGAAATTGAAACAACTGAGCTTGCACCTGGCGAAAGACGTAGACAAGAGAGCGCTCACAATGGAGCTGACGCAGTCTTCTACAGAACAATCATAAAAGACGGTAAAGAAGAAAAAGAGACTTACGAAAGTCACTACGTGGCTTGGCAAGCAGTATACCTCGTTGGAATAGATCCTGAACAGAAAGAGAAAGAAGCTCAAGAAGAGCTAGAAAAGTTGCAAGATGAATTCAAAGAAGAAAGTGGAGATGAAGTTGCTCCATTTGAAGAATAAAAACCATACAGAATAATAAATAACCGAGAATGCGCATTCTCGGTTATTTATTATTTCAGTTTTCTCCAATTATAAAAGCCGCCCTATCGAGGACGGCTTGCTATCTGCTTAGTGACAGCAGAACCCACGCGCATCTTTATCCGGCAAAGTAAGGAACGCCACGCCACCGAGTCGGAACGTTTCACGAACTGCCTCATCCCGAACTGACCCAGATGTCGCCAAAACAACACCAACACCAGCGCGACACAGAACCTTCGGGCCATCTTCAAATGGGAAGAAGCTGTCACTGCGGACAGCTGCACCATTTACATTATGGCCTGCGTCAAAAGCTCGTTTAATTGCTAACTCGCAACAGCCGACCCTGTCTTGTTGGCCAACACCGTTACCGATAAGCATTCCGCCTTTGACAATTGTGACGGTGTTACTATTACTAGTTCGACAAATCACGTCAGCCAACAGCAAGTCCAACCATTGCTCCTCTGACAAAGTAAGATCTGAAGGCCTTTTAAGGTTGGGATCATTGAAATCCAAAATGAAAGAATTACTCGGCTGAGTTAACAATCCACCTCGAACCTGACGAACTACTTGCTCTTGCTGCAAGGAGTCACGATCAAGTGAGTCAAGAGCTGGGTTCGTCATCAGGAAACAGCCACGACTCGACAAGAAATCAAATGACCTCTCCGAAAACGAAGGTGCTACAACACCGGACAACCTTCGCGGCTTATCTTGTCCATGCTCAATCAACGCTTCGGCCTCATCGATACCGATATGGAAATTCGTCATAACAACGCCACCGAAGATAGCACGCAAATCGCCTGTTACCATTTTCTCACAAGCAATAACCGGACTTGCAGAGAACGCTGCACCGCACGGATTTCCATGCTTTACGCCAATCGCAAAGTTGGGCATCTCCTTACCGTTGAAATGAACATCGAAAGTTGCTGCTGCCGTTGTCATAGTAGTAAGCACTCGATCAACATCCGTCCAATTGACAAAACCAATCGGATTTTTCGTCAAAAACTTGAATCGATGCAATGCAAGAGGATCTTTTGTATCCGTCGCATAGAGAGCTGCTGGCACTTGTGGACCGTTTTCACCGTATTTCAACGCACAAACAAATTCAGCAAACGTGGCGAAGAACTTTCCTTTGCCATGGAATAATGCTGAGAGGCTCACGTATTTACAGACCTCGAACTCAGTTCGAGCGTTTAGACTCTGCATATACGCTTCAGGATCAGGTTTCCCTGCTTCAACCCACTTAATATATTCATCCACTTCCTCAGCACGACAAATCGCGAATCGGTTCTCACCTTTTGCTGCTTCACGAAGCATCGTCGGCCCACCGATATCGGTTGCGTCGATAACTGACTGACAGGTTGCACCAACTGCCTCAACAGCAGATCGAAGATCATACGGATCGCAATAAACCAAATCAATTCTTGAAACACCCAGTTTAGCCAACTCTTCGTCAGCCTCCTTGGTCCATGGAGCTAACAAAGCAGCCGCCACTTCCCGCGAGAGAGTAACCACTAAATGATTAAAAATCGCAGTGCCACCGACCCAGTCTGCAACATTCTGAACAGTCAAACCTAAACCAGATAAATGCGTATGTGTGCCACCTGAAGCGAGAAGCTTCCAACCGCGCTTTGCAAGAAAACTTGCTAGGCGGAAAACTTCCGAACCCTTTTTGTAAGATGAAAATAATGCAACTTTCTGACGAGACTCTTCTTTCATGATCTGATTCCTTTATAGATGAAGTGATTATCAATGTACTACTCACTGGAACAGTATGTTCCAATTACAGTATACTACATGAATACTTAAATGTAGTCAATTCTATTTAAAATAAAAAAATCTCCTTAAACAGGCAGACAAGAAATTTTCATTAAGGCGAAATCGAGCCGGAGCCAGATTTTACCTGAAATGAAAATCCCATGCTTGTCGTGTCTGCCAATTCAAAGAGACTTTGACACTAACTTGATATATTATTTTAACATCATTATTTTTATTTGTCAATAGAACTTTTTGTCTAAATTTAGCACAATTCGTTTTTCATTAAAAGACACAAAAACAGCCCTTTGAGCTGTTTTTATTATATCAGATTATTAAACATCCATCTAGTCCTATTTTTTTCAGATTATCATTATTACTAAAAGCTAATAACTAAAAACTAACAGCTAGCTAACAATCTTATCAATCAACCCATAATCCATAGACTCTTGAGCTGTCATGTAGTAATCTCGATCCGTATCTTTTTCAACTTGCTTAAGAGGTTTGCCTGTATTTTTTGCCAGAATCTTATTCAAATTGTCTTTTACCTTTAGAATTTCCTCAGCTTGAATCTTTATATCACTAGCTTGTCCTTGAGCTCCACCCATTACTTGATGAATCATTATCTTTGAATTTGGCAAGGCAAATCGCTTACCTTTCTTCCCTGACGCTAAGAGAAATGCGCCCATCGAAGCAGCTAAACCAATACAGATTGTTGTAACATCTGGCTTAATATAGTTCATCGTATCAAAGATTGCCATACCAGCACTGACTGATCCTCCAGGGGAATTGATGTAAAGTTTGATATCCTTTGTAGAGTCTTCGCTCTCTAAAAATAATAGCTGAGCAATAACAGAATTAGCAATATTATCATCAATTGGAGTGCCGATGAAAATGATTCTGTCTTTTAATAATCTAGAATAAATATCATATGCTCGCTCACCGTGATGAGTTTTTTCTATAACTGTTGGAATTAGGTTCATAGAATCGCAAGAGGGCTATAGAAGGCTATAGAAGGCCTCGAAGAGGGCTTGAATAACAATCTGCCGACTAACTGTTAATATATAGTATTAAACTACTTTTGAATTAAAAAGTCAAGATTATACTAATTTTAGCCCTTTCTCATCTCTTGTGATTATGTTACGTGCTATGTGATACGTGCTACGTGTCCACCTATTGACAAATTATTGGAAATATGCTATAATGTTCTATTAAATATCTAGTGTTGTTAAGGGTGATGTAGAGGAGAGAGGTTACCCTTCTAGCAATTAGTCTTAGGACTTCTAGCTGGATTCAACCCCATCATCAACTGTTTGCTTAGTAGGAATAAATTTATTTTACGTCCAAAAAGCAAACTTATTCCTCTATATCACTATTAACAATACAAGCAGTATTGAATGGATGAACTTGATGAGGAATCGGCGGGTTACAATCATTTTTTATGAACCCAAACCATCCTCATCATATTCATCCATTTATATATGAATTTCGAAGTGAGTAGACACCCCCCTTTGGAGGGAAAACCTCTCTCCTCGTATCTTTCCCTGTGAAAGATACTGTCTACTCACTTGGAGATTCATTGCTTTGCTCTGAGTTTCCAATTCGTTTAAGGCCGTGATCTCTCGTAGATTCACGGCCTTTTTCATTTGTAAAAAATAAAAACATGAGCATATCTGCTTAGACTAAACAATAAAATTATGCTAAAATGAGAAATATAAAGAACTCATTTTTTATTTCAAAAAAATATGGCAAAAAGAAGAAAAAAACGTCGATATCATAAAGCCGAGTACTACAGTCTTAGCCCAGAAGCAAAACGAGGAATAGTAATTATAGTTTTATTCGCATTAGCAATTTTAAGTATCCTTAGTTTTTTGAGTCTGTCAGGTATGGTTGGCGGTTATATTGATTTTGCTTTAGGAATTACATTCGGTTGGGGTAGATATCTATTTCCTTTAATTTTAATTGCGATTGGTTACGTTCTAGCACGACCAAACAGTTACGAAGTTAACATTGTAAATTATATCGGAATTTTTCTTCTAGCAATCAGTATCCAAGGTTTACTTCACTTAAGGTTCAGCCAAATGAATTCACTCGAGTTCGCTTACAGCGGTATTGGTGGTGGAATAGTTGGCTTTGGCGTAAACTATTTTCTGGTAATGTATTTAGGAATGATTGCCACATTGATAATTTTAATAGCACTTTTTGTGACTTCTCTGGTTTTAAGTTTTAATACAGGTATTGAGAAAATATTAGAAAAAATAAATATCTTCAGTCTAGTTCCATTCGGAGAGAAAGAACAAACAGATGAAGATGAGAACAATGATGATGACGACGAAGAGGAAGAAGATGATGAGGAGGAGTACGAAGAAGACGAAGACGAGGAAGACTCAAAACTTGAAACAGTTCGAGCATTACCAAAAGAATTACTAAAAAGACAACCAACTAATTATAAATCTCCAAAAATCAAAATTGATTTACCGATAAGTTTACTTGATCAAACTACTTCAAAACCAATGAGTGGAGATATTAATGCTGGAATGGATAAGATCGCACACACTCTTGAGAATTTCAACATCCCAGTTGAGATGAGCACGGTAAAAGTTGGTCCAACTGTTACTCAATACACATTCAAACCAGCAGAGGGAATTAAACTTTCTAGAATTACTGGGCTAAATAATGATCTTGCTCTAGCACTAGCAGCTCATCCCATTAGAATTGAAGCTCCGATTCCGGGAAAATCTCTTGTAGGAATAGAAGTGCCAAACCAAAAACCTGCCATCGTTAGAATAAGAGAAACCTTTGAATCA
>JABHMO010000007.1 GCA_018693855.1 Candidatus Falkowiibacteriota bacterium
CAAATCTTCCGACAACTGATTATTATCATCATTCTCCTGATATTTTATAATTGCTTTGATAATTGAATAGACTTCAGCTAATCGTAACCCTCTCTGCTGACATTTCTCACGAATACTAGGGGAATCTAATAGTTTTTTGAACTCCTTTGTCTTACTATCTTTCAAAAAGCCTGGATGATCTTCTAAAAACGCCAAAAGTCTTTCTCTGATTTCAGGTTGAACAATATAGTTAGAACCTTCTGCTAAATACAGTCTTGGATCAATTTCCTCATCTTCAATTTCGTTCCCATGAGGAACAAAATCTCTAGAATCAACCATGAAATGGTTTTCTTCAAAATAATGATCACGTTTCAATTGAAACAACTCTTTATCTTTTTCATACTCACCATTCTCTTGCAAATGCGCGTACATCAAACCATGTAAAGAGACTTTTTGTAATATGTCATAAAGATCTTTGACTGCTTCTAATTGCGGGTCATCCTTTTTCAAATAAAAAGCCACGTCCAGCATCGCTGGCATGACACTCTGATATCTTTCTTGAAAAAACTTTCGTGCTTTTTCTTGTCCTTCAAGCGTTTTTTCTGATAGAACTTTTTCTAGGTCAGACCTCATCTCATTTATCTGAGAATAGTAATCTTTGATAAGTTCCTGTTTTGATTCTTCACTTTCTACCGTCCCTTTTTCAAAAAACTTAGTTACCGATCTCGGAGCACAAGCTTCCACTGCCAAGCCAAGAACCGTTAATCCTGCAACCTTAAGAAACTCTCTCCTCTTAACCTTCTTTTCTGGTTTATCTTCTTGAGATAGTTTTTCTTTCATAATATTATTCAAATAAAAACTTCACTCCCCACATAAAACCGATTCCTAGTAAGAAAAAGATAAATGAAGTTAAAGATTTATATAGTCGTTTTTCTTTATTAAGTTCTGGGATTAAATCTGAAGCTGCTATATAGATAAATCCGCCGGCCGCTAAGGCTAGTAGAAAAGATTGTATGTTTTCAATGTAGTTAATTAACACGTAACCAAACAGTGCTCCAAGAATAGCTGTTAAAGCCGTTAAAAAGTTAAAAAACAACGCCTTTAACCTAGAAAAACCACCATAAACCAAAACTCCAAAATCAGATAGTTCTTGCGGAAGCTCATGAACTATTACGGCTACGGTAGTTGCAACTCCCAATTCGAAGCTTATTGCAAAGGATGCAACAATAATCATTCCGTCGATAAAGTTATGCAAACCATCACCAACAAGATTCATAATCGGAAAAGTATGATTTTCACACTCTTCACACTGTTTGTGATGATGGTGCCAATGAAGAATTTTTTCTAATAAAAAGAAAACAGCAAAACCAATTACAACGACTAGAAAAAGATGCTCTATATTCTCAGAAAAAATTTCACCTTGGGCTGTCGTATGGCCATGCCCACTCATCAGTTCTGGAATGATATGAATGAAAGCACCACCAAGTAAGGCCCCAGCAGAAAACCCAACCAACAAGAGTAAAAGTCTATTCAACAAATTTTTCTTAAAAAACAAAGCTAGAACTCCAACGAAGGAGATTAGACTGACTATTAGTGTAGCTAAAAGCGAGTATGATAATGTAGACATAGAGTGGTAATGGGAAGTTGGAAGTTAGAATATAACAATATTTTAATTCCCACTAACCGATAATTCGAATTCTCGATTAGTAAAAAGTTCCAATCAAGTTAATCAATTCCCTTACATTATACAAAAAAACCTTGCAAATTTCAACCTATTTCGCTAAGATAACCGTATCGGGGCTGGTGAGTCCTAATCTGACTTGCGGGTAGCCTAGCCAAGTTCGTTTCGTCTACGAACGGATTCCCTGAAAATCCGTCGTACCAGATGTTAACTTCTCGGTTGGAATAACTCCTGCAATAAGAGCAGGGCGGCTGTCAGAACTCTGACGGTTGTCAAAACGTTCGCGGTCTCCCACAGGTTCCGCGGCATGTACCGTAAGGCAGCTTCCGATACTGGGGGAGGGATCGTTCCTTTCCCCTTTATTCTTTTTCCAAAGAAAGGATGAACTTTGACAAAAATCCTGCAATCCGCCTGCAATCCACTGCAAACCAAAGGCGGTTTGGCAGCCGCTTACTATCTAAGAAATTTTCTGGGATATAAAGACTCTGAACATAAAATAAACTTTCTTGAGTTACTTAGACGTGCTATTTACCGCAACAGCAACCTTTACAGCACAGCGAGAATCCCAAAAAGAAATGGGAAATATAGAATTCTGAATATTCCGTGTCATGAACTCAAAATAGTTCAGAGGTTAATTAACAAAACAATTCTTCAAAAAACGCGTGTCCTAAAGTGTACTTTTGGGTTTTACGGAGGAAGTGGTCTTGAGGCGCTTAAAAAGGTAGTTAAACCTGAACAAGCAATCTTTTCAGTAGACATCGTAGACGCTTTTTCAAACACAACAGCCCGAGCTGTTTATCATGTATTTCGTCGATTAAAGTTCGGGCATTTCGCAAGTTACTATCTAACTTGCTTAACAACATGGTTACATCCCACACGCTCTTTTAGTCAAACAAAAAGACAATCTGATCACGATTTCGCGCACGACCGCAGTGATGAACTTCATGCATTTCTTTCTTTTGGTGGGTTCAACTTTGCAGGAAAAGAAGCCAAACTCCAACAAAACAGTTTTGTTTTACCACAGGGTGCGCCAACAAGCCCAAGACTGTTTGATTTATGCTTCTGGCAACTTGATTATAATCTGGTTGTTCGAGCTATTCATGTAAAAGGCTACTATGTTAGATTTGCAGATAACTTGTATTTTTCAGCACCAGAGTTCTGGAGAGACGGGCAAATTGATATTACAAAAAACAACAAAGGAGCTCTACTTTTTCACTCTCCATTAATTTCAAGCATATACGATATTATGCGAGCCGGATATCGTATTTGGATCGAACCTTTTCAAAACATGCCAAGATACACTCAAAAATGGTATCAAATATACAAACTGCACAAAGCACGTCTTTTAATGCCAGACGATAAAGACTGTTTACCAGCACTAGGTTACAACGTCTTTCCTGATGGAACGATTCGAAACAAGCGAAGGTTTGTTTTGAGAATCCGTATGTCTGTCTTTAATCTACGAAAAGCACTTGAGTCTGGTAATTATGAAGATACCTGGCGAATATATCAAAAACTGCAAGGCCAAATGCAGTTTGCGATTCATGATCAATTACCTCCAAGACTGTTAAAACAAGCAACTGACTTGCTCAGTCAGATCAATTCACAACAAGCAATATAATCTCCTGTTAATATGGGAGATTTTATAATTAAAAAACCAACGTTGAAGAACGTTGGATTACTTTCATTTACCTAATTACCAACCATAGTAGACGGCCCCTCCTATCAAGCACAAGCTTTTCCAAAAGATTGGCGACATCCAGACGATGAAAAAGATCGAACAGATGAAAAGACCTATAGACATTCCTATCGAATCAGTCTCCTTCTTAACGATTAGCAGAAGCGCTAGCAAGGAAAAGCCAATCATACTTATCGAAAGAACGAAACAAACACCCCCTGTAACGAATTTTCGAAAAATAGCTTCGTCAGGCTCTGCCTGCCGAGAGTACTGCTGTTCATAGCTACCCTGATTTCTAGAGTAAGTTACACGAAAAGGTTCGTCTACCTTTACAATTTCATACAAAAAGCCATAACTCAGAGCAAAAAGAGCACAACTGGCAAGAATGATCGCAAAAAAATGTTTGATCGATGTCATAGCAAACCTCCATTTGTGAAACAAGGCCATTAGTCACTTTAACTTTAAAATCTGTTTCTGTCAATACTGATAATAAAAAAACACGAAACTTGGTTTCGCGTGTTCTGCTTTCTAGTCAAGATCCCATGGATCAGGAACCTTCATCGCAAGTACTACTGGCAGTGTATATCGAATGGCCTCGTCGCCAATCGTTACATTCGTTGACTCAGGCTCGTCCTCATCAACATCAGTACCGGGAGCATGAAAATGTTTATCTTCGGTACTTACGACAGTTAAACTTTCACCACATACCTCAACGTAGTAAACCGCGCCATTGCCAACCAAATAAGATGGAGAAAATGCGCGACACGAATCTCCTATTTCCGGAGTAAGCCGTGGCGGAAACTGCGGCATTGAAAATGTAATCAAGTCGCCCTCCGCATATAGTGCAAAGAAAGCGGTTAATTTAGTCTTCCCACCAGCTAACCTATTTTCAATAATTGATTTAATCATCGTCTGAATCAAGTCTTCATCCAACTGAGTATCTGAATTTGGCAGGAGATGATCCAACATGAAGACCTTGCTGAAGACATCGAGCCAATAGCCGTCATTCATATTAATAGTCCCAGTCTCCTCCATATACAACAAAACAAAATTTCTAAATGTTTCAGCATCGTTTTGCGAAGCAAAAGCTAATACTGTTACATTTCCTTTTTCGATCACTCGCAAATGGGCAATTTGAGTTTTAGGCTGATCCGACATTAATAAACTCCTTCGCATGAAAGATTGGTTGTCAAAAGGCTGTTAAAGATTATCATATTCATCTAAATTGGTCAATAATAGAGGGTGAACAATAAACTTATACACATATCCACAACTTATACACATAGTGGTTGTGCTAAAATAAGTCATTATGGTCTCAGATTGACAAATTGATTCAGAACTGCTATAATACTTATGTAGAGTGAAACACGTACCACGTGCTTTCACTCTTTATATTTTCTACAATCAAAACAAAAACAGAAAGGGGGTTAAAACCCGCTGAAACAATCCTATTATCCATTTCCATGGATTTTCACACAGTTTCCGGTTCTTTAATTAATAATTTTGACAATTGATGGTGATTTTCACCACAATTCCTACAACTACTTGTACTCATTTCAAACTCAAAAAAGATAACCTGCCTAAGGTTGTCCTTTTTGTTTATATTTGATAGAATTAGCAAAGATAGTCACATAGATAGATTATTTTTGTCCTTCAACAATCAGGAGATAAACAATGAGCACCACCTATCGTGAATACATTGATCAGCTTAACCAGGAACACACTCCAGGGTTTTACGAACAATTTAAGGATATTTTCAAGAGAGCCTTGGGCGTATTCCTTTACGATATTTCCGGCAACCCCTATTTAGACTGCATGTCCGCATTCTCTGCAGTAAACCAGGGCCACTGTCATGACCGCATCGTAGCAGCATTAGTACAACAGGCTGGCCTCATGGCCTGCACCGGTCAAAAAATAAAAAATGACGTCACACCGAAGTTTTTAAAATTTCTTTGTGAATTAATAGGATTTGATCAGTGTTTCATGGCAAATAGTGGGGTTGAGGCTGTAGAGGGCGGTAACAAGTTGGCACGAAAATACGCCTTTGAAATCATGGGCCTACCTATGGGTCAAGGCAAAATCATTGTTGCTGAGCACAATTTTCATGGCAGAACGAGCCTAGCTCTTGCAATGTCAACAGATCAATCTTCCAAAAGGGGATTTGGTCCGTTTCCTGAAGGCTTTATTCCCGTACCGTTCAATGACATTGAAACTATGAAAGATGCGGTTGAGAGGAATCCCGATGTCATAGCAATTTGCATTGAGCCAATTCAAGGTGAAGCAGGGATAATTATTCCTGACGGCAATTATTTACAGCAAGTCAGAGATCTCTGCACCAAAAAAGAAATTCTTTTCATTGCTGATGAAATTCAATCAGGTCTAAGTCGCTGCGGTGAATTAACGGCCTGTTCACTGTTCAACGTCAAGCCAGACATTCTATTACTAGGTAAAGCTCTTTCGGGTGGGATGCTACCAATCTCTGCTGTACTAGCAAATAAGAAAGTTATGGTTGCAATCAATGAACGCGGAGTGCACGGCAGCACATTTGCCGCGTCACCACTAGCAAGTGCAGTTGCTCGAGAAGCAGTACAAGTAATCCTAGACGAAAAACTTTGCGAGAATTCAACACGCATGGGAAAACTTCTTCGAGAAGGTATGCGTTCCATTGAATCGCCACTCATCCTCGACATTAGAGGAAAAGGATTAATGACTGGGATCACAGTTGATCCCAAAATCAGTCAAAAGGATCTCCAACGCGAGCTCTACGAGCAAAAACTAATTACCTGTCCCGCGCATGAACACTTCAGAATCGCACCACCAACTTGCGCAAACCAAGAAAACATCCATCAAATCGTAGATGGATTCAAAAATGCGCTTGCCCAGATCTAGGCAAACAAAATCGCAGACTTAACTGTCTGCGATTTTTCAATTTCTGATTATTGTTATTTGATTATTACTAATTATTTCTCCACCGTCGCTTCAGCTTCCTTCAAACTAAGCGACAAAGTCTTCGAGACACCATCGTCACCCATAGCAACTCCATGCAAGACATCTGATACGTGCATAATCACTCTGTTATGAGTAATCACAACAAACTGTGATTTGGAAGAAAGTTCTTGCAAGATATTACCAAACTTCTCTGAATTCGCTTCGTCAAGTGCAGCATCAACCTCATCCATAACAATAAATGGTGCTGGATTACTATCAATTATCGCGCAAATTAATGCCAATGAAGTCATTGTCCTCTCACCACCAGAGAGAATCGCAATATTACTAATCTTCTTGTTAGGCGGAGCCACCATTATCTCAATTCCTGTATTTGCCAACTTTGATTTATTTTCAACTAACTGTTTTTCTACTTTATTCTCCTCCTCTTCCGACTCAGAACCTCCTTCGGTCGGGTCAGGATTTTCAGTCGATAGGGTCGACGCAAGATTTTGCGTCTCTACGTTAGATTGGGATTCTTTTTGGATTAATGAAAGCTTCGCCTTCCCTCCTTCAAAAATCTTTTCGAAATACTTGCCAAAAGATTCATTAATCTTTTTAAACGTCGCTTTGAACTGTTTTTGAATAACAATGTCTAACTCTCCTACAATTTTCTCTGAATCATTAATACCTTTTTCAAGATCAATTACCTGCTTTGATAAAAATTCGTACCGTTCACTAACTTCTTTGTGTTCATCAACAATTTCAGGATCAATCCCTCCAATCATCTCTAAATTATGTTTCAACTTGTTAATTGAAAAAACTTCTTGCTCTTGATTTATAATTTCTTCAACTGTTACCTTAGAAATATCAAATTCAGCTCCTAACTCCTGTCGAATTTCACGATCCAAATCTTCCTGCTTTGTTTCTAACTTGGCAATTGCAATATTTATATCATTTACTTCATTATTTACCTCATTTAGTTTCATCTGATACTCTTGCATCTCTTTTTGTAATCGAAACACGGTTGCCTTTTTCTTTTCTTCTTCTAAATTAAATTCATCTAACTCTTTTCGCACTGTTAAAGACTGTTCTTCGATCAATTCAAACTTTCGTTCAAGCTCTGTTTTCTTTTTATCTAAATTTTTATGGAACTCTGTCTGTTTATCTGGATCAACTTGATTATCAGCAATCTCTTCTTCTATTTTAGCTTTCTCTTTTTCGAGTGAAGCCAACTCGTTTGTTAATCCTTTGAACTTACTATCATTAATCTGACCATCAACTCTCAAACTGTTAACGTCTGTAACAAAACTTTCTCGCTGTTGACTACGATCAGCAATTTTTTGTTTTAGAATAGCGATCTCTTTAACTTTCTCTTCCTGTGAAACACCAACTTGATCATCCCCTAGTCTTTGCCACCGTTGTGATCGTCTAGAATAACCACCTTTCATGATACCAGCTTTTTCGATTGTGTCACCTTCTAAAGTAATCAATCGCTCACGTCCAATACCTATCTGTTTAGCATTTTCCAAAGTATCAACAATCACCGTACTACCAAAGATCTGAGCGTAAACTTTTTCAAACTTATCATCATATTTTATCAACTCTTGAGCAAACCCAATCGCACCATTCTCTTCAAGAATATGTTTCTGATCAGCGTTAATTCGCCAGCTACGCAACTTACTTAATGGATAAAAAGTCAATGGAGCTAGTCGTTGATCTTTCAAAAATTTAATACATTTTATAGCCACGTCATCAGTTGCAACCACAATTCCCAGAACACGTGCACCAGCCGCTGTAGCCATCGCTGTCTCATACATCTCATCAACCTTAGCAAGATCACCAACAGTACCGAAAATGCCGTTAATCACCCCTTTTTGACGTAATAAGGCCTTCACAGAGTACATTGTCTCACTCATCTTGCCACCACTCTTCAATCTAGACAGTTCATCCTCTGCAGTACGCAAATTATTTTGCAGAACGACAAGTTCGCTATCAATTTCAGTCGTTTTCTTTTCAAAACTTTCTAAATCAGTTTCCTTACTGCTAATTTTTACTTTTAGATTATTATAACTTTCTTTTATTTCATTTATCCGTTTACCAAGCTCTTCTTTTTTATCTTCCAACCAAGATAAGTTCTGTTTACCAGCCTTACTATACTCAAGACTCATCTTACCTTTTACAACTGTTAAATCTTTTAGAAGTTCATTCTTTTCATTAGAAATTTTATTATGTTTTTTCTGCAACTCATTAAAAATATCTTTTCGAGACTCTTCTCTTGCAAGCTGCGCCAACTCTGATTGAATCTTTTCGAGTTCATCACTTAGCTCCTGTTTTATTCCTTCTTTTACATCCGATTGGTCACTATGTCTTTTCTTATCGTTTTGTAGATTATTGTTAATGTAACCGTAATAATTTTTCTGTTTAGCTCGCAGCTCTGTTTCAACCTCTTTTCTTTTCTCTAATTTTTTAATCTGCCGAGTTAGAAGTCGCAATCGTGGTTCAAGTTCCTGAAGAATTTGATTTGTTTGCAAAAGATTTTCTCGAGACCGTTTCAACCGATTAACAGCTTGATCTCTTTTGATCTGATACTGCTTCACTCCGGTTGCTTCATCAAAAAACTCTTTTCGCTCATATGCTGAAATATTTATAATGTGATCAACCATTCCTTGACCGACAATACTATAACTTTTCTGACCAAAATTCGCTTTTGCGAGTAACATCAAAATATCAAACAGTCTAACTTTCTTTTTATTAATCAAATACTCCGTCTCCCCATCTCGATAAACTCGTCTAGTCAAAACAACCTCGCTAAACTCGATTGGCAGAACTTTATCATGATTATCAAAGTGAATTGAAACCTCTGCCATCCCCTGACGAGCTTTACTATGTGATCCACCAAAGATAACGTCGTCAGATTTCTTACATCTGATTAATTTCAAACTTTGTTCACCAAGTACCCATCGGATTGCGTCTGAAACGTTTGATTTACCTGATCCATTTGGTCCAACTACTGCTGAAACGCTTTTTGAATGTTTATGATGATTAGAAAATTCAGGGAATTCAAAAACAGTCTTCTTTGCAAAAGACTTGAACCCTTGAATTTCCAATTTACTTAGATACATGAGATTAAAATCTAAAAAATCCTAGATCCTTCCGATAAAGTCAGGATGACAGGATTTTTTATGAGAACTATTACTCGTTTAGTATAGCAAAAAATCAGTCCTTAAACAATCGTAAGTTGTTGACAACGTGAAAAATTATTGATAATATCAACTATCATGTTCTATTTATACAGGTATTATAGGAGAAATCCTTTCATTTCCAACAACAAAGGAGCTCACGATGCAAGATCTCGCTAAAATCAGACAAGAACTTTTAGAGATGAGTAAGGCAGCCAGGAACGAAGAGCTGCTGGTAGGAGCGACCAATACATCACGAAAAAATGTTCTTTTATTTGAGATCGAACGACGATTACGAGCAGCAGCTCTCCTAGGTCAAGAAATGATCACGGTCAAGCTAACAGCCAATGACACGGGAGAAGAACGTAGAAGAAAACTTTTATTTGTAAAAGATCGCAACCAGATTCAAAAATTGACTCACGAAGAGGTGCTAACTGGTACAGCCGAACATCTTGCCACGGAACTAGCGATCGCGGGATATGCCCTTTCATTCGCTATTGACGATGAGAGAGAGAATGTTCTAATGATCGTAGAACTTCAAGAGTAGCTCACACATACTGACCACCCCCTCATGGGAGTGGTTTTTCATTTCATTTGACAAGCTTTTTGTAAAGAGATACGTTATAGATATAGTACATACACATTCGTTCTTCCTTCCTTACACTAGGAGGTTGCCATGAAGCACTTTGAGATGAATAAGGTATTGCATCCAACCACTTCTCGTAAGCCCGACTGGCCTTCCTGTTTTGGCATACTTGTCATTTTCACTATCGGAATCTGTCTCATGGGATACTACTGGCCAGAGGAACCGGAAACGCCAGTGACACTCACAAGGAATTACTGCCAAATTGGTAACCTTGTAACACTAGACAAGGCGTCTATGGCGACAACGGACAATCATCTGATAATTTCCTACTTTGAAAACGGTGGAGAAAAAACAAACCGTAGCTGCTTTTCTCAAATCCGTTTCAATGAACTTCAAAAAATGGCAGAAGAAAAAAGCAAGGTCTGCATCGTCTATGACGCCAACGAAAAAAGCGCAATTGGCCTTTTCAGACCACGCTAAATCTTACCATCAAGGAATAAACAGCTAACTCGTTAGCTGTTTTTAATTTATTCAACATTAATTACGTGCACTTGACAAATAGTACAAAATCACATAATATATTTAGAAATCTAGTAATCGTTTTGACTTGTTGATCCTCGCCACTGGAAAAGGAGCTCACAATGTTCAATCTGTCTCGTTTGGAAAAAACAGTCATCGCTGGACTGATCTGTGTCGTCATTTTTGTCGTTTGGGGGGCTTGGAAAGTTTCACAGCATGACACGAACAGCTCTACAAAGGACAACACCGAAGAAGCACAAATCAATTCATCTCAGGACACCTCCCTCTGCCCCTACCCTCTAAAAGAGGTTCTGGTCGATTCTTACATCGAGACAAAGAATAGAGTGACTGAATTCACAGTCCTCTACCCCGACAAAAGCACAGACGGAAGAACCGTAACAGAGCCATTCAAAAACATCGACCTGTCAGAAATGGGCTTCAATGGATTGGCTGGGCAAAGATTCCCTTTCGAATTGGCAGCGGACAGTCAAACACCAGCCTGCTTATTCATCAGCTTCAATCACCGGAACTACGCTACGCTCCTTCCGGCGAGAATTAAAGCCGAGTAACGATGTTCATCAAACAACCACAAACCGCCGCCCCATCGGGACGGCGGTTTTCAATTTGAAGATATATTCTATATTTATTGTTGAACGTCTAAGAACAAAACATCACTTCTATGCCTATCACCATTCGGATCCTCAATCATTGCATAAACTTCATAACGTCCAAGTTCGAAAATATTTCCAATCTCTAAACTAATACTACTTCTAGCTGGTCGAACATGAGTTATAATCATATTTTCTTGACCAGATGAACTGTTACGCAGATAAAATCCAACTTTCTGACTAGCAGACAGATCAGTTAAACTGGTTTGAACTGTTATAGGGAAATCTGACTGATTAAAGGTTTGAGAAGTACCAGATGGCCAAACAATATTGGGTTTAGGTAAATCAACTTTAATATTCACGTTAACTGAAGCTTCATTTGAATTATCAACGTCATCATAGGCAACAGCCCGAAGCGTGTGATAACCTTTTACAAAATAACTGCTGATTGAATAGTTCAAACTGTACGGTCGATTGTATCTTGTTTGGATTAAAGTGTTATCAATATAATACTCAACTCGATCTACGCCTCTTGGCGCTGAAACACTTACCTGCGCCTCTAGTTGACTGGAAGTTATGTTCTGATTATTATTTAATCCTCGCAGAAATATGGTTGGCTTATTCTCCTGCGTATGCAGATCATCATACTCGGTTGGAGGTGAATCAAGAACTAAATCAGTACCATCCTCACCCTGCTCTTCCATCTTTTTCTTCAACCATTCTTGCACAGCACTTTCCCAACTTGAGTAAGCTGCGTCAGCTTCAGCAGGATTTTCAGGAACACCACCACGAGGATCGTCTTTGTAAACATAATGAAGTATTGAATGAGCTTCTTGAAAAACTTTTTCTTCAATAGCACTTTCAGGAGTAAACTCAGTTGCTAACTTTCCTGTAAACTTATCAATCTTAATCTTTCTCTCAGTAGCAATCTCTCCGTCAAGAACAGGTTTTCCGGTTTGTTCAATCTCAACTGAAGGGAAATACTGTTTCTCCATTCCTGCAACCGCTTTTCTCATATACTCATTCCAGATTGGACCAGCCACAACGCCACCAGCAGCACCTCGCGCCATCTCTGAGTTGTCATTATTACCAACCCAGACACCTGTTACTAAATTAGGAGTGTAACCCATTGTCCAGGCGTCTCGATAATCATTAGTTGTCCCTGTCTTTGCAGCTACCGGTCTATCACCGATAACTAAGTTATTTGAACCGCCAAAAACGTATGCCCGCGCTTCATTATCACTTAACACATTTGAAACAGTGTTAGCAATTTCTTTATCTAAAACTTTTCGATCTTTTTGTTTATACTCCATTAAAGTATTACCTTCACTGTCTTCGACTTTCAGAATTCCGACCGGAGGATTATAAACACCTTGATTAGCTAATGCCCCAAACGCGCTTGCGTGTTCAATTAATTTAACTTCCCCACCACCTAGAACTAGCGCTAAACCAAATCGACTTCTATTCTCAAATGAAGAATACCCCATCTGTTCGAGCATATCGATAACTTTCTCTACGCCAACTAGATAAATCATCTTAACTGCGGGAATATTCAACGAACCTTGCAAAGCTTTTCGGATAGAAACAGGTCCATGTTCTTTCAAGTCATAGTTTCTTGGTAAATAATCCTTTGTATCAGTTTTAAATGTAGTTTCAGCATCATACAAAACAGTATTTGGTGTATATCCAGATTTAAATCCAGCCGCATAAACAAGTGGTTTCATTGAAGAACCAGGTTGACGTAAACTTAGAGTAACATTCACATTCCCATCTTGTTCAATGTCAAAATAATCCTTTGATCCAACCATTGCGAGAATCTGTCCAGTCTGAGGGTCTATTGAAATTAATGCAGAATTATGGAAGCCGTACTGTTCACCTCGAGACTCAACTCCATTCACAACAGATTCCTCTGCGAACGCTTGTTTATCGTAATCAAGAGTTGTAGTCACTTTCAATCCACCAGTTTCAAGTAAATCTTCACCTAACTCTTCGCTTAATATTTGCTTAACGTACATTACAAAGTGAGGAGCTAAGATTGATTCTCGCTTTAGAACAAACTCTAACTCTTGCTTTTTCGCTTCGTCAGCCTCTGCTTGAGTAATATAATCATTCTCTGCCATCAAATCAAGAATGTACTGTTGTCGAACAAACAGTCTATCAGTATTCGCTCCATACGGAGAATAGAACGTTGGTGCCTTCGGCAAAGAAGCCAAGATAGCTGCTTCAGCTAATGTTAAATCTGACACATCTTTACCAAAAAAAGTTTGAGACGCAGACTGCACACCATAAGCAACACTTCCATATGGAATTTCGTTCAGATACATTTGTAAAATCTCATCTTTTTCAAACGCTTTTTCAATTTTATATGACAGAATGAATTCCTTTATCTTTCGAGAGACTCTTCTTTCATTTGTTAATATAGAATTTTTTACAAACTGCTGAGTAAGCGTAGAACCACCTCTAACTCGTTTTCCTGTTAATGGATCAATAATCACACCTTTTATCATGGCAAAGATATTAAACCCATTATGTTCGTAAAAATACTTATCTTCAGCTGAAATTGTCGCCCATTTCACATAGTTAGGAATATCATCTAGCTGAACTAAAGTTCTTTTTTCATTACCATGTACATCGTACAGCAATTTTTCACCTGTTCTATCGTAAATCTTAGTACTTTGATCTAACTTCCGTTCCAAAATCTTATTTGGATCTGGCAAATCTTTACTGTACCAAGCAAAAGCTCCGACAAGGTAGATTAAAAACAACAAAAACAGAATTAAACCTGTCCAAAAAGCTTTTTTAATGATTTTTTTGATTAGTTTTTTGTGTTTTGTTTTTTTAGTTTGTGGAACAAACTTTTTGATCTTCTTTTTGACCTTATCAAATCGACGTTCCCGCACTGGAGGCCGATGATGGATGATTTGTGCCATAGGAGAGAGTTAGTTAATACAGTTAAAAAAGTTAATATAGTTAAAATGGTTTTTAATAGTTTATAGTCGTCCAAATGCAATCTCAAAAATGCTTTTAGAGGGATTTCTTTTTTTACCAACGACTGGATTATGATGCAGTTTAATTCCTGGTTCAGATTCAAGCTCGATAATATATCTTTTTTTGTAATCTGAC
Source organism: Candidatus Falkowiibacteriota bacterium (assembly GCA_018693855.1). GTDB lineage: Bacteria > Patescibacteriota > Patescibacteriia > UBA11705 > JABHMO01 > JABHMO01. Next base: position 14,282 of record JABHMO010000007.1, read on the forward strand.
GAAACAAGATAATCTACTCCAATAACTGGCAACTTTAATCTTTTAGCTAAACAGAGTGCTTCTTTTTTAATTTCTATAGGTAGTTCGTTTGTTACATCGTGAGCCTCTCCTCCTGTGTGAACATTGGCTGTTCCTCTAAGAAAAATCGTTTCATCTTTTTGCGGAACACTGCTTAATGTATATTTTTGTTTTCTTAAAAACGCTATTAAGACATCATCCACTTCAATCCCTAACCATCTTTTACCAGGAAAGCCTTTTTTATTCTTTTTGGTAATTAATTGTTTAATATTAGACTTACCATCTCCTATAATATTTGCAGGAACTCTTTTAACAGCAAAAATATCTTTATAATTAACAACTAAAACTCTTAAATCTTCACTAGAAAAATATTTTTCAGCTATTACTGACTTTGTATACTTTTGAGCCAGCTTAAAAGCTGATTGCAACTCCTTTTTATTGTTAATACCAACAGTAACTCCTTTGCCTTGCTTTTGATTTAATGGTTTAATTACTACTTCTTTATATTTTTTCAGAAATACGTTCAGACTTGAGATAGAGTTGGTTTTTATCTGAGGTAAAACAGAATAGTTATTCTTTTTCAAATAGTTATATGAATAATGCTTCTGTCGACACAAACTCACTGCGCTTGCGCTTGATTTATCACAAATCACGCCTCCACAAAACAAACTTTTTTTGTTTCCTTTTACCAATTCAACATACGACAAACTTTCATCGTAAGCTATCGCTTTGATGCCGTATTTTTTGGCCTCTTTTATTAAAAATTGATTATATTCATTCTTTTTATTCATAATAACTATTGTTTTTTACTCTTTGTTTCCGGAAATAACTGATCAATAACAGCGCCTGCTGCGTCTCGTTCTTTTCCGCTGTAAGGAATATGATGCATAGACAACATAGGAGAATCATTTACCTCGATTACAATATAATTTCTAGACGTTGGAGCTACTGTCACGTCTTTTGTCAAATAGTCTATCCCTCCATAAGCTAAGCCAGGTATTACTTTTATAACTTTTACTGCCAATTTTTTCACCTCTGGATGAATAACGTCAGTCACATCAACACTATCCCCTCCAGTAGATAGATTTGAGTTTACTCTTAAATAAATAATTTCATCCTTTTTCGGAATTGAACTTAATCTTAATTTCTGTTTCTTTAAGTGTTCTTTTACAACAGAATCAACATTAATTCTAACAAGACTTTTCTTGTGTCCCGCTCCCCTACGTGGATCTTTGTTTTTTATCTCAATCAATCCTTTTATAGTATGGATACCGTCTCCTTGCACATTTGCGGGGATTCGGTAAATAGCAGCGACAAATTTGTCCTTTGTTGCAAAAAGTCTATACTCCTTGCCAAAGTACTCTTTCTCGAGTAAAACCTTACCCTTAAAATTGTCTTTTAATATCCTTTTTAACTTTTTATCTGAATCAATCCCTACAAAAACTTTTTTACCTTGAATCCCTGCGATTGGTTTTACTACTACTGGATATTTAATTTTATTCGCAACCTCAATAATTTCATCGATATCATCAACATGATAAATACCTCCTTTGGCAACACTTAAACCGGCTCGACTAAAAAAGTATTTTGCTATCTGTTTATTTTTTGACACAAAATAACCAATACAATCGGTATGTTTAGTTCTTTGACCAATAATGACTTCTTCGTGATTCTTGTATTTCAATAACAAATAACTCTGTTTAGCTAAACTTCCTTTAGTAAAAATTTTCTTTACTTCAACCCCTCTTTTTTCCGCCTCAGCTCCAAGAAAATAAGTGCTGAAATAATTAAATTGTTCTCGTTTTAACATATTTTTTTTGTTTTAATTTATAATTAAATAACATTTGCAAAATAGTTCTTGCTGGATACCGTTTCCGACCAATATCAGGATAATGATGACTAAGTAACTGCGGTCTAGTGTTAATCTCTATTACTTTTCCTTTTCGACCAGTGATGTCAGTAGTAATTAAATCAATACCAATTGTTTTCAAATGCAATGCCTTTGATATTTCAATCGCCTTTCTTGCAAAATGTTTTGAAATTTTATCAGTCACGTCTATGGACATTCCACCCGTTGAGATATTAGCAACTGTTTTTAGACGAATAGTCTTCCCTTCACCTAAACACGTCTGCAAATTAACTTTTTGAACTTTTAATAGATTTAATAGTTCCTTATTAAATTCAATCGCTTGCTGATTATCTCTTTTGTTTGCGTTCTTTTCTTCAATCAACTTTTTAATACTTTTCTTACCCGTGCCAACAATATGTGCTGGCACTCGCTGAGAAACAAACAGTTCTTTATTGTCAATAACAGTAATCCTGTAATCATCTCCCTCAATAAATTTCTCTACCAAAACTTGCTGAGAGCTACTCGAGTTCTTTGCTAATGAGTATGCACGACGTAACTCTTTTTGCGACATGACTCCAACGGTAATCCCCTTCCCCATAGAACCAGACAACGGTTTAACAACTACGTTTTTATACTTTTTATAAAACGCTAAACAGTCATCGAAACAAGTAACTAACTCATTCTCAACAACAGGAAAACCGAAATGACTTAAAACATTAGTCGACAAAAATTTATCCTTAGCAATATCTCTACCTATTCTAGTATTTAACTCCGTTGCAGAGTAGTTAAAATGATGCGACTCTTTCTCGTTAAAAACCTTGTGCAAACAGTCAGACTTTTGCAATCTAATACCATAAAACGCAGCTGCGTTTATAAATATTCTTAAATATGGTGATACTCGTTTATTCATATCATTTTAACAATCGATTGACAATTAAATTAACAAAGTCTTTTATTACGTTAATGTTTTCTTTGCCATATTTTTCCAAATCAGGCGCAACCTCCACTTCGGTAATCAAAGACTTTGATCCTTTTGTCACAAAGCATTCAAATTCAACAATTGCTAAATTAAAAGCTTTGGCTGCTTTAATAAAAACACCTTTATCTACAATCAAATCTTTTTGGTTCGAACTGTAAACATAAATCTTTTTACTATCTAAAACTAAAACGCGACAATGGTCACCAGATAACTGTTTTTGCAAAAAAACAGGTACACGTTTGTTTGTTGCAAAAGATCGAATTAAAGAAATAGCAGAAGCTAACTGTTTTTGAGTTGACAAATCACTTAATACACCAACACCATCATTTTTAACTAATAATCTAACAGCTTTGGCAACAATCTTTCCATGCTTACGCAAAAAAGGTAACGCCTGTTTTATATTTACTACTTTTTTATATGGACAAACCGGTATTCCGTGCTTCTTTAGACGAACTAGAGCAGCATGCATATTATTTGCCAAAGTAAAGGTAGTAGTAGAACACAGTTCTGTCATAGTGTCCTTTATAAAAGTGTGCTTACCACCTTTTTGCGCAATAATAAAATCATTATTTTCACGTAAAACCGTTACTTTTACTTTTCTTTTTTTTAGTTCTTGTACTATTAATTTGGCTTGTTGACTTTTCATACTATTTCGTCGGATCAATTAAAAACTTTTTCAAATCTCGTTTCCCGATAATCATCGGATATTTCAAATTTTCACGACGATAAACAGCCGCGTTAATATTCATAGAGATTCCAGAGACAATCACATTCAAAGGGACTTCTATTCGAAAAGAAATACCATGACTACTGTAAATTACCTTGTAATCAACTATGTCTTTGTGTTTTAACAACTCTTTGTAAACATTTTTTTGTTTCAGATCTTCTAACTCTTGCGTTGTCAAAACATTTTTTATTCCAAACTGATAAAAATAATCAATTGCCTCTCCAAAACCAAGCGACCTTGCTAGATCTTCGTCAATTGAACTAACATCAGCACCCGTATCCATCTTAACTTCGACTTCGTGCCAGTTGTTTTTCTTATCTTTTAACTTTATCTTATTTATTATACCAATTATTTTCTTTCCTGTCGTTTTTTCAACCTCTTGTTCGAGTTCTCCACCGAATAATTCTTTAGCAACTTTGATTCCTTTTTTAACTGTCTTAATTTTCAAACCTTTAACTCTCAGTAATCGATCCTTAAGTGGTGACAAGTTTGCGTTTTGAATTGAAAGTCCTGGATGTGCGTTTAATTCAAGAACAACAGGTCCATGTTCCTTGTCTAAAGCAATGTCAGCTCCAGAATATTTCAGCCCACAAGCGTTTGATGACTCAATCGCTAGCTGCAAGATATCGTCCCACTGTGGGATCTGCAAACCTCTAACTGGGATTTTTATATCTGGCAAAAACTCTACTTTTTGATCAAACATAATTGCGTTGGTTGTGACACCACTTGCAATATCAATGCCCACCCCCACACCACCTTTATGCAAATTAGCTTTACCGTTAGAAGATTTTGTCGGGAACCGTAACATCGCCATGATTGGTACTTTGTTATAAACAACTACTCGAATATCAGGAACACCTTTATAGGCATACAACTTGAAAGCTGGATGAATTTTCAACCGTTCTTCGAAAAAGGCAATATCAGGAACATTTGTTTTAGAAAAATCACCGTCAAGGATATTGCTTACTCGGACAACAATGTCTTTTAGTGACGCTTCTCTATTCAAAGGCAACACCCATTTACCATTTTTCTTCTTCCCGTAAGTAACTAAAATTCCTTCACCACCCAATCCTTTATTCGGTTTAAGAACAAAACTGTTTGGTAGTTCGTCCCATTTAAAATTATAAAACTCTTTTCGGTCTTTTATGACTGAAATCAGTTTAGACACAGGCAAACCATGTTTTTGTAATAACTTTTTCGTTCTAATCTTATCATTTACAAGATCAATCGCTTTTTTGTTATTACCTGGTCTAATAAAATCCAAATTCCGAGCATTCATACCCAGAACCTGCCTACTTTTTCTCATCCAATTCCACATTTTTTATGACGTTTCTAAATCTATATAATTCAGTCAAACGAACACCTGTCCATTTACCCATTAAATAGTTTATTAATAAAGTAAGTAAAATAAATTCAGGGAAAGCCAAGATAAACGTTCTAAGAACTTCCCAGTTTGCTAACCAGAAACAGATAACTGACAAGACCAACGTTTCAAGTGTCAAAAGGACAGCTGTTTTATGACCTCTTTCAATCTGTACTGAAACAAAATTCTCAGTTAACAACACCATGATTAAAATTGGGAAGATAGAAATTTCCATCAGTCCTCTCTTATCGAAAAAGGCTCCCAGTAAAAACATTGTAAAAATAACTAGACTTACAATCGTTAATACATTCGCCATTCGAGGTAAATATAATAGTCTGGCTTTTCTCGCAATCAATCTAGCTGCTGTTCCGAAAAATAGTGTTGCGATAAAGATTAAAATTCCATATTTCAATCCAGTTGCAAGAAATGAGATTGCAATAATTGACGGAGCGTAAATACCTAATGCCTTCACTCCAACAATCTGTCGAAAAAAGGCGATCACAGTTGCAATAACTGGTAATATTAAAATCAAATACACAGTATTTAACGGAACACCTTTATTTACCATGTAACTTAGAAAGTATGATAAGAAATTCCATACTTTAAACCCTTTAAACTCTCTTTTTGAATGAAGACCCAGTAATTTATGATCAATGTCTTCTGTTCTTAATGAATCTAGCAGTTGATTAACATTTGACTCACTAAAAACATAAGGATTTGCCACGTCTCGAGTAACAACAATAGACTGTGGTTCTAGGATATCGTAAAGACTTTGAGCTACACGCGAAACTGCGGTAAAGTTCTGGTCTGTAATTACAGTAAAGTATTTATTATTAAACCCTAAGTTCGTCATCTCCCCTTTGTCATCAACGTTTGTCTTCGCAAACGTCTGAGCAGCTAAAAGAAAAGCATTTATTCCAATATTTTTCTCAGTCCAAATAACAATTGAACTGGCTTGAAAAAGATCGTCTTTATTTTTGATAATTTTCTGAGCCAACTCACCTTCCACAACGTAATCAGCTGCTTTTTCAGTCTCTTGAATGTTAACTAACAGTATTCCTTGTGGAGATGCATAAGTATTAAGAACAGCTAGCCGTTCTGCGTCCACGTTTCCATCACTAATTAGAACAATTACATCCTTATCAACTCGAACGATAATATCATCCTGATCATTCACCTGTGAACCAAAACTGTTTTGTCCTAAAACACTTAATTTCACTCGATAGATCCCCGCTTTCCGATAAGTATGAGAGACTTCCTCTCCTTTTTTAATTGTTCCGTCACCAAAATCCCAAATGTATTCTAAACCAATCACATTCACCGCCTTTGTTCCCAATGCAGAAAAAACAACTTGACGACCAACCACAACATTCTTATCTTCACCAGCTTGAGCTGTTAGAACAGGAGAAAGATCATCCGACGAATCCTGCGCCAAGATAGGAGTCAACGGAGAAAAGGCAAATACAAAAAGAATCAAAGATGCAAAAACTATTTTGAATATTTTTTTTCTCATACAATATTTTATATCTTAAAGTTTTATTAATTTAACTGAACTTGCACAAACAGCAATCGCTAAAGCGTCTGCTGCATCATCAGGTTTGGGAATTGTTTTTAGATTAAGGATTGTCTTAACCATTTTCTGAACTTGCAACTTATCTGCTTGTCCATAACCACAGATGCCCTGTTTAACTTGCAGTGGAGTTAGTTCATGAACTTGAATGTTTGCATTTACAGCTGTCAGAAGGATAACGCCTCGCGCTTGTCCAACCTTTATAGCTGTTTTTGCGTTATTATAAAAAAACAAGTCCTCAACTGCTATTAAGTCCGGGTTATGTTTTTTTATTATCCGTTGTAACTCCTTATGTAAATCTTTTAATCTCTGAAGAAATTCATCACCACTACTAGTTTCAATTACACCATAGTCTATACTTGTTAATTTCGACCCCTCACTCTCAATCACACCATACCCAGTTCTACCATACCCAGGATCGATTCCTAATATAACTTTTGACATAAGTGGTAAAAAGCAAGAAAACAAGAAAGCAAAAAAGCAATCTGTTTATTTACCTTTAATAGAATTACTTAAATTATCTAACTCAGTCCAAAGCATAGCGCCAATTTGATCACACAATTCATGCGCTTCGGAATACTCATCGCAAGTAATCAATTTTTCAATAAGAACAAATTCTAATAAATACTGTGACTCTTTGAAAGAGCCAAAAGCGACTTCTAAATGATTAAATCGAACCTTCGAACGAAAACGAGCATAGCCCTCAATATAATTAAGGATTATAGATAAACTGGCTCTTCTAAATTGAGAAGTAATACCATATGCTTCATCTTGTGGAAATTTTTTTGACATTCGATAAACCAAATGAACATAATTATCCATTTTCTTTTTCAATTGTTTTTGATAATCATTCATTTTTGCTTTTTTGTTTTCTTGCTTTCTTGCTTTCTTCCCCGTCCCTACTCAACATTAGAATAAACATTATTAATATCATCGTGGTCTTCTAATGCGTCAATGATCTTTTGAACACTGTCGGCTCTGGATTCATCTACATCTTGTTTATCTTTGGCAACCCAATCTATTTCACTATAATCAGTTTCTATCTTCTTTGTTTCTAAAAACTTTTTAACTTTTTCAAAATTTTCAAAAGTAGTGTAAACAGTTAATCCATCTTCTTCCAAAACATCTTCGGCACCTGCATCAAGCAATTCAAGCATTAACTCATCTTGTTCATCAGCGTTGGCAATATGAATAACGCCTTTATGTTCAAACATCCAAGCCACACTGTTCTGCGCACCCAGACTACCACCGTTTTTTGATAAAATGGCTTTCACCTCTGGAGTTGTTCTATTTTTATTATCAGTAATACCAACAATTAAAATCGGCACTCCACCTGGAGCATAACCTTCATACATCACATCCTCATAGTTAACTCCTTCAATCTCACCAGTACCTTTCTTAATAGCCTTTTCAATATTATCTTTTGGCATGTTATCAAGCTTGGCCTTTTCCACTGCTAAACGCAAAGAAAAATTCATTGTTGGATCACCACCGTTTTTTGCCGCAATCGTTATATTTTTTGAATGTTTTGTAAACAAACTACCACGTTTAGCATCTGCCACGCCTTTTTGTCTATGGATTTTATCCCATTTACTGTGTCCACTCATAGAATCGCAAGTTAACCGAGTTAACCAAGTTAATCAGTTAACCTTGATTTAAATTTATCATCTACTTAACTTAACAAATCCCCCTCTCAAGCTACCCTATTCACCAATTTCCAATTTCTAATTTCTATCAACAACATATCAAATTTACACAAAAAAATCAAGTCATAATTTTCATTTTGTGGTATACTAAACATATTGATATTCTAATAATACATTGGGGCTTCGATCAAGTTACGTTTGTACTCTCTATTATCTTTTCAAAGTAACCCTGATGCCAAATTTCTAATTTCTTTCTTATGCATCTTTTTCACAAATACCATTCTCTAAAAATTTATCGACTTTTTCATAGTGAATTTTGGCTTTTTGAGCTTTCTGTTTGGCTACATGTGTTTTCTCGTGCCATGATTGCAATTTTTATTCCGATATTTTTACTGAACTTAGATTACTCATTAAGTGAAGTGTTGTTATACTACATAATTTACAACTTATTTGATTTGCCGCTTAATTTTTTTGTGAAATGGTTGATTGAACGTATCGGTGCTCGAAAGGTAATCATTCTTGGAACACTCTTTTCCGTCGTATTTTTCATAATTCTATACACATTAAACAGTGGCAACTGGACTTTGATAGTTTTGCTTGCACTGTTTGGTGCGCTGTATGACACTTTTTACTGGGTTGGGCACATCTATCTATTCATGAAATGCAACAGAAGCACAAAAAACGTTACAAAGGATATCAGCGTCCTGTATATTGTAAAAAAACTTGCAACTTTCGTTGCTCCGATCATTGGAGCGGCCATTCTTATTTTCTTTGAAAAAAATGTTTTAATAGTTATCAGTGTAATCATTTTAATACTTTCGTCATGGCCACTTTTTAAGATTAAAAACATCCGTGACAAACCAACAAAGAAAACCACCTTCTTCAAATTTTTCAAAAAGTGGGACGACGTCAAAGAATACCTAATCTACTCAATCGCATCATTTCACTGGGTTAGTGAAGGTGTTATCTGGCCAATCTTTATTTACACTATTTTCGCTTCAATCGAGTCAGTTGCTATTATTCCTGTAATTGTTTCGATCACGACAATACTTTTCACATACTTTGCTGGTAAATACACAAAAGGAAATCATTCTCTTGTCATGAGCCTTGGCGCATTCCTAGTGGCATGTACTTGGCTTGGACGAATCTTCATTCAGAATGAAATTTTTTACTTCATTAGCGTTTTCCTCATAGGGCTTTTCATTGTCATCTACGCATTGCCACTAGACGCAGAATTGTATGGGAAAGGGGAAAAGAAAAACGCTTTAGCAACATCAGCCTACCGAAATTTTTTCTCAATGCTACCAAGAATATTTTTCTTCATACTTCTCTTTTTCATGCTAGAAGTTTTCAAAGTAAGTTTCATAGCCGCAGCTATCTCTATGTTTTTAATTGTCGCCGTCAATATGTTTTTTCTTGCGCGAAAAAACAGAACAAAAAGATCATCTCTATCACATTAATCGCAAGATTTCTCACCAAAATTAGACTGATTATATATTTTGACAACGGGTTCGAAACTTGTACGGTCGCATGACCGCATAACAAGGGGCAAGAAGAACAAAAAGATCATCAATTTTATTATTTTTCAAATTATCCATCTTCATCTTTCCATTTTCCAAACAATCTTCTATCTTCTCCTTTCTAAAATTGTGTATAAGATGATTGCCAAAAGA
>JABHMO010000008.1 GCA_018693855.1 Candidatus Falkowiibacteriota bacterium
AATTTTATAGGTAATTTGTCTCCAGGATGAGAGACTGCCCCTAAGCAGATCAAACATTTCATTTCTGGCGTAAGCGCAATTGTCGTGGATGTTCCAAGTGACTGAGCAACTATTCCAAATTTATTAAGATCAACTTCCGCTTGATTCCTCACATATTTAACGATTTCCTCTAAATCGTTTTTTAGTTTAGTTAAAGTAGTTTCACTATAGTCCCCTTCACTTTCCCCAGAACCTGAAAAATCAAATCGATAAACCTGCATACCATTCTCAGTTAACCGTTCAGAAAGAATGTCAAACATACCATACCCTTCCTTTGTAACACCAAAACCATGAACCAGCAGAACTGTTGGATATTTTTCCAAATTTGAATCTGGAACAGCTCGAAGACCAACCAATTTTTCACCTTGTTTATTTTTTATTGATATTTTTGTTTCTTGCATATATTTTCGCGGAACGCGGATCGCAGAACACGGATCGCAAAACGCAGATCTACATCTTTTTTAATATATTTCTAATTTTTTCAATCATATCTTTACTACTGTCATATTCAATAAAATCATCAGATAACAATTTTAATGACCCTGCTAATTTGGAACCTTTTTTATAAATAAATATTATCGGACAATTAAAAGCATTCGCCCACCCTAGTTCTATGCCAAGTCCAGTGGCAGAAAAAGAAACTTCTGCAATCATTAAATCGCAGTTTTTAATAATATCAATTGATTTCACTTTCTCAAATTCTTTATGAATTTCGTGCGGCAGAATAAATTGATGTTCATCATTAAGCAGGCTATCCCTGATCGGTTGATAAAGTTGCTCTTCATTATCTAGTTGTTTCGAATGCCCAACATATATTTTCATATAAACCCATTATACCCATTTCACCATAAATTTCAAGCACAAAAAAAGAGGAATAACTCCTCTTTTTGTAATAACTAATTTATTCTTCCACTTTTTTAGACCAAATACAAAGATGATCCAACATTGATTCCCCCTTATAACCATTCTCAGGCGTTACATTTGTGAACGCTGAAGATAATTTCACTTCACCGATCTCAGGATCACGCTGATAAGACTCAACTGTTGCAATAATCTTTTCGTTTGGAATATTCAATCCACGAGAAAACCCCTCTTTATCCCATTGATCTACTAACGATTGAAACTCTTCAAACGTTTCACAACGAGTAACTTCCGGCATAATTTTTTGTTCAAATTTCAGGTCTGACATAATTTTAAGGTTATTAATTATAATTTTAAACGCTCATTATCTCCTTCTCTTTCCCATCGCCCATCTCCTGCAACTGTTTTGTTAATTCCTGAGTTTTCTCATCAAGTTCTTTAACAAAATCAAACTTATCATCTTCTGTAAGATCTTTATTTTTTTGCGCTTCAGTAATCTCTTCTTTCACCTTTTCACGCACAGCTCTAACTGCAACTTTTGATGCTTCTAATTTTTCATTAAGACTTTTCACAATCTCTTTTCGAGTATCTTCAGTCATTTGAGGGACAGTCACTCGGACAAGCGTACTTTCAACTGAAATAGAGTATCCTAAATCAGCTACAGTTAACGCCTTTTCAATATCTTTTAATAAATTCTTATCCCAAGGCTCAACTGTCATACTTCGTGCATCTGGTACAGCAATACTTGAGACTTGAACAAGTGGAGTTTTCACTCCGTAAGAATCAACCAACACAGACTCAATCGTACTTGGATTCGCTCGTCCAACTCGAAGATTATTCAATTCATTTTTAAAATGCTCAATCGTCTTATCAAAATCCTCCTGATGATTTTTTATATATTCATTCATATGAGAAAAGGGGGCTAAACGAGGCTAAACGAGGCTAAACGAGGCTATTAAGCCTAACAAAATCCTTGCTCTAGCTCTTTATTTTACTTAAAATTTATAATTTAGAATTTGAGATTTAGAGCTTGTTTGAAATTTGCTATTTGCTATTTGGAATTTACGTTCGTAAAAAACAAATCTCAACTAAAACTCTATTTAACGAACGTCTTGACTCCCATGAAGATATTCTTAGAGTCTTCTGGATAAACAAGTAACTCTCCAGCAACTTTAGTTGTTGGCATACGTTTAACTGCCCAAGTTGCGCCAGCGTCAACTGTTTTATAGAGCGCAGTGTCAGTTCCGTAATAAATATAATTCACATTTGAAGGATCGATCGCTACAGAGAAAATCTTTTCCTCTCCAGCTGAACTGTTTAACTCAATCTCTGTCCAAGTTTCACCTTTATCTTTACTTCGAAGCAATCCATACTGACTAGCGTAAACCACTTCGTTTTTACTACTTTTTGAAACATCGAAATCGTAGAAATTACTTGATCGTCTAAAATCTTTCATTGCAGCATTCAGACTTACCCAATTTTCACCTTTATCATCAGTTCGAAATAGACCTTCATTCAAAACACCTGCATAAACAGTTCTACTATCATTAGGATCAACGACTATTTTATTTACTCTTTGTTCGAATTTATAGCTTTTTGTCCAAGTTGCACCTTTGTTAGTACTCTTCAAAACAGTACCATCTGAAAGACCTGCATAAACAACGTTTGGATCATACCAGTCCATACCTAGAGCAGCTACAACCTTTTCACTACTGTCTGAATACCAAATACTTGCCCATTCTCGTCCACAATCTATACTTTTATAAACTCGATTATGAACTGCTCCATACAGAGTACAGTGATCTTTTGAATCAATTACTAAATCTCGAATAAACCCTGAAGGTAAAGACTCAACCTTTTGCCAACCAGCGCCTGCATTATATGAAACGTAAAGACCGTTCTTCTTTGTTCCTGCGTACATTACCTTTGTGTTTGTTGGATCAAACCGTAGGAAATAGACATCTGTATCAGAGATCGAACCAGCTTGTTGACCTGGAGTCATTAACAATGATCGATGTTTCCAAGCATCCGCTTTATCAACTGAAAGAAAGACTCCACCCAGATTTGAAGTTGAAGTAGTTTTCTTGCTGTTGAATGAAATACAACCTGATAAACTAACGATCATAAATAGAACTAATGTTGTAAATACAATTTTTCTTGTCATAAATTTAACAATATAATTAATTTAAAATATTATTTTCTTAATTTTGCATCATCATATCCCTTTGCTCTCATTCTTTTAAATAAATCCCAAACAATTAAGGCTCTTTTTTCACCTTCCGCTCCTTCCAAATTTTTCGTTTGCAAAAGTTCAACACTATCTTCATGCCCGCCATCTGCTAGACATTGATTCATATCTTCTACCAATTTTTTATCAGAAATAACAGCTTCATCATCAGGATTACCTTCTTCTCGTTGACTTAGCATATCTAAATACATTCCACCAGGACACCAGCAATACATATTATTTGCCAAAGCAGACACTTTATGAGAAAAATCCGCACCCCCATAAAACAAATCATGATTTGATTCAATCTTTTTTTCAACGTCCGCGGCACTCATCTCACCAGAATCGACATAAGATTGCCAAAATTTTCTAGTTTTTTGAGCAGCTCGTTCTAAAAACGCTTGGAATTCTTTTTCAACTTCATCCTTTATCTGCTCTTTTGTTAAATTTGTTGTTTGTTTAAATTCTTCTTGCATAAAAATTATAGATAGACTAAAACATTCTCAAAAACTAATTTCGAATTAACGTTTTTTTGAACTAATTCTTTGGCTTTTTCTAGAATATTTATATTACTTACGATTTTTTTAGATGAAAGACTCTTCGCTAACGCCGTTAACTCATTTTCTAAATAGATATTAACAATCAAATTTGAGTTTTCACTATTAATCAATATCAGATCTCGAAATAGCACGATCAATTTATCGAATAAAGAATTAACTTCTTCAATCGTACTACCTTTTCGAATTAATTTATCAACAGTTGCGAATCGTTGTGTTAAACTTTTTTTCAATAAATCCAATAAATCTCGATTTAACTGTTTATCATTTTGGAATTTTTCAGAATCAGACTGATACTCGTCTGCTTTATTCGCTCGACCATTAACAATTCTAGCAATTTCCTTAGCCGTTGTTCTATCAACTTGTTTTTCATCGACTAAATAACTGTAAATGGAATCACTATCAACTGGTTGAAACTTGATCAGCTGACAACGAGAAATTATCGTTGGTAAAATCGCTTCCTTATTATCTGTAACTAAAATAATTATCGTCTTTTGAGTTGGTTCCTCAAGAGTTTTTAATAAAGAGTTACTAGACTCCTTATTTAGTAGATGTGCTTCCTTTATTATAACAATTTTATAAGAATTGAGAAAGGCTCGTTTGTTTATCTTTTCCTGCAAATCCCGTACCTGATTAACGGTCACAAACTGTTTCTTTTTATCAGTCTTCTCATTCATTTCCCTTTCTAAAATAAAAAGGTCAGGATAAACAAGTTTATCAAACTGTTCACAACTACGACAGTGATTACATGGCAAACTATCGCCTTGTTTCAGACAGATTAAACTTTTCGCAAAAAGCATTGCAATCTCAACCTTACCAATCCCCTGACATCCGTGAAATAAATAAGCATGAGCAGGATTATCTTTTTCAATGCTGTTCTGTAAAAAATTTTTTATTTTATCATGACCAACGACTGGCCAGTTGTATTTATTAGACATAATAGCATTAATACGTGATGTACTGATTTTCACTGATCTACTGATAAATTTAAAAATATTCTGTACATCATGTAATAAATCAGTAAATCAAGTATTCCTTTGTTCTATCAAAAAATCTAAAGTTTCTTCTGCACATTTTTTCCATGAGAACAGCTTACATCTTTGTTCACCCTTTACGACTAAAGACTCAGCCACTGTTTCATTTTGCAAGACTTGTTCTATTCGAGAACTAATCTCATCTACATTCTCAGGATCAAACATCAAAGTCGCGTCACCTGCGACTTCTGGTAAACTGGTTGTATTTGAACAAATAACAGGACAGTTACAAGACATTGCCTCAACGATTGGAATGCCAAATCCCTCAAAAAGTGAAGGGAAGGCAAACAAGGCTGCTGAGTTATGAAATAACGGTAAATCATCGTCCGAAACCCAACCTGGAAAAATTATATCTTTTTCAATATTATACTTTTGTATTTTCTCTTCTACTAATGGAAAAGTCAACCCTTTCACTCCAACTAAAACAAGTTTGTGTTTATCGTCTGGATACTTTTGTTTATATTTCGCAAAAGCCTCAACCAATCGAGGCACATTCTTCTTTAATTCAATCCTGCCAACAAAAAGTACGAAAGGATCAGTAATATTATACTTTTCTTTTAATTTCTGACGTGCACCTTCAATCGGACGATATTTTTCATCATCATACCCATTCCAAATAACTTTTATCTTTTCAGGATTGATATTATAAGTTTTCACTAAATCTTGTTTAGAAAAATGAGAAACCGTGATAATTTTATCAGCTGACCTTTTTATCAATCGAATTATCAATCGATGATAAAGTTTGTCAGCCCAATGATATGCATCAGAAAAATGTTCGAACCCGATATCATGAATTGTTACAACTGACTTTTTTGGATTAATCAATGGTAAAGTATGAGCAGGGACAAACAGTAAATCTGGTTTATTTTTCTTAATCATTTCCAAACTAAGTCGCCCAACTGTCCAACTTCGCGGAATCGGCCATTTCAAAAGTTTCTCACGGAAATTATCAGGGCAGTTACCCAGCTCTTTTTTTAACGGTTTATTTGTATACAAAAAAAACTGGTTTTTATTATCCAATTTCTTAAATTTCTGTATCAAATGATAGGAGTACCATTCGACTCCTGTTTTTTTGTCTTTATTAGCACGCGAAGCGTCGATACCTATTAACATATACCTTACAAATTATTTCGTTGCTAAGATAGAACGTTTATATAAATCCAGATTATCAAGCGCAATACCCGTCCCCTTAGCGACGCAAAGAAGGGCGTCATCAGCAACGTAGACAGGAACCCCAATTGCTCTTGAGATTAATTGGTCAATATTTCGAAGAAGACTACTACCACCAGCCATAATGATACCTTTATCAATAACGTCGGCTGATAGTTCAGGTGGTGTTTGCTGCAGTACTTCCTTGGCAGCTTCAATTATACCTTGTAAATCTTTTTGTAGCGCTTCAGTTACATCATTTGAACTAATCGTAATAGTTTTCGGTAACCCTGAAACCATGTCTCGACCACGAACATCTAGTACAGCAGGACCTTCTGAATACATTGCCGAACCTAATTCTATTTTAATCTCTTCAGATGTTCGTTCTCCAATTGCTAAGTTATATTTTCGTCTAATATATTCTGAGATTGAACTATCAAATCTGGTTCCACCAATACGGACAGACTCTGCTGCTACAATTCCACCCAGTGAAATGACTGCGATTTCTGAAGTTCCACCACCAATATCGATAATCATATGACCACTTGCACTCCCAATTGGGATATTCGCACCAATAGCAGACGCAATCGGTTCTTTGATAATATAAGCAGCTTTTGCTCCGGCAGCAATTGTTGCATCAATCACAGCACGTCGCTCAGTCGGTGTAATCCCAGCAGGCACCGCAACCATAACTTCTGGTCGGAACAGTTTTATTCCACCAAGTGCTTTGTTAATGAAATAACGAAGCATAGCTTCAGTTGTTTTATAATCTGCAATTACTCCGTCTTTCAATGGTCTAATCGCAATTATTGAATCAGGTGTTCGGCCAATCATTTCCTTAGCCTCGTCACCTACTGCTAAAATTTTCTTATCATTAACAGAGATCGCCACAACTGATGGTTCGTTAATTACAATACCTCTCTTTGGTACATGTACAAGAGTATAGGTAGTTCCTAAATCAATTCCGATTTTTCTGATAAACATAATGAAGTAAATACACGTAAAGACAAGTAAATATACGTAAATATTAGCAAAATTATAAAAAATTAAAGTAGCGACACAAACTGCCCCTCTTTTTTAGATTTAACGTTAATTTAATTATGATCTTTATAATCAACAATTCGATCAGCTTTGATTTTTGATTCTTGTTCAAGAAAAAATTTGTTCACACCTGGTAACATTGATAACCATTTTTTAATCAAACCAACAATCTTCCCAAATTGAACTTTTGTTGAATTTAATATTTTTTCTATCTTATTAGCTGCAACTTCACCTTTTTCTTTGAATTCAGCTTTTCGATTACTTGGTAGTTCACTGTAAATATCACCCAATCCTTCTGACATAATCTTCTCAATCTCAACTTGATCCTGACTTTTAACAGATGGTGCCTTATCATCTTTTTTCGCTGACGTTGTTTTCGTAGAAGAGATTTTTTCTTTTGTTGATTCAAGTTCTTTTTTTTCATCCACCTTCGTCTCAACTTTTTCTACAGTTGATTGCTCAACTGATGGTTCTTCTTCATGAAAAACCATGTCAGCGACCTGTTCCTGATTTACATTGACTTCAGGTGACGGTTCTTGATCTTTTTTATTTTTGTTTAATAGTCCCATATTACAAAGGATTTTATCTTATTTGTGAATTTATTATACATTCTATTAATCAATAAGTAAATCGTTCATCACTGTATATAAGTGTATTTTGACTATAATTAGATAAATTCCATTTACATACTTTTCAATACATTCTTCACGTCATCCACTGATTCCACTTGAACAAATTTTTTACGCATCTCATTTGCACCAGGGAATCCCTTAAAGTACCAACAGAGATGCTTTCTTAATTCAATGACGCCATGCTGACCTTTATCCATATAAACAGCTTTTGCATGGTCCTGAACAATTTTTTTGATCACTTTAATATCAGGGTAATCATATGTTCCATTTTGAATAAAGTCTCTAATCTGTTGAAACAACCAAGGTTTTCCATAAATACCTCTTGCTAAACCAACTCCATCAACACCTGTTTCATCGATCATCTTTTTTGCGTCTTCTGGTGTGTTGATTCCACCATTACCAATAACAACTCCGTTAAAGGTATTTTTAACCTCTTTCATCACGTTATAATTAATCTCACCAGTAAACATCTGTTCGTAAGTTCGTCCATGCAACATAAGCGCGGAAACAGGTTGATCTTTTATCTTATCGACAAAATCAAGCACAGTAATCTTACCTTTATCAAGAGCCACTCTAGTTTTGACTGAGACTGGTAATTTTGTTGATTCGCAAACAGCTTGCACTAGTTCGTGACATAGATTTAAATCTCGAAGTAAGGTAATACCACCCCCATGATTCACAACCTTTTTTGCTGGACAACCAAAGTTAAGATCAATCCCATCAAAACCAGCTTTTTCAACAATTTCCACAGCCTTTGCAACTTTTTCAGGTCGTTTACCAAAAAGTTGAAGAACGACTGGTTTTTCCTTCTTTTGGAACTCAAGCATCTTGAAAGTCTTTTTTGAACTATAAAAGAGAGCGTCAATTGACGTCATTTCCGTGTACACAACGTCTGCTCCTTGCTTTCTACATACCAAACGATTAGCACTATCAGTTATACCCGCCATTGGTGCTAACACTAAAATTGGCCCTTTTTTACTCAACTTATTCCAAAAATTCATATTTTTACTAACCTTTTATGCTAAATTTAGGCATTTTTATCATTGACAAATTAATATCGCTATGTTATAATGAAATGTATCTATTTTGACCTTTTTATCATGCACAAGGAGCAAGACCATGATCACAGGAACACAGGTAGCGACCAATGAAAGAGGCAGAGAATCTTTGTATGACTACAAAGTAACCGGAAAGTTCAACAATGTCGAAATCGTAATCCCCGCACAAGGTGACCGGATCATAAGCGAGAATCGCAACACCGATCCAAACAAGAAGGCTCGCAAGATTCTTGAATATCTACGTCCTCGCTGGGTCGATCAACACTACGCCGCTGGACGACACCGCTCTGGACGGTTAATCTGGCTACCATGGGAAGAATACACGACAGAAAAAGGAGAGAGAAAGAAGAAAAGAAAGTACACAATAGTTAATTGGTTCCTTTATGGAATCAACGAAGAACACTTCTACTCGAAACAGATTTTTCGGGTACAGATTGTTCTGCGAACCCCCAAACTCGCGGGGAACAAGCTTCCCGTGCTCCACGTTAACTGTTTTTTGCAAGACGATCCACCATTGGCAGACCACCGGATCATTCTTGGAAAAAGTGGGAGAAACGATCACAAAGACACTCGAATTTTTGACATTCCGGGCGCCGAGAACACAAAGGTCCTCGTTCTCCCCAACCTGCGTAAGGGATTGCAACGGTTAAGAAGGCAAACAAAAATGCGGCTGTAAATCCACCACCACAAAACATTAAAAGCTCGACGCGAACCTGCGTCGGGCTTTTAACTTATTTCATTGTAAATAACTATATTTTTTTCAATTTATATCCTTCTTGAGTATCTTCTACATCCCAACCCATCTTTTTCAATGTCAATCTAATCTCATCAGACTTATCAAATCGTTTACTATTTCTAGCATCAAGTCTTTCATCTGCTAAAGATTTAATCTCATCCGGAATATCTCCGACACCTTCAACTTTCATATCTTTCAGCCCTAATCCAAAGACCTCATCCATTTTCAGAATTGTCGCTCGTTTATCAAAATCATCTAAGTCTGATTTCAGGACATCGTGCACTACAGAGAAGGCTCTTGGCATGTTAAGATCGTCATTGATAAACTCTTCAAACGTTTCTATATATTTTTCATCAACTGAACCTTCATTCTGACCAAGATCTAGAAACTTCTGGATAAATCTATCCCAACCTAGTTTTTCATTATTAATAATCTCAAAACTAAAGTTCTGTTTACTTCTATAATGTGCAGTAAGGAAATAGAATCTGTAAACAATTGGTTCAATGCCTTTGTCTT
The DNA here is from genome assembly GCA_018693855.1 of Candidatus Falkowiibacteriota bacterium. GTDB lineage: Bacteria > Patescibacteriota > Patescibacteriia > UBA11705 > JABHMO01 > JABHMO01. The sequence continues at coordinate 9,851 of JABHMO010000008.1, forward strand.
CCAAAGTCTTCATAGAAATCAAATTACCCTTTGACTTTGACATTTTGCCTTCATTCACAAGTAGATAGTTATTATGCATCCAGTAGTTCACAAACTTTTTGCCTGTGACTGATTCACTCTGCGCGATTTCATTACAATGATGCACTGGAACGTGATCAATACCTCCAGTATGAATGTCGAAAGTTTCACCCAAATACTTCATACTCATCGCACTACATTCGATATGCCAACCGGGAAAACCTTTTCCCCACGGACTTTTCCATTCCATCTGACGGGTTTCATCCTCCGGTGAGAATTTCCAAACAGCAAAATCTGTTGGATTTTTTTTCTCTTGATTGACCTCCACTCGTGCACCTTCTTCTTGTCCTTCCAGATTAAGGTTAGCTAATTTACCATAGTCAGGGAATTTCGAAGTATCAAAATACATTCCATCTGAAATTTTATAGATCATCTCTTTCTTTTCCAACTTTTCAATCAATTTGATCTGATCTTTGATATGATCTGTGGCTTTTGCCCAAATCGTAGGTTCAATAATGTTTAACTTAGCAACATCAGACAAAAAAGCTTTTTCATAGTACTCTGCAATATCCCAAGCGCTTTTTGATTGAAGTTTGGCGCTCTTTTCAATTTTGTCTTCCCCTTGATCACCATCACTAGTTAAATGTCCAACGTCCGTAATATTAATAACATGTTTAACATCGTATTTATTGTAAAGCAAAACACGTTTCAAAATATCGACAAATAAATAAGCACGCAGGTTCCCAACGTGCGCGTAATCATAAACAGTTGGTCCGCAACTATAAATCCCAACATGAGGTGGATCAATCGGTTTAAAATCTTCTTTTTTTCGAGTTAATGTATTGTATAGTTTAAGCATAAATTTGTTCTAATCTACAATTTATCATAAGATACATATTTTTTCAAATAAACACTGCTTTCTTGAATTATTGACAGGCCGTTGTTTCGGTACCTAAATTTCCGTCATCATCAACAGTTATTTCGTAACATGGGCCTGATGGAGAGCGAAGAATTAATCTATCAGAGTATAATCCACCCGTAACTCTTACATTTCCATCAAAATAACCAGCTCGACCACCAAGATCAGCATTAGCGGCACGACCATAAATAGCATAATATCCGTATCCATACACTCCATAGCCATAACTGTTACTACTACTTCCATAAACACCTATATTCCCCATACCTGCAACCCCAGTATAACTGCCATTTCCATAAACACCATAGTCATTACCCGTTCCAAAAACACCATAACTTCCCATAGCTACATCTGAATGACCATAAACCCCAATAGCACCAGTTCCATAAACACCTCTTCCTGAAGTTGAATTTATCGCTGAGCCATAAACGCCCGTAGCACTGCTTGAAGAATAAGTTGAAACACCTTTTATCGCAGGTTGTTGCGAACTATTTTGAGCTTGAAGAGAACAACTAAAAGGAGCTACACCACTACTACAAGAAGTTCCAGCGGAAGCACATGATTCAGGCAGTGGAGTTGTACATGATGTTACCTGCAGATCCTCTAGAGTCAGTTTACCTTGTTTAGTTTGTGCTTCAGAACTCACATTAATCGGTTTAGCAACATTCCCTTCCGGCGGCTCTGCGCTCGGACTTTGCCAAACAGCAAGAACCTGATTTAGGATCAAGCAAAAAGAGAACACAAACACTATTAAAACAATTGAAAAATAAAAATTATTTTTCTTCATATAGTTATGAGGCTAAACGAGGCCTGCCCGCAGTGCTACAGCGTTGCAGGCGGGCTATATGGGGCCTTTTTAGCGAACTTAAGATTTATTATAGAAATTATACCATTTTATTGATTTGCTTGCCAACTGTTTTATTGTTATAATATTTTTATGAATTCAAAAATTGTAAAAATCATTCTTATTCTATTGTTCGCTGGATCAAGTTTCCTGATTGGATTTTTAGTTGGGCAAACGTATTCAGGGATGTCGAATGAAGTCGCGTTGAATAACCAAGCGATAAAAGATAAAGAGACTCTGCTAAATGAAGTTGAAGAGAATTTACAAAAATATATTGTCATGCCAGAAGTTCCTGATCAAATACTTGGGGAAATATTAAAAATAGATAAAGACAAATTATTTATAGAAAAAACTCCAACAACAACGCATGATATTGTTTGGGGGACCAAGCTAGAGATTGAAATTTTCATAAATGATGGAACTAAAATATACACTTTTGAAACAAATCATTCTGAAACCGTTAAGACTAACGTTTTACCAGATGGGACAATAATTGACATGCCTCCAGAAGAGTTTGTGAAGAAAAATCTTGACCTCAATGAGTTACAAAAAAATCAACCTGTAACAGTAAATTACAGTATGGATGGAGAAAAACATATTGCTGACGAAATTATATTAAGATAATTCAATAAAAAAAGTACGAGTCTTTTGCTCGTACTTTTTTATTATATTTAAGAGAATGATTCTAATGCTTTTTTCTGTTCTTTATTAAGTTTTGTTGGGACTTCAACTTCCACTTGAATATACAGATCACCTCGTCCAGAACTGTTCAGATATGGAACGCCTTTGCCTTTTAGTCTAAACTTTGTGTTTGGCTGTGTACCAGCTGGAACTTTCAAGCTAATTTCACCGTCTAGAGTTTTAACATCCAACTTATCACCTAAAGCAGCTTGTTTGAAACTTATCTTTTCGAATTTTACAATATCGTTACCTTTTCGAAGAAACTCACTGTCTTGTTTCACAAAAATCCGAACATAAAGATCACCAGCAATACCTCCTTTTGGAGCAGCATTTCCTTTGCCGCTCATTCTCAAGGTTGAATCAGCTTCAATTCCTGCTGGAACTTTTATCTCAATTCGTTCTTTTTCATTACTGATCCCTGTACCTGCACATTTTCCACATGGTGTTTTCGCTTTTTTACCTTCACCATGACAGTCCTGACAAGTTGTTGCTGTTTGGATTGCACCGAGGAACGTTTTTTGAATTTTTTTAATTTTACCTTGACCGTTACAAGTTTTACATTCTTCAATCGGCGTCCCAGGTTCTGCACCATTACCATTACATTTTGAACATTTTGTTGCTTTATACAGTTCAACTGTTTGATCAACTCCAAACACACTATCTTTGAAACTAATCTGCAGATCTATTTGAATGTCAGCGCCCTTCGCTTGTCTTCTGCTGTTTCTACCAAAACCAAATACGTCACCAAAAATATCACCGATATCTCCAAAATCAAAGCTTGCTCCGCCACCACCTTGTCGAGCTTGGCTCATAAAATCTTCCCAGCCCATTCCCCCACCAAAACCACCTTGTTGATCGAAGCTAGAACCAAATTGGTCATACTGTTGTCTTTTCTGTTCATTACCAAGAACTTGATACGCTTCATTACATTCTTTGAATTTCGCTTCGTCTCCATCTGGTTTATCAGGATGATATTTATGTGCAAGTTTTCTAAAAGCCCGCTTAATCTCATCTTGATTAGCGTTTTTTTCTATTCCAAGTGTTTTATAATAATCTTTAGACATGTATTACAGATGTACAGATTAGCATACAGATAGTACAGATTTGTATGGATTTAAGTACAATTATTTATTAGTGTTTATTGCGTACATTCTGACAACCATTTTGTCGTCTGTTTTTGATTCTAACCAGACGCCGCTTACAGGTTTAATGAAAGATTCAAATTTTATTTCTAATTCAACGCTTGAAGCTTTGCTTTTATTGTTCATTTTAATGATTTCCTGGTATCCAGCAATTGTTTTCTTTGCATACGAATCATTCTCGTTACAGATAAAAGTTATTTTCCCTTTGTTGAAACCTGCCATATTTGAATCAAATTCCATAAGAGATTTTTGGAACGGTGTTTGTCTAATTTTTGAAACTATCACTATTAGAACAAAAAACCCAATAATCCCCAAGACTATCAATACATTACTGTTTGATATGAAGTTTAATAATGAGTCAGAAAATGTTGTTATAGACATATACCAAATGTTATTTCTTAAAGTTATTAAATTCCTTAAGCTGCTCTTCAGCTTCGTGGTCTGACATGAAGAAGTTTGAGTCTTCACCAGGTTCTGATTCGGTTTCTTCTGGAACAGACAGGTTAAAATCTTCTGATTTGATACAGCTAATCTTCTTTTTTCTAGCTTCAGCAAGGATTTCCCGATCTGAAGTGACTAAAATTAGACTAGATGCTTCCTTTCTATCCATAATGTCAATAATTCCTTCATCTGCGTCACCCAAAAAAGTAACCTGAACAAGATCAGTGTTCATATCATCTCTACAGTATCCATCAAACACAATCAAGGCCCGCTTTTTCCGATAGTAACAGTAATCGTTTACAGCGTTAATAAGTTCTTCTTTATTGTCGAACTGTTGAGCATGTAATAAATTATAACCATCAATCAGATACATAAGCACAAAAACAATTTCAAATTCACAGCTATTATGTTTGATGCTATCATACAATCTCAGCCAATTTTCTGGTCTAGCAGCCGACGCATATAAAGAAATAACAGGTCTAATCATAATGCTTTAAAAATAGCACAATTTAGCATTTATCTTCCTTTAAGAACTTACTTACTTTGTAAAAATCATTATAGTGTCTATATCTCTTATTTTTAAGCTTCGGCAATGTTACGCC
>JABHMO010000009.1 GCA_018693855.1 Candidatus Falkowiibacteriota bacterium
GAAGATGCGTTGATGTTGTTTGGGTTTAAGAACTATGATCAGTTGCAACTTTTTGAACTGTTAATTTCAATCTCAGGTGTTGGTCCGAAAACTGCTTTAGGTGTGTTTGCCGTGGCTGAACCAGCAGATATTAAGTCAGCTATTGTTAATGAAGACGCGTCTGTATTGAAAAAGGTTTCTGGAATTGGGGCTAAGACAGCTGAGAGGATTGTGCTTGAATTAAAAAATAAAGTAACTGGTGATTTTGGTGAAATAAAAACAAAAGAAGAGCTTAGTGGAGACGTTGATTCGATTGAAGCACTCGTCTCACTCGGATATTCCGCCAATGATGCACGTGAAGCTCTAAAACAGGTTGATAAAACGATTACTAATCCAAGTGATAAGGTGAGGGAAGCTTTGAAGTATTTGGGGAAGTAAGATTGACTGATAAGGGAACAGATTTCTCCCTTCCGTCTCTCGCTCATTCTCCTTTGTCGGATTCACTCTAAACTCCAGTCGAAATGACAGGTGGGGGAGTGAAAAAACTTTTCCCCTGTCATTTCGACCGGAGATTCTTACGGAGTAAAGAATCGTAGGGGAGAAATCTGTTAATACCATCCATCATAAAAATATCTTATGAAGATTATCGAAATAGAAAAACAACATAAACAAGAATGGAACTCTTTCATTGCAAAAAACAGTTCTTCTTTTTTGCAATCTTTTGAATGGGGTGAGTTTCGTGCTGATTTACATAATAAGATCTGGCGATTTGTGGTTGAACAAGATGGTGAATGGCTGGCTGCTATGTTTATGTTTAAGGACCCACTGCAACTTGGTCAGAGTGAAGTGCTTGGTTATCATGGGCCGGTGGTTAAAAAAGGATTAACTCAAGAAATTGAGTTTGAGGTTGTTTCATTATTAATAAAAAATATTGATGACATTGCAAAACAAGAAAAGATAATGAGATTGGAAGTTAGTCCGCTAACAAATGATGAAAAATGGTTGAGTACTTTGGATGACTTGGGATTTTCAAAGAGTTTGCACGATAGTCAACCGAGACATACTTTAATTCTGGATATAAATCAGGAAGAGGAAGAGTTATTAAAACAGATGCACAGCAAAACTCGTTATAATATTAGATTAGCGAAGAAAAAAGGTGTAGAAGTGGAAGTTGATAACAGTAAGTTCAAAGAGTTTTGGGAATTAACAAAGAAAACCCAGTCTCGACAGAATATTACAACTTTTTCGTACAACTATTTTGAAAAAATATTAAAGATTCCATTCGTGAAACTGTATCTTGCTAAATATGAAGGAAAATATATTGCTGCAAATTTGATAGTTACTTTTGGAAATAAATCAGTTTACTTGTTTGGTTCATCTGACTACGAGTACCGAAATATCATGGCTCCATACTTATTACAATGGCAAGCTATCAAAGATTCAAAGCTAGATCATATTGAGTTATATGATTTCTGGGGAGCTGCACCAAAAGATGCAACAGGTAGAGAAACAAATTGGTCAGGCTTTACTCGATTCAAGATGGGATTTTCACCAAACGCGAAGTTGACTGAGTATATTGGAACTTATGAAAAACTTTATTTACCAGTCCGGATGGGGATGTACAGATTTCTACAGAATATTTATAAAAAAGGAAAATAGATTTATATAAAAAGATCTTAGATTATCTAAGATCTTTTAAAATTCGAAAGACCACCGCAGAGGCGATGGCCTTTTTTTGAAGGTTGAGACGTTGATTAGCGGGTGTCGCGATCAGGCGTGGCCACGGGGGCGGGCACGGAAAAGAGCCTGAATCAGTTCGGGGTCCTTGATAGCTCGTCCAAGAATGGCCGCCTGTTTCGCATTGAGCTGATCGACGTTAAGTTTGCTCATGTCGAAGTGTGCGGTCCTGAGCCACTTTTTCCAAAAGAGCACTCCGGTGGTTCGGGTCATACATTTGTCGACCTTGACGCCAGCTTCGCGAAGCGGTAGAACAATACTCGCGTGGAATGCGAATCGACTGGCATACCATTCTGGGCCGGCGAGGGA
>JABHMO010000010.1 GCA_018693855.1 Candidatus Falkowiibacteriota bacterium
ACTTTTGATATCCCGTTTCACCTCAATCGTCTTCAAAGCATTTGTTAAAATGTTCAAATAAGTATCAGTCACAAATACATTCTTTTTTCCAATAATCAGACCTGAATGAAAGTAAACCCCGCCTTTTTGACGCAGAGGTTTGTCATACTTCTTTTTTGACCCAGAAGTTTGTTCCTGGGTTTTTTGTTGTTTTTCTTTTTTCATATGATTTATATAAACTTAGCTTGGATTAAATTGATAGATAAATGAGGCTAAACGAGGCTAAACGAGGCTATACGAGGCTATTTAGAGGCTCAATTAGTCATCCTTTAATTCTAGACTTTGACGTGTTCTGTCAATTAAGTAGTTTGTTTTACGATTTCGGGTTTCGAATTGCTGGAAAAGTTCCTCTTCTATAAGTTCTAACTCGTACAAAGATTTAACTCTTTCATGCAATTCTTCTCCTGATCTTCTAGAATATTTAAGGAATCTAATATACTCCTTTATATATCCAGAATAATATCCTTCTACAAAATTAGATCTCACAGAATCATTAGCATTAATAATTTGACTTCTCATTTTATACTCAAACCTACTAACATTTTTCAAAACAGTCATAACGATACCATTCTGTTTTACAATACTTTCCCAAACTGCCATTTTCTGATGTTGATTATTATTTTTCCACTTACCCATATATCTTTTTACTTATTTATAACTAGCCTCATATAGCCCCGTTTAGCCCCATTATTTCCACTCCCACAAACATCTTCTTCCCCACTACTAAAATTAAACCACAAAACATATCATTCCCCACTAAAAATGTTATACACACCAGTCACTTTTTCTAAAAATCTTATTTTTCCCAAGGTAAACAAACAAAAAAGTTGACGACCTAGGTCGTCAACTTTTGTATGAAGTAATTATTATAGTTATTCAATTGGATCTAAAACGGTGTACTGTGTATAAAATCCAGACTGCAAATAATAGACTTGATCAAGCCAAGTTGAGCCGAACAAAGAGACTAAAGTATCCTCACTCTTCACCTCTTGCAGAGTTGCGTTCTCACCTACTAAATAATATTCATTTAGTGATTCAACTTCCATCAGACTCCCCGCCTTCATTGGTACGTTACCTGCTAATCCATAACTGATTAAGACATCTCTTTCAACGGTTTCAACTGACGAGAAATCATCGCCAAAATAGCTCTGCCAAACGCTGTAAGTAGGATAAATATGACGCATATCTTCTTCATCTAGAAAATATACTGCATTACTACTTTCACTCTTCAAAAATCGTCCAGACGTATAATCAATTATCTCTTCTGAGTCCAAAAATGAAATGTTTATCGTATCAGAAACAGAATCGCCGTCCTCGGTTGAGATGCTTAATTCATACGCTTCAACATCCAAACTTTTTACTTCAAAGCTTGCATTTCCATTTGCATCACTATAAACAGATTTTATAGTCACTGGACCAACTGTTCTAATTTCATTTAGATAAACTAATGTATTTTCAATGGTTTCATTAATACTGTTTTTCAATGTCACATCAATATTAATGCTATCAACACCATCAGCAACTGCTGAATATTTATCTATTGTAACAGTACTATTATCTTTTGAAAAAACTACTGGTTCAGGAGCCTGAACAGTAACAGTTATAGGGTCAGTTTCTCCCTTATTTCCATTGAAATCAGTTGATTTTGCGTAAATTGAATATGTACCATCTGCTATATCTGTCCAGTCATACTGCCAGGTACGAGAATAAGCACTTGTTCCTTCAGCAGAAGTACATATATCATTAATGCAAATACTTAATCCATTGGGCTTTGATCCCCCCTGATCTCGAGCTTGTCCTTCAATAACAAAATCAGTCGCCTCTATCACTTGATTATCACTCAAATTAGTAATTACTATAACAGGATCTAAATCATCAGAAGAACTTGATCGATAATCAGCTGTTTTTGAACTAATTAGTTTTGCATCAGGAGCAGATACGCCAGACTGTAAAAATAGTCCTTTATCACCTTTATCATAATCAGAGTCACCATTCTCGTCATAGTATGCTGAAATAGAGAAATTAAATGTCCTATTATTTGTACCATCGTTTCTAGTTTCAGCTGCAACAAAGAATGATTGACCTTCAACAGCTACTACATTATCAAGACCATCAAACACCCAAACGAAATTTGTTTCATCATAAACTGCCTCACCGACCTCTTCGTCAACTGCAAAACCCTGAAATAGATCGTCACCATCATCAAGATATAATACAACTTTTTCAATTTCATAAACAGGTCTAGCTGTCCCTTCGTTTTTCACAACAAGAGATTCAAGAACGTCCTCACTCGTTGGCGTAACATTAAAACCAAGCACTAAATTATCAAATGTATTAGCATAGAAATAATCTTCACTGGCTACGTCTAGCAGTTCTACATCAGTAGATTGCGCACCTACAAATGACGGTAAAAGTAAAAGTATCATCAACGATACAAACAAAAAAGATTGTTTCATAAATTTATGTTTTTATTTTTATTGTGATTTTAATTCATTTAATCTTGTTTCCATTTCAGTATTATTTGGATTGAACTCTAGAGCTTTCTCATGCCATTCAATTGCTTTTTCAGTGTCTTCCATTAACTCATCATAATACACCGCTAGTAGTGTCAATGAAGTTTCATTATATTCTGGAGCATTATTATAAAAATACAGAAGTTTCTCCTCAAAGGTATCTCTTTTATCTTTCAAATGCCATCTGTAAATTGCCATCAATTCCTGATAGGAGTTTGACCACTTATAATTTATATCAATAATAGCCAACTGAGCAGCCTCTGCTTGTTCGTGCTGTTTTGTATCATAATAGATTGACCCCATGTTGTTCAAAGGCATTATATCATCAGGTTTTATTTCATGTAACTTACTATACAAGAACAAAGCCCCATCATAATCAACTAGGCCTTGTTTCAATCCAGCTAAGTTAAGAAGGGCGCTATAGTTTTCGGGATCTTGAGCTAACTCAGCTTTTATCTCTTCATATTCTTGTTTCTGCTCATCTGTCCAAGCATAAGTTGTATTAACCTGTAACAGTTCATCAACATCGCCAAATCCCTCAATTTCAGGACGATCAACAGCCTGCCATACAAAATAAATGCCAAAAAGAACTACTACGATAACAATTGCTAAGTAAATAATTTTTTTCATAAAGTTTAATTTAGTTAATTATCATAGTAATAATAACATTCTTTTATAAAAAATAAAAGTCCGCCCCTTAGACAGGAGCGGACTTTTTATATCAGAGTTTCAAGCGTTAACTAGTATTTAAGTGTACCACCAGTAATAGGAAGATTCTTTGTGATAACAGCATCGACATCATTAGCTTCAGCATTTTCCCATTCGATACCAGAAGTGATATCAGAACCAGAAACAGTGAATCCTAATGTTTCAGCGGCAGTACAACCATTTGTATCACCGAATAATGAAATTGTCTTTGTTGTTCCAGCAGGAATCTCAATATCCTTAGTAAAGGCGTCACCACCATTTACACTAACAGAAACTGATGTTTCATTTAACCAAGCTGTACCAGCAGTAAATGATTCATAAGTAGTTTGCCCGTCAGGAGATTTCCATGCAGCAACAGTAGTACCTGTTACAGTACATGTACCACTCTTAACGACTTCTAGATCTTCTAGAGTAATGTCATCACCAATAGCAGCTAGATCAAGTCTAATAACTTCCATGTTAGTACCTGGTGAAGTAGTTCCAGTTGGACTATCTTCACTAAGACTAGCAACTAATACACCATCGTATAGATAATGTACGTAAGAAGCTGAGACAAGACCAGCACCAGCACCGTCATCATGAATAGTTGAAGCTGCAATAGCAGTACCTGAACTTACACCTGTTGCAACCATCAGATAACTACCTGCACCAGTACCACCAGTAGCTCCCCATTCACTATCATCACCATCAGAATCACCAAAACCGATTTCAAGTGTATCAGCGTCAGTTAAGTTTGCTTTACTAGCAAAATCAACTTTAATTGATAGAGTCTTGTATGATGGGCCAACTGGAACAATGAATGTACCAGAATCAAGAACTACATGTGCATCTCCACCGTTATCTAAAGCGTAACCATTTTCTTGACCGATTAATTCACCGTCAAGATAAACCTTAACTCTAGAAACGTCAGCATTTGCTGAAGCAGTAGTTGCGATATAGAAATCAGTAACATCGATTTCTTCATAAGTAGTCTTGAATTTGTAGCTCATCAAGTGGTTACCAGTAGTTCCAGCAACAAATTGAGCTTGCGATGGTCGATCAGCACTTACTTGTACAAGCAAAGTACCAACTGACTGAATTGTCTGAGCTTGACCAGATCCTGTAGTAGTCTCAGTAACTGCATTACCCGTATCATAACCAGTAGCAACAACGTGAGCAGCAGTATTTGCAATATTGAAAGTATGAGATGTACCTGTTGTAGATACGATATCTGCCTTCAAAGTCAATTGACTTGCCATGCTCTTTGAAACTATTAATGGATTCTTGAATGTAAATGCAACAGTTGCTGCATTTGTAGCAGTCGCACTTGTTGTCTCAAGTCTGATGTTTTCAGTAGTACCATCAGTTGTATCTGGATCACCCCATAGTTCAAGGTTTCTAACACCAGAATAATCACTACCTGCACCTAGAGTATCAGTTACAGTGATTGAAGAAATTTTAACGTCTTCACCACCTGTTGATGCATCTAGATCAAAGTATGCGAAAACAGCATCTTGAGCATTAACAACTAAGTTACCTGCAACTGGAGTAGCAGCAGTATTAACAGTCAAAGCAGCTGCTTTAACAGTTTGTGTCTTACCTGTTACAGCAGAAGCTGGTGGAACAGTAGAACCAGATGATGTTGTATAAGTTGTTTTACCAGAGTTAGCACCCTTAGCAGTTACAGCACCAGCAGCCATACTAGCAATAACAGTATCACTAGATGATGTATCAGAAGCAATATCAGCTTTCAATGTATACTGAGTTGTTCCGACTGGAACAGTATAAGCATCAGTTAAATTAAAAGCAGTACCACTTGTAGCTGGATCTTGTGGACCAGCAACTACATTATCATCGCCATCGTACAAAGTTACATTAGTAACTTGTCCAATAGTAGCAGTAGCTACTGTAATCTTTACAGCTGTATTTGTAACATTTAGAGGTTCACCAGCAGCAGTATAATCAAATGTTAACAATGGAGCTTGAGACGCACCTGGAGCAACATAACCAGTTGCAGGAGTAGCTGAACTTAAGCTTAATGTTAAGTAACCTTGATTAATAGTTTGTGCTGTACAAGTACCTGCAGATGCACAGAAATTATTTCGAGATGGTGTAATACCGTATCCGTAAGAAGCACCGTCGATTAACATTGTGTAAGCAGCGCCATCATGAATATCAAAAGTAGCTGTTCTTCCAGCACCTGTTCCTGCCATGTCAGCTAGGATTGATAGTTCTACGCTCTTACCTTTTTCAACTTCGATAGGTGAAGCAGATAAGTCGTAAATAGCTTTACCATTTGATAATGAAGCAACAGTAGCAACAGTAGCACCAGTTGTATCATTATAAAGTTCAATGTTCTCTAGATCAGCGTCAGCACAAGTACCGTTTTTAATAGCAGTTAACTGCTTAATTACTAAACCTTCTTGTGAACCAGCTGTGATTTTAACTTGAACAAATCTGATATCTTCAGCATCTGTATCTACAGTTAAATCAGTACCATTTCTAGTACCTAGAGGACCATTGTATAATGTTGCAGAACCGATTGTTACACCAGTATTCAATGTCATTGAATTACCAACAACTGGGAAATTTCCACCAATTGAAGCATCTGTAGTAATATCATCAGCTGAGTCAATACCCAACATGATAATATTTCCATTATAAGTAGCTGAAGCAGTCATGTCTGCAGCTAAAGTAATAGTCTTTGTTCCATTTGCTGGAACTTCGATTGAAAGTGAGTTGAATGATGCTTGGTGAACAGAGTTCAAGCTTTGGCTTGTACCAAGTTGAGTTAAGTCATCAAATAACTTTACATAAGAAATAGCAGCATCGCTACTAAGACCCGTTCGAGTAACTTTCAAACCTGTAATAGTAACAGGATCAGAACCTGCAGCAAAAGTAACGTCAGTAAACGCTAGGTTAGCAGCAGCATTTGTTGCGTTAGTTGGAAAATCATCAGTTGCAGGAGTACCTGAACTTAATGAAACTGTAAGAGCTCCATCACCAACTTCACCGCCACCACCACCTTGTGATGTGTCATTGTACATAGTTCCAGTAATAGCTGCACCTGCGCTTGGCATAGTAACAGTATTTGTAACTACATAGTCCCAATTCCATCCATTTGCATCAAAAGCATCTTCGTCTTCTACTGCGCTCCATGAGCCATCAGCATTAACGTAGTATACAGTTGAATCTTCTTGTACTAATGTTCCTTCACCATAAGCGTCTGCATCTAAAGCAGAACCTACTGTGTAATCAGTATAAAAGCCATCTTGAATTAAGACGACTCCGTCAGCCCAGTCAGCTCCATAAAGATCTTCTGCTACGTCAGCAGCGACTTCTCGGATCAAACCTTCTGGTTCTACAGCGTAAACACCAGAAACTGATTCAAATTCAATTAAATTTGAACCTGGTCGAACAACAACGTTTCCAGCTAAATCAATAGCTGCTAAATCATCAACGTCGATTTTCTTAATAGCATCAAAACCTTCATACCATGAAAAGTATGTGTTTGCAGTTGAGAACATGTAACGATCACCGTCAGCAGCATAGAAATATACAGCAGAACTTGAACCATCGTCTTTCATAATAAGATCGCCTGGTTCTAGAGCTGTAGCACTAGCAACTGGAATGAACGCTGCAACTCCCATTGTCCATAAGATTGTTGTAAGAACTACACCAATCGTAAACAATTTTTTCATAAAATTTAAAACCTTTCGTGATTTAAATCAATTATTTTCCCGCGGGGAAAAAACAATTAAATTAGATCAATTATATTTTAGTTATGTAATGAACGCCCCAAAGGGACTCGACCTTGATGCCCACCACAACCTAAAGAGTAAGCTTTAGGATTTCTATTTAATATATTGCGGATATGCGGATTCTTTGCGGATATTACGAATTATTAAAGATATTGCGTTTAATTTGCATAATCTGCAAAAAATCCGCACATCTGCAACATATATAGTTTATTCTTCATTGTTAATTAACTCTTCCTCGTCATCCTCTTGTGCTTCAACCTCTTCCTCGACAATCGTCTCTTCAACAGGAGGATTTTCTAAAATATCATCTTCAACAACTTTTTCAGCTGTTTCTTTTAACTCTTCAACTAAAACTGTACTTTCTTTCATTTTTTCAATTGCAGAAGTTAAATCACCTTGACTTAACAGTTCCTTTGCATCGGTAATAGCTTGTTCAGCTTCTTCTGGTTTATCCTCAATATCATCTTTAATTTGTTGATCAGCAACTTCTTCTGCTGTTGCTACTTCTGTCTCAAGATCTGCAACAGATTCTGACCCAACTTCGTCACCGCTAACATCTTCACCATCTTCGCTAAACTCACTCTCAGCTGCTTCAGAATCAACTAGTTCTTGTTCTTCAATAGCTTCATCTTCTGCTATTTGATCTAATAGTTCATTTTTTTCAATTACCTCAATTGCACTCTTCGCTGTTTCTGAAACCTCTTGAACTTTTTTCTCTGCATTATCAATCTTTTTTGTAATTACTTCTACTAACTCAACTTCTGAAAGTTCAACTTCCCCACTTTCATGCTTATCAATCATTACCTCAACTGCAACTACAGATGTTTTTGTTGTAGCAAGTTCTGCTTCTTCCAAGTCCTTAGTTAACTCCTTATTTTCTTTTACTTCTTCCAGATTTAAGGCTATTTTAACATTAATCTCTTCAGTTTTTTTATCAATCTCCATAGCAGACGCAACAGCTTTTTCTGAATCGTCAGTTGTATTCATTGATTCTTCCATTGAATCTTGGGCTTTTTGTAAATCTTTTTTCAATTCATCAACTGCAATTTTGATTTTTTGTTCTTGTTCTGAAACTTCCTTCTCAACAACTAATACTGTTTCAATCTCATTTACTCTTTCTCCAGCAAAATCAACATGCAACTCAGCTTTCCTTTCTTTTGATACAGTTAATCCAACTTTTACTTTTTCACTTGTTAATTTTACAGGATAAAGGAAATCTCCAGGTAAACTACCTTTTGACGCGTTAACACTTAACATTCCTGATCCAAAGACAAACAGAGCTAACAACGTTAATACACCAACCGGTCTAGCCACAAATTTCATCACACCACCCGGCATAAAGCTCTTTGTTAAATACCAAGAGTTCATTGCGTAAGAGCTTTTCTTTTGAGTTGTTTGTGAAGAAATTTGAGAAACCAAAAGATCCCGCTTGTGAGTTACCCACTCATCACGCGGTTTTACGTCTTGTCTAAGATCTTTTAGTTGTTTGATAATATCAGACATTGATTTGGATTAAGTAAAAAGGGAAAACAATACACTAATCACCCGCAATCTCTTTTAGAGCAGTTAACGCTCGATGAACTAACACTCTAACATTACCTTTACTTTTACCGAGAATCTCAGCGATTTCATTCACAGAGAACTGCTCGATATATTTGAGAATTATTACTTCACGATAAATTTCTTTAAGCTTTAATAAATGTTTTTGAACATTTTCTACATCAACTTTTATCTCAGCTTCTTTTGCAAAATCTCGCTTTTCTTTAATCGACTCTAACTGCTCTTCTTCAAAAATATTTGCTTCCTTTTGTTTTGATCGATAATGATCAATAACAGAATTTCTAGCAACTCGATAGAACAATGCATTCAGATTATCGATTTTCCTGTTCGTATTATTTATATATTCCCAAGTTTTCAGAAACACTTCAGAAGTGATGTCCTCAGCTTCTTCTTTGGTTCTAACTTTGAAATACACAAACCGATATATTCGAGACACATAAAAATCGTACAACTGACCATAGGCTTCAGCATCCTTATTTTGCTTCACTCGAAAAATGAGATATTTTTCTTTGATTGAAGATCTAGTCATTTAATTAGACGATTAAAACCAGTAAGTGTTACACTTACCTTTTTACTAATAACTGTTGCAAATTATATACTAATTTTATTAATAAGTAAACAGTTTTCCACTCTTTTTAATGAGCTAAATAATCAATTAAAATAGCTTGACAGCATTTATTAAAAAACATACAATAAAGCCACTTATTTGTATACACTAGTGTAGACAAAAGCGGAAGTAGGTCAAGAGAAGTTAGAAGTTGGATAGTCGCAAAAAACTGCTAATTTTACAGAATACTTGATTAAAACTTGCCTCGTTTAGCCTCATATAGCCCCGTTTAGCCCCCTTTCTTATGCCTGACGAAGTAAAATACCCTATCAGAGTCTCTGTTTCAGAGGCAGCCAGACTGTTCGGAGTTGATCCACACACAGTCAGAAGAGCACTCAAAGCACAAGAGTTGCGGTATATTGTGGTTCAAGGAAGATATAAAATTAACTTCGATAGCCTTGTTTCTTGGTCACAAAACAGATCAACAGTCAAACGTAAAATGGAACAAAAAGGTATTGGACAGTACGTTGATCATTGGAAAATTAAGACAAAGAAGTTCAGTCCTGATTCGAAGATAGTCGCGGAACGCGGATCGCAGAACGCGGAACGTAAGACAAAGAACTCAGACCTCAGAACTCAAAGCTCAGAACTGCCAATAGAGGATGAAGAAAGCCACAGCAAATCGCAGTAAGCGCCCTTTATTCACGCACGACTTCTTGACGGTCGTAGCTTTACAAGCGAAGACTGTCAGTCTGCGATAAAACAAGCCTGTAAAACTAAGAGGGGCAGAAAATCGAAACGAGTCGCAATTAATCGCAGTGAGTCGCAGTTAATCAAGTTAACCGAGTTAATCTTTAGACACAAATATCTATATAACAAAAAACCGTTCAGCATAAATAAATAAGTGAACGGTTTTTTTATTTAAGTAGTTTTAACTTTGGCAAGTAATTCAACATTACTTTCATTATGTAAATTGCTGTAGATATTTTCTGTTGATTTTACAATGTCAGTCCAGTTATAGTTTTTCTGGACATGAGCTTTTGCTTTATTACCAACTCGTTTAACTAGGGCTGGATTTTTTAATAGAAACTCTAACTTGCCTTTCAAATCAATCTCATTCTTATTCTCAAAAGTAAAACCATAGTCCTCCCCTATTGCTTCAATATTTTCAGGAATACTTGATGCTAGAACACCTTTACCAAAACTCATTGCTTCTAGCACGGCAATCGGTAAACCTTCTCGCTCTGATGGGTGGACAAATAGATAAGCATTAGAAAAAAGTTCTCGCCATAGATCTGATCCACCTTGGACATTACCAGTAAAGATAATGTTAGGATTATCCTTAGCAAGATCTTTCAATTCTGCTAAGTATTTCTCAGTATATGAAGGCGCACCAGCAATAACTAATTTCTTTTTAGTTTTTAACTGATTATAAGATTTAATTAAGTAATGAGTTCCTTTATGAGGAATCAATCGAGATAAAAACAGAATATAACCATCTTTATCTAAACCAAACTTTTGTTTGATCAATTTTGCTGAGTTAGATTTTTCAACTGTTACTCCGTTTGGAACGTAAGTTGTATCTTTCCCATATTTATTACTACAATAAAACTGAAGTGTTCGTGAAATTGAGATTGTTTCATCAGCAAACTTTATTGAAGTCCATTCTCCTAACCACAAAGAAAATCTCGCAAACCAGTTCCATTTTTGGTGAAGTCTATCAATACAATGAAAAGTTGAAACAACTTTCACTCGTGGTTTTAACAGTTTCGGCAACCAAACAAGCAACGATGGACCTACGCCGTGATAATGAATCACATCATAATCTTTTCTAATTGCATCAATAGTTGCAAACAGAGTATGAGAAATTGCATCTAGATGTTTAGTATTAAAAGATTTTAAACTGATTAATTTTACACCTTTATAACCTTTTTTAGTTTTTGCAGTATACCAAGGTCGAGTGTAAACAGTTACGTCAAAACCCTTTTTTGCTAATCCAACAGAAAGACTTTCAACATGTTTTTCAATGCCGCCAAATTTCATTGGGATACCCTTTTGTCCGATAAAAGCTACTTTCATATGGGAAGAGTTTGTAAAGTTAAAATAGTTAAAACAGTTAAAATGGTTAAAATAGTTAATAAGTTTATCTCAAAATCATTCAAGGCTACGTGATACGTGCTATGTGCTACGTGTTTTATAACATCTAATTTTAACACAATACGTAGACTTTGTCAATAAAAAGTGCTATTTTCAAGTATTATCAATAATTAATCGCTAAATTTAGACAACTATGCAAATAATCTCTGTATCCTTAACTTTACTAAATTAATTCAATTAATACAAACTAAAAAGGACAAAAGAAAACTTCTGTCCTTCGAATTAAGATTCTATCCTTTACCTACCTCTGCCAACCCCTTCTCAACCTCCAAAACATCTTCCAACTTCGACTTTGTCTGAGGATGTTTGGCGATCATGAAGGAGCAGCAGTCTTCATAAGGTTCAATTGAAATATCGTAAGTTCCTATTTTTTGAGCAATATCGATAATCTCTCTTTTGTTTTTTCCGATTAATGGTGCCAGTTTCAACTTGTCAGTTGCCTGATAGATGACCGTCATGTTCTCAAGAGTTTGTGAGGCAACCTGAGAAAGAGAATCTCCAGTAACTAAAGCCTTAGCGCCTGACTTGTCCATCATCTTGTCAGCTATCCGATACATGATTCTCCGATAAACAATCATCCGCAAATCTGCTGGAACATTTGCTATAACATCCTTTTGATAATCTTCGAATGGAACGATATGAAGTTTTGATTTTCCCTGAACAGTCTCTAACCTTTCAACAAGTTTTCTAATTTTAACCTCAACACCACTTTTATTAATTGTTTTATTATGAAAATGAATAAACTCAACCTTCGCTCCCCTTTTCATCATCTCAAAAGCTGCGACAGGACTATCTATCCCACCTGACAAGAGACAAACAACTTTACCCGCTGTCCCAACGGGAAGTCCGCCCACACCTTGAATTTTCTGACCTTGGACGCAAGTCTTATCTTTTTCAAGTTCGATTTTTATAATTAAATCAGGATTATGTACGTCAACTTTAAACATTTGACCTTTAACCTTTGACATTTGACGCAAAACAAACGCCCCAACATCTTTACTAATCTCCATCGAGTTAAGTTCAAACTGTTTGTACGCTCGAGTTGTTTCTACTTTGAAAGTTTTGACATCTGAGAGTTCAGCGATTCTTAAAGCTGCTTCATTAATCTTATCTAAATCAGTTTCTACGTGAAAAGCTTCTGCGATCGTAGCGATTCCTGGGGTTAATTTAAGAAGGTCAATTGCTGACTCATCATAGTTTTCAATAATGATCTTACTTGATCCTTTTCTAATTCGCACAGAACCAAGCTTGTTTTTTATGTTCTGAATCAGTTTATCAATAAAAAAAGACTGATTTTTGCCTTTCAGTGCAATCTCGTCATAATGAATTATTAGCACCTTTTTATCCTCAGTCATAGTTTTATTTATTAATGATTACTGCTATTATAATACTATATACTATTAATTTCAATATTTTAGCCTAATTTAGTTATTTTAGCAATAACTGAGTTATTCTTTTTAAATTAACTTCAAATTCTATGAGCGAAGCACCAATTTTAAACCAACCCAAAGTAGGTAAATTAAGCTATGAAGAGTTAGATGATCAAGACTTCATTTCATTAGCAAAAGACCTAAAAGCGCCAGAACTTAATAAGGAAAAACTCAACGAGATCGCTCAATCAATTAACAAATTAGAAATTGACAGTCTAGAAGGTGCGAAAAAAGCAGATTTAAAAAGTCTCTACAACCTTGCTCAAGAAATAAAAGAGGATCTTCATGCTGAAAATAAATTAGATAAAAGAAAAACTAAAGATGCTAGAGAAGAAAAAAAAGAAATCAAAGCACTTATCAAGGGACTAGAAGATCAATTGGGAACTATCTCTTCGCAAATAAATGTAAGTGGTGCAGCTAAAAAAGTTCGACAGGAAACAACTACAGATCCAAAGGTTCTAAAAAAACTAGAAACAGAAGCTCAACAAAAAATAGATGATGAAAAATACAAAAAAGAATTTAAAAAAGCAATGAAATTAACCGATAAAACAGGGTTAAAAGCAGAAACATTAATGTCTGTTGAAGATCTTAAAAAAGTTTTACCAAAATTAAAAAAAGATAATCTCGAGTCAATAAACCAAATTTCCAGCAAACCGCTACTACAAACAAAATTCAATCAAATCCAAAGCATTCTTGATGGAGTTGCAAGAGGTGATATCAGAATTAAGAAAGCAGAATTGCAGCATATCAAAGAACTTCAAGGAATAATAGAAAATCAATATATTGATAATAAAAAAATGATTAGTGGAGATCCTGAGAGAAGACAACAAATTAACAAAGCTTTCGCAACACCTAGAAGCGAAGAAGATCTAGAAAGGGACTTTTTTAGTGAAGAAACATTAGAAGAAAACGCAGTAAGAGTTCAAAAGGAAAAGGAAGAACAAGAAGCAAAAGCAGAAGAAGAAAATAATTTTTTTGACAAAGGGGACAAATGGAATCAAGAAAAAGAAGCAAAGACAGCCACCAAAGAAGAAGGTGAAGAACTTGAAGACATGGATACAGTTGACGAACCAGAAGAAGAGGTAGAGGCAGTAGAAGCTCAAGACAGTACTCCCGAAGAAGAAGCAAAACTTGATGAAGCAATAATCATTGATGAAAACGCTAAAAACATAGAAGTTCCGCCACCACCAACTGATGGAATGGGAGACACTACCGTTAGTAATAAATCTGGTAATAAACGCTGGCAAGAAGCGATAGATAAAATAAGAACAGAAGAAAAAAATGAAGAATCACAAGCAGAACTTCAAAAGAACGTTGAAGATGCTAAATCAGAATTAGCAGAAGCAAAACAAAAACTTGATAAGATCAGTTTTTGGGGACGGCTATTCAATAAAGGAGAAGCAAAGAATTTAAAGAACGATGTCAAAAACATTCAGATAAAACTACGAAAAGAAGAACAGCGATTAAAACAAGCCAATAAATAAAGTGGATAATTCAAGAAAAAAATGGAGTGTTAATCTCCATTTTTTCTTTTTGGCATTTTTTGCTATAATAGTACTATCTATTTACTACTCACTACTTTTTAATACTATGAAAAAAATTACGAAAAAAGAGATGAAAGCTCCACTTGATATCCCACCAAAAATGAGAGCTCGATATAAGAAGAATTATCTTGAGATAACAAAAAGGACTGGCAACCTGATGCTTTTTGCTGGAGATCAGAGAGTTGAGCATCTTAATTACGATTTTGTTGGTAAAGGTATAGCAAAAGATGATGCTGATCCAGAACATCTATTCCGAATTGCTGATCAAGCAAATATAGGAGTCTTTGCGACTCAACTTGGACTAATTGCTAAATATGGAATGGACTACAAGAAAGTCCCTTACCTGATAAAACTGAACAGTAAAACGAACCTTGTTAAAACTAAACAGAAAGATCCATACAGTTCACTTCTAAATGACGTTGATGATGTACTTGAATTTCAGAAAGAATCAAAACTGAAAATTCTTGGAGTTGGATACACTCTCTATATTGGAAGTGAGTTTGAACCACAAATGATGAGAACTGTCAGTAAGATTGTTGAGAAAGCTCATGACAATGGACTGATTGTCGTACTCTGGATCTATCCAAGAGGAAAAGCTGTTAAAGATGAAAAGGATCCTCAGATTATTGCTGGAGCAACAGCTGTCGGATCAGCACTTGGAGCAGATTTCATAAAAGTTAACTATCCAATCAAAAAAGGTAAAAAATCTGCCGAGATTTTCAAAGAAGCAGTAATCAGTGCTGGCCGATCAAAAGTTATCTGCGCTGGCGGTGCATCAAAAGCACCTAAACAGTTTTTCCAAGAACTTCACGACCAGATCCACATTAGCAAAGCTCATGGTAATGCAACCGGACGAAACATCCATCAAAAACCGCTAGATAAAGCAGTCAAAATGAGCAATGCCATCTCTGCAATTACTCTTGATGGTAAGACTGTTAAGCAAGCTTTATCTATCTATAATAAAATATAATAAACAAAAATCATCTAATATACAAAGTGGGAACACAAGATCTTGTGTTCCCACTTTTAGTATATTTTTTTTCATTAATCAAAGACAACTAATTCAAGTAAAGCTCTCCCCTTTTCAACAAAATCATGCGCATTCAAATACTCCATCTCAAGTATGTAATCTGTAATGATAGATTCTTTTTCAAATGAATTATCAACTGTGTCTAAATATTTTTCAACTATTTGATATTGATAATTTAATCTATCAGACTTATCATCTATCTGATACCAAACATTATTATCATACAACCAAGCAACTGTCAGATCATTTTTCATTCCCTCTTTTATAGAATCAATCACTCTGTCCTGAGCTTCTTGATCCGTAATATCACCGTAGTCATCAGGATCAAGTCTGTCTTTTATCGGATTAAGCATTCGCAATAAATACTCATCAACAATCTCTTCATCATATTTTATATCCAAAATATCATAATAAACTTTTTGATACATCTTGCCATTAATTTCAACAATATCTTCAGGATCTATCGGCTCAACGTCTTTCTCTTCTATTCCATCTTCCTTTCCCTCCCCTTTCTGACTCACTTCATCTTCAACAATCTCAACCAACTTATAATTCGGTCTCATTTCCAAAGTAATTTTGTTAGGATTATCAGCCAAGTCCATCATTATAAGTTTATCAATTACAATTCTCGCCTCACTAAACGACATATCAGTATTTAACAGTTTGTAAACTAAATACTGCCAAGCTATATCTAATTTAGATTTTTCGTCCGGTAGAAATTTTAACATCTGCTGTTTAATGAAAGTCGAATGGTTATGAGCTCGCTGTGGTTCCCCTACTCCGTAACCTTGTCGATGTCGCAGCCATTGCAGAGTTTCAGTCGCTGGTAAATTCAATTTTCGAAGAATACCAATCACCTCAGAAAATCCAACTAAAACAACGTAATCTGCTTTCTTCTCAGCAATACGTTCCATTTGATTTATTCCATATTCTAATCCACCAATCTCACAAGATTTTGATACATAGTAATCACTAGGCAGATGTCCTGATCCTGGTAGAGGTGAATAGGTTCCACGAGGAACAGCTGTTATCTGAACACTATTATTATTCAAATTAACGTCAATAAACTGAATAGCATCACAATGACCGTTTTCCTGCCCAACTCGACTATCAAGTCCAATCAATAAAACACGAACAATCCCATCATCACCAAACGGATCGTCAGTATCATCAATAACGGCCTGAGCTTGTTTTCTTGTGTTAATTAACTCATTTATCTTAATATATTGCTGCCTCCGAACCTCTATCTCTGCCTTACTCATTCCCCTACTTGAAAATGGCGACATAAAATATGCCAGCCACAATATTGCGCCTGATATCAAGATAATTACTGTTATTTTGAATACTTTTTTATTCATGATTATATTATACTACTGTTTTATAAAATGTAAATCTCATCAAAACACCCACTAAAAAGTGAGTGTTTCATATCTTTATTTAGAAAATTTCTTTTTTCCAGCAAACTTTCTAGGTTTTCCGCCAAAACCTGTTTTTGGTCTTGAGCTTTTTGGTTTACCTGGAAATTTGCCTTTTGGTCTAGAATAAGTTTTCTTACCTTTTGCAGCCTTTGATCTACTACCGAACTTTCCTTTTGGTTTGAAAGGTCTTGATTCACTTTCTTCACCTCTATCTGGACGAGGATCAAACTTACCTTTTGGTCGAGAATGTCTCTTCTCACCTTCAAATGAATTCAGTGAACGAGGATCAAATCTACCACGTGTATTTCTAATTCGGCTAACACCTGATTTTGGATGAAAAGTTTTCATGTCATCATCTCTTCCTTCAGATTTTCTCTGAGGTCTGCTTGAACTAGGTCTAGATGAGCTAGGTCTTTCGCTGAAACGAGAAGGTCTTCCTCCTCCTGCTCTTCCCTGAGGTCTAGGTGATCTAGTTCTATCACCAAAACGAGCCCCTCTCCCTCCACCACCAGATGGCCGTCTATCTCTTGAAGAAGATCTATCACTTCTACCTGAAGATCGGTTTGATCTGCCTGAATAACCAGGTCTTTCTTCTAGAACCTTTGGTCTTGCCGCAGGCAAAGTTGGTAGATCGAGTATTGGTAAAGTTTTATGAATCAATTTTTCAATTCGTCTAACATTATATTTTTCACCTTGAGTTACAAATGAAACAGCTTTTCCGTATTTCCCAGCTCGACCTGTTCTACCAATTCTATGAACATAATCCTCTAAACAGTCAGGTAGATCAAAATTAATTACAAGTGAGATATCCTTCACATCAATTCCACGAGCTGCAATATCAGTTGCAACCATTACTTTGAACTTACCAGTTGAAAAACCATTAAGCGCTATCTCTCTTTGATTTTGAGATCTATTAGAATGAATTTCTGTTGCGCTATGTTTCATTCCTCGAACATCTCGAGCAATTCGTTTTGCTCCGTATTTTGTTCTTGAAAAAATTAGGACTTTTTGATCTTTGTACTCGTTTAAAACAGAATCCAGTAATCTCATCTTATCCATTTTTGAAACAACAAACACTTCTTGTTCTACAAGTTCAGATGAAGTTCCTTGTGGTGCGATCTCAATCCGAATAGGCAGTTTCATAAATGAACTTGCTAGTTCAGAGATCGCTCTTGGCATAGTTGCTGAGAACAGCATTGTTTGTCTTTTTGGTGGAGCTGCGCTTAGAATACGTTTGATTTCCGGTAGAAAACCAACGTCTAGCATTCGGTCAGCTTCATCAAGTGTAATTACATTTACTTTACTAAGATTATAAACGCCTTGTTGCATCAGATCAGCCAGTCGTCCTGGAGTTGCGATAACAATGTGAGGATTGTTTCGAAGTGATCTAACTTGATTGTGTTGAGAAACACCTCCAATAACAACAACTGTTCGCAGTCCAAAAGCTGAGCCAATCTGAACGATTGCTTTTTCAACTTGAAGAGCTAGTTCACGAGTTGGAACAACAACTAGACCTTGACCTTTATCTTTCATTAAACGCTCAATCATTGGAATACCAAAAGCTAGGGTTTTTCCTGTCCCTGTTTGAGCGATACCGACAACGTCTTTTCCGTCTAACGCGCCCGGAATAATTTGATGTTGAATTGGAGTTGGGATTTCAAATCCCTTCTTTGAGAGGATAGTAAGCAATTTCTTTTCTATCCCAAGGTCGCTAAAACGACCTGTTGGTTGTTTTTCTTCTGTCATAATAAATTGTGTGACTCAATATTCTTCAGAGTCACACTATGACGCAGAAAGATTCGAGTCGATCAATGTAAATCACTGATCATGTATAAGACGCTAAGTATAGCAAGGATGTTATTATCTGTCAATAGAAGGTAATTTTGAACAAAAAACCACCTATCAATAAAGATAAGTGACTTTTGGCTCCGGGGGTGGGGCTCGAACCCACATCTCACGCCTTAACAGGGCGGTGTTTTACCAATTATACTACCCCGAAATAGTTAAGTTCCAAATAACAAGCAGCAAATAACAAACAAATCTCAAAATCCAAATCACAAATATAAAATAATAATCAATTTAGTCGCATAACAGATTTCTCCCGTTCGCTACGCTCCAGTCGAAATGACAGGGGGATGATAAATAGTCGCAGAGAATCGCAGTTAATCGGTTAATCAAGTTAACCGAGTTAACCATATTACCATTACCATGGAACAAATTGACCATAAACCTAACCTCTTTCTCTTCGAGAGCCTAAGGGCTCCTTAGAGCCTCGAAGGCCACTTTCCCATGTTCCCAATTCACCACAATAAAAAATACCAGCTGGCTAGCTGGCTTTTTGTTTAATTTTACTACAAACTAAACTTAGGCCAGCGGGAACTGGTTATTATTATTGTTTAGTTTTGTAGAAATGATTATCATACAAAAGGAATTATAGCATAAGATAACATGATTGTCAAAAAAACAAAAGGTCAGAGCATTTCTCTGACCTTAAACGTAGCACGTTGAATGAATAGATTAGCAGCGATGCCAATCATGATGTTCAATTCTCGAATTTTGAAATAGCAGATCGTTGTATTCCCTTCTTTATCAAGAATTACGTGATCAATCAAAATTTCGGTCGTCTGAGTATGATCAAAGCTAAGAGCAAATCGTTTCGCTGAAGCATTCTCAAAGTTCCAAAGAACATAGCTACCAGCCCTGATTCGATGATTCATCAAACCTCCTTATATATAAAGTTAATCTTTTATTTTACTTTTATCATAATCTTTCCGGCAAAAACCTGCATAAAGGATTGGGACGAAGACAAGTGTTAAAACTGTTGCAAAAAGTAATCCGAAGATCACAGAGAAACCAAGTCCTCGCCACATCTCGTTTGTAAATGTTAATGGGAAAATACCAGCAATCGTCGTTGCAGAGGTTAAAAAGATAGGTTTCATTCGAGCAATTCCAGCTTCAATAATTCCGTCAATAAATCTAACGCCTCGTGCGAGATTTTTGTTAATTCTATCAATTAAAACAATTGCGTCATTAACAACAATTCCACTCAAAGCAACAATTCCAATGAAAGCTGGGATACTGAACGGTAACCGCATAATCAATAATCCAACAATCGCACCAATGATTGCCAATGGTAACGCGAAAATAATTATGAATGGTTGTTTATATGAGTTGAACTGTAATACTAGAATAATGAAGATTAAAAGCACAGCTAAAATCATTGATAAGAACATTTCAGTGTATGATTTTTGAATATCTTCCGTTTCACCACCAATTTCCATCGTATACCCTTCAGGAAGAGCAATCTGTTCTATTTTACTGTTAAATTCAGTTATAATCTCACGAACGTTTCCTGTCTTACTAACCGCAGAAGTAACCCGAACAACTCGCTCACCTTCATAATGACTGATTGATCGAACTGACGGTTCAAATGAAACAGTCGCAACTTCTGATAATAAAACATTCTGCCCACTAAACGTTGGGATCATTATATTTGATAGATCATCAACGTTTTGCAGATTATCTGATCGATACTTCACAGTAATATCAATATCATCACCGTCAACTGAAACGGTCGATGACTGAGCACCGTAAACTGATTGACGAATACTTAAAGCAATCGTAGCACTATCAAGTCCGTATAGTTTCGCTTTATCTCTGTCTATATAGTATACGACTTCACCTGTTGATTCTTCTAATGTATCATCAACATTAAGTGTGCCGTTTATATTTTCTAAAATATTTTTATACTGATCTGAAACCTCAGCTAAAACAGCTAAATCCTTACCATAAATTCTAACGTCAACTGGCTGACCTGTTGGAGGTCCACCACTTAGCTCTTCAATAGTTATATCACCACCTGGAATACTTTCTAACTTAGGTCGAAGTTCTTCGGTGATTTCATAACTCTTCCTATCTCTATCGTCTGTTGCAGATAAGTTAACTGTGAAATTTGCTAAGTTCTCTGATGAAGCAGATCCACCTTGGAAACTAAAACCTGCGCCAGCATTCAATACATAGTTTTCTAATTCAGGAATTTCAAGAATTAATTTTTCAGCTTCATTCGCAACGGCTAATGTACTATCAAGCACAGCGCCATCCGGTAACTTTACATTAACAACAAAATAGTCAATATCAAAGCTTGGGAACATCTCAACCTTAACAAGACCAACAATCGGCAACAACGAAACGATCAAAAACAAACCAAAAGCTAATCCGATCATCCGTCTTCGTTTCTTTTTGTGAGGTAAAATATTTTTTAGAAATGCAATGTATTTAACTTTTAATTTTTCTAAGTATTGATTAATTTTAACTGATCGATGTTTTTTAGTTGTTTCACCATTGTTCCCATTAATCTTTTTATATTTCCTAGCAGCTAAAGTTGGAATAATAATTAAAGCAGTAAACAGAGAAGCAATCAACGTTACAGAAACTGTTTTTGGAATAATTCCAATATACTCCCCCATTATTCCTGAAACAAGTAACATCGGAGCGAAAGCACAAACAGTTGTCATTGTTCCTGAGATAATTGGCCAACGATAGTTCCAAATAGCCAATAAAGACGCCTGTTTAGGAGATTTATTATGAGTTGTTATATATTCAGTAATACCTTCCATTACAATAATCGAGTTATCAACCATTAACCCCAGAGAAAGTACAAGTGAAAACAGAACAATCCCATTGATTGTCATGCCCATACCATTCAAAACAGCAAAAGCGACAAAGAAGGCAATCGGTACAGAAAAACCAGTGATCATAGCACCTCTTATACCAAGCACAGCAAACAAAAACAGAACAATTAAGATCATTGTCTGTAAACCACTTTTACCAAGTGTTCTTATATCGTCCAAAATAAACTGTGCATTATCATTTGTTTTCAGAATCTCTAAACCTGTTGGAAACTGATTACTATTATTCAAACTACTAACAATCTCTTCTGCATCATTTACAGTTTCAATAATATTACCACCAGTTTTAATATAGATCTGAAGCGAAATTGCATTTTGTGAAAATCCACCAGCAAAACCTATTAAAGACTGCGTTTTTACATCTTTATAAGTATCAGCCACTTCAGCTACATCACGAAGAAAGATTGGCGTATTCTTATAATTAGTCACGACCACATCACCAAGATCAGTGATTTTTTCAAATTGACCTTTAACTCTAACATTATACTGATAATCATCAATCTCAATACTTCCACTTGGAATATTTATATTTGAACTTGAGATAGCAGATACTATTTGAGAAACTGATAATTTATAAGAAGCGATCTTTTTTTGATCAAGTAGAACTTGAAACTCTCGTTCAACGCCACCCAAGATAGGAACTCTTGAAACACCTGAGATTCCTTCAAGTTTACTTTGAACTATATCAGCATAATTTTTTAATTGAGAATCAGAAAAATCACCAAACAGACTGTATGTAAGAATTGGATAGTCAGCAATGTTTAACTCAGTCACAACAGGATCTTCAGCTTCGTCAGCAATTGAAGATTTAGCACTATCAACAACGTCTTTCAACTCTTGAATACTCTTATCTATATCAGCCTCAGCTGAAAACTCTACAAAGATTGAAGAAAGTCCTACATTAGAACTAGAAGTATAAGTTTTCAATTCATCAAGGTTTTCAATTTTCTCTTCTATCTTATCAGTCACAAATTGTTCTACGTCTTCCGGATTAGCTCCTGGATACATTGTGTTTACCATTGCGTAAGGAATCGCAATTTCAGGTTCTGATTCTTTTGGCATTGTAAAGATAGCGAATAATCCAGCTAAAAAGATAATCCCAACCAATAAATAAACAAGTCGATATTTTTCAATAAAAAACCCAAAGAAACCTTTACGTTCTTTTTCGTAAACTTTATCTAACATTTCGTTATATTCTGGAGTTTGTCTATCGTCGTTGATTTGCATAGATGCGCATTTTTAATACTTGATTTACGTGATTTATACATGATTTACTGATAACTCTTAGTATTCAGTAAATCAGTAAAAATCAGTACCTCACGTATTCACCTTACTTTGATAAAATGTCTACACTCTCCCCTCCTTGCAACCATTTATTACCATCAATAATTAACTTATCATCTAACCGAAGTCCTTCAACGATTTCGATTTTGTCTTCCATTATTTGGCCGATGATAACTGGGATTTTTTGTGCTTTATTTTCTGAGTCAACAATGAATACATAGCTTTCACTCTGACCGATTGTTACAGATTTTAGCGGAACGAAGAATGTTGTTTGAGTAGAATCTGTTTCAGTCTCTGCAACGATATCAACGTCCACATATGTTTCAGCGATTAAATCTTGATTTGCATTATCATAAATAACTTCTACTCTAACTTTCTTAGTTACTGGATCTGCTGCAGGATAAACTC
Source organism: Candidatus Falkowiibacteriota bacterium (assembly GCA_018693855.1). Classification (GTDB taxonomy): domain Bacteria; phylum Patescibacteriota; class Patescibacteriia; order UBA11705; family JABHMO01; genus JABHMO01. The sequence goes on from JABHMO010000010.1 coordinate 23,067, forward strand.
GGTGAACAAAACCATTCAGATCACCATCGATAAATGCTGTTTGTCCTGGAAGGATTTTAGCAGCTTCTGAAACAGGTAGATCTAGTTCTACCTTCATCATGTTTGTATTAGCAACAGTTGCGAATGCTTGCCCAGGATTGATCTGGTCTCCCGGTTCAACTGTTACAGATGTAACTGTACCGCTAATTGAAGATCTCAGTGTTAAATAACTTAATTGATTTTGAGCTAAAGCTAACTGACCATTCGCGCCATCAAGAGCTGATTTAGCTGAATTTAACTGAAGATCTCGACTTTGCTTTGCATTTTCAAGTGAAACCTGAGCCATTTCAAGTTGCTTCTTCGCACTATCAACTGCTTGCTGCAGTCCAAGATTGCTTTGATTATTTGAAAATGGGATGTTTTGTATACTACTTAAAGTTGTCAAAGCTTGAGATGTTTGTGAGACCACTTGATTTCTCAATGCTGAGAATGCTGTTTTCTGCGCATTTAATTGTGTAGAAGTAAAGTTGGTATTTGTTGGAGTATTATCAATTATCACAATTGTAAGATCAACTAACTCCTTCAGGCTTAAAAACATTTCAATGATATCATCCATAACAACCTCAACATTATCAATGTTAACACCATTTCCTTGAATACTATTATATTTTGTTTTCGCATTCCAATATAAAACAGGTGCATCGTTCATTGCTTGTGGATTTTTCAAACCCAAAACAGTTCCTACACCAGACAACTGCCGATTCCCCTCAATTTTCAATAAGTAATCTACTTGATCAAGAGCAGAATAAGCATTATTCATAAATCCACCATAACTAATCACCGCATTATCCATCAAGTCATCATTACTATTATCCCTAATCTGTGTTGAATTCTCAAAATTAGCCAACGCATTATCATAAGCAATCTGAGCAGACTCAACGCCTAGCTCTGCTTGAGCAACTGATTCCTGAGTAACTGCATCTGTTGAGCTATAACTTACGTGAGCATTAGTTACAGCGTTTGTTGCAGTATTATATGAAGCAATAGTTGAACCATCATACAGACGACCAACTGTCGTATAAGCCAAGATTTGATCGCCTTCATTCACAAAGACACCTTCCACTGTTCCTCTTGTTAATGCAACCACATCAATCTGAGTTTCTGGTTTCACAACACCAACTGATTGAATAAAGTTGTTCAGTGTATTATCTCCAACAGTTAAAGTTTCAACTTGTTTTGCAATAGGATCATTAACTATTTCTTCTTGGTTACCATTTTTCGCAATAGCGCTACCAACTAAAATCAGTAGAATAACCACAACAACAGCACCCCAAATTGTGCTTTTTCTCTTAAAAAATGGCTTTTCACCAAATTCATCAAGATTTACAATTTTTTCTACAGGATTATTTTCCAACATAATTTAAAGTTATTTTTAATGAGCTAACTTTACCAAATCTCATAGTTCTGTCAATAGTCGATTACCTAATTTTAGCCAAAAAAAGATTCGATATACTTCTACTCTCTACTTTCTACTTACTACTATCTATTTACGCATTGACATTTTATCTAAATTATGCTATAATTCTATGTCATGCTTTTTGACAAAGGAGTGATTTCACTCCTCAATTTACACCAGGCCGAAAGGAGGGTTTTTACCCATGGCCAAAATCATCGTAACCCTGACCCTACTACTGGCGCTCTGCGCCTCCTGCACGCCCTCGCCGGTCGAATGCGACTTGGCGAGCACCACGGAGATCGATGGCGTATGCGTTGGCAACAGCGTTGACCCGTCGATATGTAAAGATGGCGTTCACTGGGATGTCGACGGCTGCGTGCCGGACGATGTCGAGATCCCCGAAGAGATCACCTGCGGTCCCTGCACACTGTTGAACATGCTGTCCAACACGTGCGTAGCGGATCCCGAATGCAATGTCATCGAAATCGATCCGGCTTCGTATTGCCTGCCTGGAACCGTGTATATCTACAACGCTGGTTGTCTGCCAGCCTGTGATACCACAGCGTACTGGAACGGCTTCGAATGCGTCAACCTGCCAGAACCGCCCGATCCGACAGACTGCCCCGACGGCATGCGTTACAACGTGGCTACGGGCGAATGCGAAGTCGACTATGAAAATCTCGACTTCATGATTCGGTGCGCCGACCAAAACGGCTGTCATGAGCAGGGCTGTGAACCGCCCCATTGGTGGATCTACACCAACGGAAGCGACTTCATCCCCGATTGCGAGTGTCCAGCCGACCATGAACCGGTCAAGCCGACTCCAAGTTGTTGCATGGCAGTCGACAACCAGCAAAAAGGTGGCGGCTACTGCATTTCCAATTCGTTCAACCCCTACCCCGACGACACTCCAGTGGCGCCGGAACTCTCAGTGCAATGCTGGGACAAAGTAGGCGGCGGTTGTGCACCTGGTTGTGAACCCAGTGAATTCTGGGAGTACAATGAATCGTCACTTCCTGCATGCCTCTGTGGCACCAAGCCACCAGCTCCATCGTGTTGTGTCACCGACGACAGCACCGGCTTCTGCGTCTCGGACGAGTTCAACCCCTATCCAGACTGCTGGATGGATGAACAATGCCTTGATGACGACCTGTGTTCGCACAGCTCGTGTCAGAACAATCGGTGTAACTTCGAACAGATCTCTCACGGGAACCTGTGCGAAGACGGCACCGAGAACTGCGTCTGTCTCGACGGAGAGCCAAATTGGATGGAACTTCAGAGAGTCTGTTTCGATGCCGGCTCCAGTTGCGAGGCACGTTCCAATGGCGTCTGCAGGTCCCCCAACAGATGGGACTACATCGAGGGAGAGAATCCCCCCGACTGCATCTGCGACGATGGTGTCGAGTTGCAACCGGAACCCGAGTGCTGCTATGTTCCGGACGGGAAAGGCGGATGTTACGGCCCCATGGAGAACCCATATCGGTTCTGCTGGGATAGGAACCAATGCAACGACAACGATGCCTGCACCATGGACAACTGTGGTGGCGAGGAATGCATTTACGTGCACATCCCGAATGGACAACGTTGCGACAGCGCCGATGACGTCTGCACCTGCATGAACGGTGAGGCCTATCCCTTACAAGTGCACAACACTGGATACGACATCACCGGAGAAGCTGTCCCAAGTCAAGAAACACCGATCATGGAATTCTCTTTCACGACAAGAGCTCCCGAAACCCTGAACATCCATGAGATCAACCTTGACATCTACTCATCATGCAGCCTGATGCACGGAGACAATTATGGCACCGTCAAGCTTTATCTACGTGACTCGAACGTAGAAAATGGCTGGGCCATGATCTCAACCGTTCTCCCCACCTTCAACCTCAGTACCGACACAATGTACATGGCAACGCTCGACATCATCCATCTGTTTTTCCTGACACCGTCCGACTCACAATCAAGCGGCGTCAAGGAAGTACGAGTCACGATCGACAGCAGCGCTTGCCGCGCCAATGACTGGATCAGCCCACAACTGATTCGCGTCAAAGCGGAAGGTACCGCATCAGGTCTGGACATAATTTTCTCTCCAATGATCACGCCCATGATCAACGGGCAGACCATCACGTTCTGAGCCCCCCACCGACCGACAAAGCGCCCTCAGCCAAACCTGGCTGGGGCGCTTTTCTTTTAAATGAATCGTTGACAGTTTTATTTAAATTTGATACCTTTCATAGTTGTTTCATCCTGGCTCAATTGATAAGGAGATCTGCCATGACATTTCGTATCGCTCTTGCTTCAAAAAATCAAGATGAACTGGAAGCCATTAAAACAGCTCTAGGTACTGTATTGATGGCAGATATTTCACAGACAGAATCTATCATTCCAACTCCGGTTACGCCTCAAGGCAGACATAAGCTGCTCGAACTAGCTCACAAACGAGCAGAATACGCCCTAAGAAAATCTGAAAAGCCGGATCTGATTATAGGCATGGCAACCGGGATTGAACAGGTTGATTTTATCTCAGGATTAGGTGACGTCATGTACTTTGAGCTAACAGCTGTCGTTGGCATCTATAGTCCAGAGAATTTGTTACCAGTTCTTTCTCAAACAATAAAACTTCCTCATGAAGTTGTTGAACACGCAATGGATAAACCCGGCGGACTTGACCGAAACTCAATCGGTCAAAGTATGTTTGAGCTTAATCTGACAGATAATCCAGACGATCCTTATGACGACGAACTTCGTATCTCTAGAGTCACGGGAATCGCAAATGCAGTTGAAGCAATCTTCCTTCAAGTTGATTTTGGTAACAGCATAGCACACGTCTAACCGAGCACACACGCTCGGTTTTTGAATTCAAAAAAGACCTTAATCGTAAGATCTTTTGTATTTCCAATTAGCAACAAATATCCCAGGCATCTCTTAGAAGTTCGGCTCTCTTGATCAACTGTTCTCGTGTTAGCCCCCAAAGCGCAGTCGCAAAAAAAGGATCCCATTCATGTCCCCAATATGCAACACACCTTAAAAGCTGAGGTGTTGGATATTTACTCAAATTCCCAAAAAGATCTGGTCCTTGATGACATTCTCCATAACGCAGATGAAAAACACAAGCTGTGTCTTTTGGTAAAAAACGACAACGAACTTGACCAATTGGGCACTCACGACAAATTGATTCAACCGTTGGCATCCTTAAATCAACATCAATTTCTCCAGCCATGGGACCTCCTTGTGTATATAAACTAACTTGCTAAAAATATAGGGAATTCGAATTTTAGAATATATCCATGCTCAGTTACCTGTGCACTATCAGAGTCTTTGCCTATTATTTTCTGTATTTTATCTATATCTTCTTTATCTATCTTATATCTTTCTATATGTTCTTTTTCTGTTAATAGAAGATCTTTCCCTGCTCCAATCTTCTTAAACTTATCAAGACCTGCCTTTCTATATATAGAATCTAAATCAGCTGATTGAAAATATCTATTTCCGATCTTCTCTGTTTCATTATAAATTTCACTTAAAATATCTCGATCTTTTAGACTCGATACATACGCCGGCTGATTAATAAACAGTCCATCTTTTTCTAAATGATTTTTTATTATTTCCAAAACAGTAACTTGCAATTTTTCAGAAGAAAAATAATCTAGAGAACTTCTCATTATTATCAGATCAAATTTCTCATGTAAATCCATATTCAATAAATCACAACAAATTTTTCTCGTTTTATCATTTTTGTTTTGATCTAAATGTTTTTGTGAAATATCAACGAGAGTTAATTCACCTTTACATAAAGAATCTACTAACTTTTCACCTAAAAGTCCTGAAGCTGAGCCAACGTAAAGAATCTTTAACTCTTTATTCGGCAAAAAAGGTTTTACAGACTTAATAAAAATCTGAATATTTTCCTCGTCTGAAAAATAATTATTATAAGTCTTCAACCATTCTCGACCTAAAACTTTTTCATCTTTTTCTAAATTGTCTTTTGCTATTTGAGATAGCATATAAATATATTACCTAACATTTAAAAACAAAGCTCGGAGACCCCACCCCACTCGTACCTCGGGAGTGGGGCAAGCTAGGAATCGCCCGATCATTCGACCGGGTAAAAACCTAGCTAAAATTAGAAGTCACTGCTCGGGGACTAGGAATCGAACCTAGATTAACGGGACCACCCGCCTGCAACGCTTTGCAAGTGAGCTTGCTCGCGTAGCAATGCGGGCAGGGAACCAAGTGTCCCACATCAAAAATACAAAGCTCGGGGACTAGGAATCGGACCTAGATTACTTGGACCAGAACCAAGTGTCCTACCATTAGACGATCCCCGAACTTTGCATTTTTGATTTATACACTAAGTCTACGCTTTAAATATGCCCTTCCAAAACCGGTTTTCAATTGTTTCTCTCTTTTAATAGCACCTTCCTTCGATAAACAAACTTCGTAATAAACAATCTTAAAAGATAACCTAGTTTTAGTTGCATTTACAAGCCCTTTATTATGCTTTTCAAATCTATTTGTTAAATTATCAGTCCAACCAATATAAAACTTCTGATCTTTCAAACTTTTTAGTACGTATGTAAAATAAAACATATATCTAAACACCCTCAACAACCTCACCACCAAACGCATCTGCTAAATCTTGAACTTGGTCTTTTGGCTTGCTATCAGCCTCACCCTGCACAGATCCTGTGCCATTCTGAAAATCTGATTGATTTAGCGTACTATCAAGAGCTGTTTCGATCTTGACATCTTGACCAGTAAATTCTTTAATAACATCTTTTAGATCATTTTGATTAGACATCTCATCTATATTGTCTTTTTGTAATGCAAACTTGAACCCAAGTATAACAACATTATTTTCAATGGATATAAGCTTCGACATTCGAATGGACATATATATCTTATAATGCTCTTTTTGCAATTTGTCAATGATTTGTGGCCAAACTTGTAATAGATCAGAAGACCCTGCAACTGGTGCAGCAGGAGCTGATTCAACCTGATTATTCTCAGTTTCAACTGGAATTTCTGCCTTTACCTCCTCAACAACCTTCGCTTCTTGAGAAACAGCCTCTTGTGCCACAGCTGGAGGTTCATTCACAGTCTCAACAGGCTCAGCAACAGCTACAGCAGGCTCTGGAACGGTTTTTTCCACGACTACTGGTGTTTGCGCAGGAGTTGGAGTTTCTACCTTGATTGGAGAAGGAGGTACGACTGTACTTGTAACTTCACAAGTAAGATCAACCACAGCGATCTCTAGTGCTAGTTGAGGTATATAACTCTGCTTGAACTGTTCTTTTGAATCAATAAACTTTTTAATTATCTTACTCAAACGCAACTCAGTCACACCCGGAATCACCTTATCAAGTGAACCCAAAATAGATTCATCAACTTCTCTTGCCAAATTTTCTCGTTGTTTATTAATTTTATAAA
>JABHMO010000011.1 GCA_018693855.1 Candidatus Falkowiibacteriota bacterium
AACAACCGCTCTCACCGCATGCCTTTCTTCATAATGCACGTTATTCATTTTCTCCCCAAAAGTTTTCAATAATTTCATAGTATATTAGTAAAAAGTGAAAAGTAAAAAGTAGAAAGTTAGATTATTTTCCTTTGTAAAGATTTTATCATACCCGCTAGGCATTTTGAAATTTCTATTGATAATTCATTCCAGTTTTTAAACTCACTTTCATCTACTAACTGTAACTCAACAGCGATATTTAGCATTGATCTAACCTCACCACACGAACCTTTGGCAATAAATAAGAACCTAACATATTCTTTGACAGAAAAACGTTCAAATCCCTCAGCAATATTATTCATAATTGACAGGGACGCTCTACAGATTTGATCCTTGAAATAAAACTCCCTGCTATCCTTAAACTTCTTATAAATCCCCAAATATAAACTTTTACTTTTCTGCCAAGTAATTAAATCCTCAAACTTTTCAACTGAATTGCTCATATTTCCCAAATTTATACTTTCAACTTTTTACTTTCCACTTTCTACTCTAGTGCATATAACTCTCCTTATACATCCACGAACTAAACGTTGTAATAAAAGTATAAACAATCGCTCCAATCAAAGCTGCCCACCAAACCGTGATCTCAAATCCTTGCAAGAAAGTTGAGACAAAGTAGAACAAAATTGCGTTAACGATCAAGTTAGAAACACCAAGAGTGATGATGTTGATAGGTAATGTGATCGCTTTGACGATAAGTCCGATGACAGCGTTCACTAACCCAAAAACAACAACAATAATTAATGCATAATATAATCCAGAAACTTCAATCCCTGGAACAAAGTAACCGATGGCCAATAGGCCGATGGCGTTTATTAGCCAACGAAGAATCATATACATAAGTCACGTAACACAAATCACGTAGCACATAACAAAGACTTTATGGTAGTCAAATGTTTCAGCCAAAGGCTGATCCGCCTCTGGCGGAAAATGTCAAACGTTAAATGTCAAATGTTATTTTTTAACATGATGAGAGATAACTTTCTCGACCCAACCATGTTCATCTAGGAAAGCGAAGAAGTGTCTTGTATGATCAGATAGCTTGCGTTTATTAAACAAATAAATCAATTTCGCAACCCAATAATACAACATTATCAAAACAACAAACAGATAAACAAACCACCAAAACCAATTATTCTGCAATGACCAAAAGCTAACACTTAATTTAATATTATCGTATTTAGTATTACCATACTGATCTTCAATTCTCAATCGGATAGTATGATTACCTTGTGATAAAAAATATTTTAAATTCGGAGAGGTAAAAGAGTCTGTATTATTTATAGTCCATTCATAACCAAGAGAACTATTATCATTCAAATTAGTTAAAGCGTAGAAATCGTACGTCTGCCAACCCGTTCTTTTGTATTTAATATAAACATTTTTCAAAGGTTCTATATCGTCAGCTGCCTGAGCTTGAAATGAAGAACAAAAAAACACTAAAGCAATCATGCAATAAATAACTGTCTTAAATTTGTTTTTATTTTTTCTAAAAAACATTTAGCTTACAAATTACGTATAATTACAAATACACAAATTCTTTTCCTGTCTCATTAATTCGTACATTTGTAATAATTTGTAATTCGTAACTCACAATACATTGAGCTCTTTCAAGCCGCGTTTATAGTTACCGATAACTTTTTTTGTTTCACCATACCGACAACTAAATTTCACGTCATGAACAATATGGTTTCGCATTTTATGTCCCCACCAAACTATTTTCAATTTAGGAAATTTATAAGTAGCCATCTTCAAACGTTCCGCCATCGTGTTCCCTGGGAAATGCATCTCTTTTAAAACATTATCAAACAGTTTATCAGCTTCAATCACAGCCAGCTTATAGTTCATCTCCTTTTTGTGGTTAAAAAGTTGTTCAATATCTTTCCACCTTTTCTTCACAAACTTTTTATCAACAGATGTCGGAAAATGATATTTTTGCCAATAGATTTTCGCAAAAACCCAAAATGCAATAACTGAAACAACGGCCAGAACCACAACTAAATCTATTATTGAAAAATCCCAAGTTACTTGCATACTATTTTAAGTTATTCTCAAATTGGTAAGCCAAGTTCAAAATTTTTGCTTCGTCAAAATAGTTCCCAATGATCTGCAACCCGACTGGCAAATCATTAACCTTGCCGCAAGGAATTGAAATAGCTGGCACACCTGAAACGTTGGCGCTAACAGTAAAAATATCTGACAGATACATTGTTAATGGATCATCCATCTTCTCACCTAGACCGTAAGCCACTGTTGGAGAGGTTGGAGCCACGAGAACGTCTACAAGTTTGAACACTTTGTCTAAATCCTGTTTAATTAACGCTCTTACCTGCTGCGCTTTTTTGTAATAAGCGTCATAGTATCCAGATGATAAAACGTATGTACCAAGCATTATTCGGCGTCGGACCTCTTCACCTAAACCTTCACGTCTTGTTTTTAGATACATCTCAAGTAAATTTCCTGAATCTGCACGATAGCCATAACGCACACCGTCATAACGCGCCATATTTGAAGAAACTTCTGCTGGCATTAATATATAGTAAGAAGACAGAGCGTACTTCGTCATAGGTAAACTAACTTCAACAATCTGCGCACCTAGTAACTCAAACTTTTTAACAGCTTCTTTTACTTGTTTTTCAACCTGAGGATCTATTCCTTTACTAAAATACTCTTTAGGAATTCCTATTTTCATTCCTTTAATATCTCTTTTCAAATGTTCAGTAAAGTTAAATTTTCGATCAACAGTTGTACTATCAAACTTATCAATTCCTGAAATAGTTTCGAGTAACAGAGCTGCGTCACTAACATTTTTTGTTAATGGTCCAATAGCATCAAAGCTTGAAGCCATTGCCATCAATCCATGTCGAGAAACTCGCCCATAAGTTGGTTTCAGACCAACAACACCGCAAAAGCTAGCAGGCAATCGAACTGAACCTCCAGTGTCTGAACCAATCGCACAAACTGTTTCGTCAGCTGCTACGCTCGCAGCACTACCGCTTGATGATCCTCCAGGAACTTTTGTCAGATCATGAGGATTCTTTGTTGGACCGAAGTTTGAAGTTTCGCCAGATCCTCCCATTGCGAACTCATCTAAATTTGTTTTACCAATTATAACAGCTCCTGCCTTCTTCAATTTATTTACAACTGTTGAGTTATATGGAGCAACGTAGTTTGCTAAAATCTTTGACCCTGCAGTTGCCTTCACATCCTTAACTAAAATATTATCTTTAATAGCAATTGGAATGCCTTCAAGCAGACCAATCTCTTTACCAGAATTTATCTTTTTATCAACAAGTTCAGCTTGCTGATAAGCCTTATCTTCAGTAATCGTAATAAAAGCGTTCACCTGCTCATCCTTCTCCCTAATCGAATCAAAACAAGCTTTAGCCAGTTCAACTGAAGTAAAATCTTTTTTAACTAGCCCATCATGAGCTTCTTTTATCGATAATTTGTTTAACATAATTGTGAATACAAAACTACACATAAGTTACAAATTTACAAATGTATTAAGACAAGCTTATCTAAATACATTTGTAAATTTGTATAGA
>JABHMO010000012.1 GCA_018693855.1 Candidatus Falkowiibacteriota bacterium
ACCGTATAGAACCACATGGATTTAAGAATAGCAATATATATGATTTCGATTCAGTCGATAAACTATTTAATACATTTGTAGAAAATTTAAATAAATTACAAAACAAAAAAGAACAAAACAGAGGCATGGGACTTTATATTACTCAAAATCACGTATTTAGTATGGGTGGAAACATACAATTTAAAACAAATGGCGGTACCACCTTCGAAATTATTATTCCAACATTAAGTACATAAATCAGGATAGCAAATGAAGCAATATCAAGTGTTAATCGCAGAAGATGATTTCCGCGTCGCTGGAATTTGGAAAGAATTTACCGAAAAAGATTCAAATTTCAGTGTTGTAGCAGATGTGCGAAATGGTGAAGAAGCATTAAAAATACTAAAAGAAAATAAAATTGACCTGATTATTATGGATGTTTACATGCCTGAAATGGATGGTTATCAACTGTTACTGGAACTTCGTAAAAAAGAAACATCCATTGATGTCATTGCTGTTACAGCCGCCAAGGAAACTCAAATGATCCAACGTTTTTTCAGACTTGGAGTGATTGATTATATCATCAAACCTTGTGTTTATGAGCGGTATAAAAAGGCTTTAGATCGATTTTTACAAATTAACAATGCCTTTCAGGGTGAAGACTTTGAACAACAAACATTGGATGCTTTAATCCTTAATGAAACAGTTTCACAAAGTATTACCAGGAAACTTCCTAAAGGAATGCAGCAGATCACCATGGATCGGATCATCAGTAAATTCAATGAAAATCCTTTTTCTCAGAGTGCAGAAGAGTTGACAAAGGAAACTGGCCTTTCTATCGCAACCATCCAAAGATATTTGAGATACCTGGCCAAGGAGAAAATCATTAAAAAAGAATTGACTTATGGCACCCAGGGGCGTCCTGAACATAAATACTCAAAAATGTAAGCTTACTTTATTAGGTATTTTCTAAAACTACAGCACTTCTCAATTTTGTTGCCTATCTCGGTATGCATAGATTGTAGAAACTTGATTCTTTCAACAATCTTGTGGTTCAACTTAATAAGTTCTTGTTCTGTCAGTTTATCTATATCTGTCTTCATGTTTCTGTTTGATTTATAAACTTCATTTTGCGCACATAACATCAGCTGCAGCAACTTGTTAACACATTACATCAATTAGATACAAGCCTATACATGCAAAAGCAAATCTTAATCTGTATGCTGAATGTATGTTATATGTAAATACACTCTAAAATCGAGGTCCAAAATGGAAAAATCAGCTACAATTCAGGCTCGGATTAACCTCGAAGTTAAACGTGAAGCACAAAGAATACTAAGTCAGTTACACATTTCAATGTCTGAAGCCATTGCCATGTATCTAACTCAAATCACTTTACACCAAGGTATCCCGTTTGAAATAAGGATTCCAAATGAGTTAACACAGAAAACACTCAAAGAGTCTGAAGACGGCAAAAATCTTCATCAAGTGAATAATGTAAGCGATCTCTTTGAGGAACTAAATTGCTGACTATTTACTACTCCACACAGTTTAAGAAGGATTGCAAACGGGTTAAGAAGCAACATAAAGAGCTGTCCAAATTTCAGACTACTATTGAAATCCTTGTTAACGAAAAACCACTCGATCCGCGTTACAAAGACCACCATCTAATCGGGGATTACATAGCATGGTAACGATCCTCCCAAAAAGCTCCTGTTCTTTTCTTCCTAACGGATTTTAATTCTACTGTCAAAAGGTCGTTGAATCTTTTGATTTTTTCTATTTCAGTTAAATCTGAAACTATCTGATATAATTTCTTCGTGCAGTTGATAATTCACTGATCGTGGCATTGATATTTTTTGTCTAACGCTGAGTTGAGCCGATACACCAGAGCGACGAAGTCGCGGCGGTGTGTTCGGCCTCAAACGACTTGTTCGGTTGCTGTTGTTGATCTGTGAGCTAAATTGAACTGATTGGTGAATTGGTTTTGTTTAACTTAAAAGTATTAACTAAACTATTAAGATTACTTGCAAGCCTTGATAACTCTAAAGCACTATCATTAATGGTGTTACTACTTTTGTTAATTTCACTCGAATCATTGCTAACCCCTGAAACATCTTGAGTTATACTTGAAATTGCAACTGTACTTTGCGCAACATTTTCATTGACTTCTGCTATGCCACTCGATGTTTGAGAAATGTTGGTGGTAATTTCAATAGTTGCTACTGATTGCTCTTCTACAGCGATGGCAACTGTTTTAATAACATCGCTTATTTCATTTATTACTTCACCAATTTGTCCTAAATCTGAAATCGTTTCTTCGGTAATATTTTGCATACCATTAATCTGTTTTTTTATGTCAACAGTGGCATCTACTGTCTGTTTTGCGAGATCTTTAACTTCATTGGCCACGACCGCAAAACCTTTACCTGCATCACCTGCTCGGGCTGCTTCAATAGTGGCATTAAGTGCGAGAAGATTGGTTTTGTCCGAAATCGCAGTAATTGTCTCCGTCACATTGCCTATGTTACTTGCGGACCGTCCTAATTTGCTAATTCCTTGAGTTGAATTTTGGGCTTGAACAACAGCAGATTCTGAAATATCTTTTGCTTTTTCTATACGTTGCTTAATAGCTGTCAAAGTTGAAGAAATTTTTTCTGCCGCTACTGACACCATGTTTATATTACTAGCTGACTGCTCCATTGTAGCTGAAACAGAACTCATATTTGTCATTATTTCTTCTGAAGCAGAAGCGACATTGTCTGCTTGAAGTGATAATTTTTCTGTACCGCCAGCCAGTTGAGAAGATGTCGCGGAAAATTCCTCCGATGCCGCAGCCAACTGATTACTGCTGTCGTAAATACTGACAACTATTTTTTGCAGGCTTTCGGTCATTACTGCTAACGATTTGTAAAGACCTGTCAGGTTACTCTTGCCAAAACTTATGCGTAAATCTCCTCCAGCTATCTTTTGAGCAATACTGACCATTTCATAAGGCTCTCCCCCAAGTTGATCAACAATACCTTTTGTCAGTCGTAGACTTATTACAATTGACAGTAAAATCGCAATCGCAACTGACAAAATGACTGTTATTGATGTTTTTTTACTATTTGCTTGAAGAGCATCAATAAGAGATAACATCTCATTATTATGGTCATTTACAAGTTTTTCATTGATGGAGGATAGTTTTGCCGCAAACGGGTCAAATTTTTCCATCATGGGATTCCCCTGCGCTGGACCTCCTGATATATATGCATTGGCCATTTTTTCCCCCATGGCATAATAAGCATCGAGGCTTGCAAGCATATCTTTTAAAAGAGAGACCATTTCTTCGTCACCATATTTTTGATGGTCTTTTATTGCTTGATGTATACGCGTTACCGCATCTTCATAATATTTATCTGCTTCCGTAAAGCCATCATCGTAGCCTTTTGCTGCTCTCGTAGCAGATATATCTGTTAGCCAGCTTTGAATCTGTTCAACATCTCTCTGTATTTTTGTAAAATTGATAACATGAGGAATTACCTCATCGGCAATTTTGTGTGAATTTTGAGTAGTAATAGTGTTGTAGCTAAAAACTAAATAACCAGAGATAATGAACAACGCACAAATTATTCCAAATGAAACCAAAAGCTTAGTTTTAACTGGTGTATTTTGTAAATTCATAATTTACCTCCACTTCAAGATTACTGTAAAAGCTAGATTCAAGTTGTAAGTCAATATTCAGTTTGTCATTTTATCTGAATATATTGAATAATTCTACTTGAAAAAACCCAACGCTATGCTAACCCGAGTTTTTGCGTAGCAAAAAGTTCGGGTTACACAATTTGTTGGTACTTTATTTTTGATTAATCAATCGATCCAATAATACATCCTCAACATTCCGTCTTCCATCTATAACTGATACTACATAAACCTTGTTTTCAGCTATCTTATATATGATCCTCCAAGGTTTATAAATTATTTCACGATATTGTAAAATATTATATTCTTTGAGTTCAGGAACAATACGACCTCTCATGGGATAATTTACCAAGACAGATGTCTTTGTTTTTATCTTGGATAGGATGTTAAGTGCATTTGTAATACTATCCTCAGCAATATATTCAATTATTGTTTCAAGATCTAACTTTGCTGTTTTTGACCATATCACTTTATAACGGTTAGACATTTTTTCTCTTTTTCAGCTTAGATTCCAGTTTTTTGAATACATTTTCTTGGGTTGTGGTTTTCTTGTTTTTTATATCTTCTTCACCTTGAGATATTAGTTTCAATAAACCAATAGCGTTACGCATTTTCTCATAACTTGTTGGATCTTGGAGAACAGCCTTGGGTTCACCATTTTGAGTGATAATGACAGGTCGGTGTGTATCATTAATTTGTTTTAATAGATCTGCTGATTTGGATTTCAAGTAACTAACAGGTCTGATGTCGGTTGAAATACTCATGAGGGCCTCTTTTTTAAAAGATTGCAAGTTTTATATGTCCTTTTATGGTACTAAATATGGACTGATTGTCAAGAGGTCTCTGTTTTTATTGTGCCAACAGTGAATTCGACAGAAATATTAAATATGGTGCTAGCTATATTCTTTCTAGCACTATATATTTAAGTTCTGTCTAGTAATAAGTACATCTTGTTTATTGTTTATTTTCCCCTCCACCCTAGAGAAATGGGCTTAAAAAATCATGATTTAAAAAAATTGTTGATATTAAAAGGTTTTGGGGTTGCCATATTCAAACTTTACACTCAAAAAAACACTCATGAAAATGCTACCCAGTGATATGTAACCGAGTTGAGCAATATATTTACACAGATATGGAAAAAGGGCTGATTGAACATGATATGAAGGATATAGAACTTAATTTTCAAAAAATGGTCAGGAATGAACGTTTGCTATCCCGGTTTTTTTCAAAGATCTTCCTTGCTATACAGATTAATTATCCGAATTTTATAAAAACTAATTGCCTAAAGGTGGCGCACGACTAATACGGACAACAGCTTCTTTATAGATCAAGGGTTAATTAAATGCACATAGCTGGTCTTTAACTTTTCCTGCTTATTATTATAGGTGTAGTCTTCGTGATTATTTCAAAGGGGAAGATACTACTGACGTTCCCAGATAAGATCGGTGTGAGGTTTTAAAAAAAGGGCGAAAAAAAAGGCCGTTTTTAGAATCATTATCTAAAAACGGCCTTTATCAAATCTTTTTCTTTCTTAGTACTTCCAGGATTAGGAAATTTTTCCGTAAAGCATGAAAGCAATCAAAAGAGCATAAATAACTAGTGATTCAATCAAAGCCAAACCAATAATCATAGGGACAAAAAGCTTGTCAGCAGCACCAGGATTTCTTCCGATTCCTTCCAAAGCAGCAGCAGCAGCTTTACCTTGACCATTAGCACCACCAATGACTGCGATACCGATAGCAAGTCCAGCACCAAGAGCCAAACCTAAGTTTTTGTAAGTATCTGCACCAGCTGTAGCTGCAGTTTCAGCGAAAGCAGCAACAGGTACTAAAAGACCAAAAAGCATCAAACTGATTTTTGTAATTAAATTTTTCATATCTTTCCTTCTATAATTAAATAACTATTATTAATGATCGTGTGACATTGCCATCTGTATATAAACTAAGGATAACAGAATAAAAACAAATGTCTGCACAAATGCAACAAAAACTCCCAAACCTAAGAAAGGTAAAGGAATAATTAATGGAATCAATAAGAAGAACTGTGCACCAACGGCATGATCCCCTGTGATGTTTCCAAATAAACGTAAGGCAAGTGATAGAGGCCTTACAAGATGACTGATAAGTTCAATTGGGAATATCAACCAGGATAACCACCAAAGTGGCCCCAAAAACTGCTTAATGTATGAACCACCGTGAACAGAGATTCCTACAATATGAGTAGCAATAAAAATAATCAGTCCCAGAACGATTGTAACGTTAAATTGGTCAGTAGGAGGATTAAATCCGGGGATAGAACCTATTAAGTTATTAAACAAGATGAAAAGAGCAGTACTTCCAAATAAGAAAAACATTGGTTTTGCTTTTTCACTGATAAATCCCTTAAAAAACGAATACATCCCACCAATTACAATCTCAAAGAAAGTCGAAAAATCCAACTTCCCGTTTGGCTCAACCATGGCTGACTTTCGATATCTCGCACCACCAAAAATGGCTAATGCAATTAATAATACCGAAGTAACCAAAACGTCAAAACCCACATGGGCATCTACTCCTAAATGATGCAGCGCATCATTAACAGGAGGAGCAAGTGATCCCCAAGTAAATGCATTTCCTGAAGCCATAATTACTTTCTTGAAATTGGTTATAAAAAAAAATGCGTTAAACTTTTTCACCGTCAACTTGCGACGACTGCCCTCTAAAAAGAGAACTAATCATAATCGCAATGAAAATAGAGCTG
>JABHMO010000013.1 GCA_018693855.1 Candidatus Falkowiibacteriota bacterium
CCTTTTCGTCAACACTAACACCCTCTTGTGTACAGATCCATCGGAGTCTATCAACTAGTTCGTTAAAGATAATCTTTTTGAAATCAAATCTTTGACATCGAGAGATAATCGTATTAGGAACTTTATGAATCTCAGTTGTTGCTAAAATGAAAATTACATACTGTGGCGGTTCTTCAAGGATTTTCAGAAGTGCATTGAAAGCTGAGATTGATAACATGTGCACCTCGTCAATGATAAAAACCTTGTACTTTCGACTTGTTGGAGTAAACCTAGCATTACTAATAATATTCTCACGAACATTATCCACGCCAGTATGAGAAGCTGCATCAATTTCAATAATATCCATTGACTTACCGTCATTAATCTCATTACAACTGTCACAACCATTACACGGTTCATTATTATTCTTTTTATCTAAACAGTTTACAGTTTTTGAGAATATTCTAGCCAAAGTTGTCTTACCCGTTCCTCTTGGACCACAAAAAAGATAAGCATGACCTATTTTGTCACTTTCAATCTCGTTCTGCAGCGTAAGCTTGATGTGGTTTTGATTTGTTACGTCACCGAAGGCTTGAGGACGATATTTTCGGTATAAGGCGATTGACATAAAAGGAAGTTGAAAAAGTTTAAATAGTTAAAACAGTTAAAAATAGTATAAAGTTATATGTACCTTCATATCTTATCAAATATATACAGTAATTTCAACTATTAAAAAAACAGTTATTTACAACTGATTTTTTATTATATTTTATCTTATTCTCTGACAATGTTCTCAACTGCTGCCCATCGGCTTTCACCATCAGCTGGGATTAGGAAAACGATCTCATCGCTTGGTTCACCTTTGAAATAAGTCACACTTGCTGTTAGAAGTTTCCATTTTTGATTTCCTTCAACAGCAAAGAACTGTAAATTTTGAGGATCTTGATCAAGTGTTCCTACCTTACGAACACGTTCAATTGGTTTAATCTGCTTGAAGACAAATGATCCCATGTTATTGATTGTCAGTTTTAGAATGTCCCCCTCAACCAACTTTGACTTTGAAGCATAGTTTGCTGGTACATCGTAAACCTGTCCATCTGCCCCAACCATATTCTGTCCATCAAAAACACCTTCTATAACTTTCTCAAAACCACTTTTTTGAACAACTCCATCCTTTTCTTTCAATTCATCCATTGTTCTATCAATAATCTCACTTGCTGATGCGTCACTCGGATCAACAGACTTAACAGTTCCTGAAGAAACGGCTAATTTTAGTTTATCTAACTGTTTTTGGATATCAGAAACAGCCTGCATCACCTCATTTGGTGTTGGCGGTTTTGGGTCTGAACTACTTTTTTGTTCAATTGGCTTTTTTGCAGGTGCCTTTTTCTTGATTTGTACTGCTGGTTTTGATTTTTGTTTTTTGAAGAATCCAAACATAGGTTATAAGGAGGCTATAGGAGACAAAGGAGGCCATTAAAGAGGCTAACTTTGACTCTAAAACCTGGTATTTTTGTTTTTGTTTTATTAAAGTAAATTGTTCTTAAAGATAAGCATTATTGTTTCAATTATTGAACCAATTTAATAGAATCTAAAACTTTATAGAAATCATCTATTTGCTCCATAGTTTCATCACTGTATTCACGATTATCAATCATCTGAATAATTTTATCGAAATCATACCCAGCTATTTTACCATCTTCTAGCTTTAGCTGGCCAAACTCTATGCCAGATTCTTTCAATATTCCATTAATAGGAAATTCAAAGCAAATAGAAGGATAAGTCTCACTTAAATCAGTATAAATCTCCCCACTATATCCAAAATCGCCATGAAAAGAAGGAGCCAACTTGTAAGCTAAGTGAGAATTTACTTGTTCACAATTATTTTCACAAAATTGTTCCATTGACGTAATTCCGTAAGCACAAGAACCGATTTCTCCCGGATGGCCATCTGGCCAATAATCAGTACCTGGAACACCACCAAAACTAAACTTGAGAGAGTTGGTGTTTGCATCTTTAACCCAAATTCGATAAAAGCTGTCTTTATCAATTTCAGGTGCATCAAAAGACCAATCATCTTTTACGTAAAACGATAACCCCATAGCTTCATTATTGTATATTGTCCAATCGTCATTTGAGTCATTTTCTTGTTCAAGTTCAACATCTAATTTTTGCATGTCTAAAACCTGATTTTCTAAAACAGTTATTTGTGTATTTAAATCTCTTTCTAAATTACTAAATTTATAAGATTGAACAAGACAAACAACAGAACCCACGACAACAGCGACAATAATTGCAATAACAACCGTCACCCAAATAGGATTCGCTTTAATTTCTTTAATTTGTTCTACCGGGACTTGTTCTTCCATATTTACTTTTATGTTTCCAATTTGTAATTTAGAATTTGCTTGTAATTTGTTTTTTGCTATTTGTAATTTTCGCGCTCTACCTAGGATCATCTAGCTTACCCTTACGTTGCGCGACTTCCATCTCTATTATCTCACGATCTTTACCATATTTCAATCTGGATAACTCTTTGATAGCTTTTGCTAATTCTGGATTGGATTTTGCAACACCAGGCAATGTATCATGAGGCTGAGTAATCATGTTAAACCCAGCAGGATTCGCACCATCAATCAAAAGTTTCATAAAACAGTTCCTAGCTGGTGCATTTAGAAAATCTGTCGCACTAAAAACTGGTTCAAACTCTTTCGCGAGAAGTTCCCCATCTTCTACACCAATTCTAAAAGCAACTTTTGTTCCAACATTACCAAATATAGCGTCTTTGAACTTTGTGTCATTGTTTTTTACTAACTGACCGATGTACTGATGAGCAATTACAAGACCAAGACGATACTTTCGAGCTTCTGAAAGAATTGATTCGATACTATCAGTTAACACATTTTGGAACTCATCAATATATAAATAGAAATCCTTTCTCTCTTCCTTTGCTAAATCAACTCGAGAAAGAGCTGCCATCTGAATCTTTGTCACAATAATCATGCCGAGTAGATGAGCATTAATCTCACCAATCTTACCTTTTGCCAATTTAACCAAAATAATCTTCCCTTCATCCATAGCTTTTCTGAAATCGATCGAACTTTTTTGTTGAGAAATAATTGGACGCATCATGTCATTAGCAATAAAAGGTGCTAACTTACTAGTAATGTATGGCACCATATTCTGTAATGAAGCCTCACCACCAGCTTTAAGAGCTTCCTTTTCCCAAAAATCTTTCACAGGTGGAGTTTTACATTTCGCTAACTTCATTCTTCTAAACTCTTCATCAGCCAATACTTTTGGAATTTCCATCAAAGTTGAACCAGAAGAAGGATCATCTAAGATTAGATATGCAGCATTTTTGAAGTACTGTTCAAACATTGGACCACCAGTTGCTTTCAAATCATAAAGTTTATCAAAGATATTCATTACTTCATTAACAACAAAAGTTTTCTGCTCTGGATGATTTTCATCATACTCAAGCATGTTCAACGCTAAAGGACGCTCAACATCTGTCGGATCGAAGAAAATAACGTCCTCAGCTCGTTCTTTTGGAACTCTTGCCAGAATATCTTCAATATCACTACCATGAGGATCAATGAAACAGACACCTTCACCAGCAGCAATGTCTTGCATTGCCATACCAGCTGTGAAATAAGTTTTACCAGTACCAGTCATACCAATCACATACATATGACGAACTCGATCTTCACGTTTCATATGAATAGGTGTTTGACGACCTCGATACAAATTCTCACCTAAATAGACACCTTCTTTCGGAGTATTTAATGGAGCTGGTGCTTTTTTCGCTTCAAGCCAATTGATATTTGGAGTTTCATTAATAAGCGGGATTGGAAAATGAAAAACACTGGCTAACTCTTCTGTATTTAAAACCATTTTCTTTTTTTCAGTAAAATTTCTATGGATAAAGTCATGCATAACCTTATTCAACCGCATCTTTTCAGATTCAAAACCGTTCCCATAGTTATAAACATTATATTGAGTAAAAGCATTAGTTAAATTATCTGAATACTCATCCAGCTCATTCTTATCATTCGCGCTAACAACAATTCGAATATTTGTCTCTACAGCTGCTTTACTGGCTTTCTCTTCAATACCTTTCACCACCTCTTCTTCCATTGGAGACAGTCGATACACATCAGGCTGCGAAGCATCTTCTTTTTTCGGTTTGAGATCATGTAACATCTCTGATAAAAATCCACTTTTTGCTTCTTTAATAGCTTTGCTAAGTTTTTTACCTTGTTGCATATGAGACGCAACAGAAACACCAAAACTTCGCCAGCTCTTGTCAACTGGACGCATTACAAACTGCACAGCAGCACCATCATCTTCTCTAATTTTACTTAGAGCATTAACAAGACTATTCAATGGATCAGAATCAAATTTTTTGTATGTTTTAATTGGAAAGAAAGACTCTTTTCCAAAAGATAAAGATTTTGCTTGAACAACACATTTCGGTTGGAAAAAGTTGTAATCTTCTATATCTTCAATATAAGCGTTTGGATACTGAGCGTGAATCTGTTCTTCAACATAACTTTGCAACTTTTTAGGTACAACGATATAAAAATCAATCTTACCTTTACTAGCAACTATTTCAAAACTGAAAATGTCATCTCTACCATAAAACCAACTTTTCATCCCTGATTGTGCTTTCAATCCTGCAATTGTTGAATAAAGTGTTTCAGCAACCCCAATCTTCTCTTGAACTTGTTGAATAGTCAAAACGTTTGAACCTTTTTCATCTTCTTTTTCTTTTGGCAAAGTTACCCAGAGAATAATCCGTTTACTTGAATCAGGCACTCTCCCCTTCTTCTGCAC
>JABHMO010000014.1 GCA_018693855.1 Candidatus Falkowiibacteriota bacterium
AAATTCTGTGGTAAATAAGTATTATCGACAGACTGCAATTTTTCAGAATTACTCCAGAAACCAACATCATTATGTATCAATGAAAATCTTGATTTATCAATCTCCAAACTATCGGCAAATGTTTCCGTAATTGAACTATGACTCAGGACACTTTCGTTAAATCTGCTTGCTTTTTTTATCTCACCGTACAAAACGGCTGGTACGCATCGAGCAGAACCACCAAAATCCTTACAGTACTTCTTTGCCTCACAAACATCACCAAAACAAGTCTGTCCAACTGGCATAGAAATATTTTTTCGATGCTGTTCACGAACCGCAACATTATACTTCACACCGCAACGCATATATTTATCTCCACCAGAAGAATACTCAGCAGCGTTAGATGTAACAGCTTCTCTTTCATCAGCCAACCGTTCAACTCTAAAATATTCTGATTTTGCTACATTTGAACAAAATGGATCAGGTATCTCTTTTCGTTTCAAAACCTGTACTTCTAATGGTCGCAAGGCAATCAAATCTGGATTAATAAATCTCAAAACCATATAAGCACCAAGCAACAGAGTTAATCCTAAAACCGCACCAGTCATATAACCTTTTGCTTTTTGCTGTAGGGAGGGATTCAAACCACTCGTTAAATATAGACCGCCACTTATTACAAAGATAGTGACAGCTAACACGGAACCCAAAATTAAACCATATTTATATGCTGCTTGCACATATTGAGCAATCCAAGGAATATAATAACATTGATCACCTTCTTTATAATCAGGGCCTATGCACTGTCGTTTATCGATATCTTTGAACTCAGAAAAATCACCCAGAGGAACAAGAAGTTCTGGTTTCTGAAGATCAGCTTGAGCAGAAACTGCACTTGGTAAAAACACTGACAATAAAAAGAGAACCAACCCGATTTTTATAATAAATTGTTTTTTCATATTTAAGATATTTTAATCTCGATTGATCTCTTTCAGATTTAACGTTACATTGCGATGTCTATCATACTGAACAGATGAACCCTGATAATTTTTCCCGAAATACAGATCCCCAAATGGATGCCAACTAGATAACCCTAAAATACCTTCAGCTATTTCATCTTCAACAGAGTCTCCGATAGGATCATAGTATGTTACGGTTTTGCGCAAATCCAAATTAATAGTCTTCCCTCTTAGATCTCCACCCCTAATCCATTGACAATCATCTTGAACATAGCCTCTGGATTTATATTTTGTAGAATTTTTATATGTCCAGCAGTTCACTTCTCCATCTTTATAAGCAACGCTAATAACATTCCCAGCAGCATCTAAAAAGTACTCATCATTATCAGCATAGTTCTCATGAACCTTTGCGTAGAAATAGAATCTATCTGAGTCACTAAACCCAGCATCAGTTGCCAATCTAGCAATTGAATAATTGTATGGCACTTGTTTTTGCTGATCAGAGTTTGTTTCATAAACAGTTCCGATCTGTTGCCCTGTATTTGTACCAGCTTTGATTAAGTACAGTTTCATTAAATAATACTCTTTTGCGGCTTTGGGATCAGTTATCGGTTTAACAATTCCACCGGTATACGCTGAAATACACTGATAAACATTACTAACAGACGACTGTTTAACGCAAACTTTATCAACCTCGCATTTACTTCCATAACATTTTGCGTTTTCGTCTAATTTTATCTCCGCTTCTCCCTGTTCTCTTAATACTATCGCATGCGCTTCACCGCAAGCAGATGTATTACTCCAACCTTTGGCTGTAAAATATTTTTTGTAATCAGTATCTTCAGCAATTTGATAACACAACTCTGGTGGAGCAAGAACTTTCTTTTCCTTTACCTTTTCAATGCTAATTGCTTCGAGTTTTGTTAGATCTGGATTAACAATAGTTAGAACAGCATACGAACCTAGAAGTAAAACTAATCCAAGAATTGCTCCGCCCATCATCTTCTTTGCTTTATCTCGCAACGCTGCGTTCAAACCACTCATCATGTACATACCACCAGCAACAATCATGATTGTCACAGCAATTACTGAACCAAGAATAACACTATATCGATAAAGCGCATCAATATATTGAGCTAACCAAGGCACATAATAACATGAGACCTTATTATCAGACTTTTGAAGAGTTCCGCCAACGCAATCCCCCTCCTGTATCGGATCAAATCCTTCTAATCCATTTATAGGCACATTGAGCTTTACCGTAATATCACGAACATCTGCAGCAACAGCTGTATTAATGGTAATTAAACTAAAAAATTGCAAACAACAAAAAAACAAAACGATCATTGCAAATATTTTAATGAAACTTTTCATAACTATTTTTTCACAAACACAATTTTGTTATCTTTTGATAAAACTTTTTTGTAAATACCTTTTATCATCTTTTTTGTAATATCTCTCCCGCCTAAACCGGTAATAAATGATTGAATTTTTTGATTTTTTTGTCGACAAATAGATTTTATCTCTGTCGCAAGTATGCCTTCTTTTCCAAGTGAGATTGATTTATCTACAACAGCAATATTTTTAGCATTTGTTAACTTTGAAAGAAGTTCTGCCTCTGGCATTGGTCTAAAACATTTTACTTTAACAACGGCCACACTCTTTCCTTCTTCATTTAATTCATCAACTGCATCTTTAATTGTTCCGACAACACTCCCCATTGCCACAAAAACTGTTTTGGCTTTTTTATCTCCGTAATACTCAACTAGTTCACTTGAACCTCTCTTGAACATCTTTTTATAATTAGCCAGTTCTTTTTTCAATATTTTTGTTGAATTCTTTAAATCAATATAAAGATCCTCTCTAATTTCCATATAATCACTTGGCGTAGCAAAACATCCTAAACTAACAGGGTTCTTAACATCTAAAATCTGTCCTTTTTGAGGAACATACTCTGGTAAAAAAGCCGCCAGCTCTTTCGCCGTTGGAATATCTAGTCCTTGATAAGTATGAGTTAAGATGAAACCGTCAACATTAATCATCACTGGCAGACGCAGCTGTTCTGAAACTTTAAATGCAACCGGATGCAGATCAACTGCTTCTTGATTATCTTCAGCATATAACATAATCCAGCCAGAATCTCTGACTGTCATTGAATCTTGTTGATCATTCCAAATATTGATCGGTGCACTTACAGCTCGATTCGCACAAGTCATGACCATTGGTAATCGCATTCCTGCAATTGTAAATAAAACTTCAGTCATTAACAAAAGTCCTTGCGAACTAGTGGCTGTATATGATCTCACACCGGTTGCGCTAGCACCTAGAACGATAGAAGCTGCAGCAAACTCACTTTCAGCTCGCACAAATTCAAAACCTGATTCACCATCAGCATTTAGCTTTGATAAATCCTCTACTATATGAGTTTGTGGTGTAATTGGATAAGCCGAAACAACCCCAGGTTTACAACTATTCACAACATGAGCAATAGCATTGGAACCCTCTAAACATTTTTTCATACTTTATCTATAAATGTGTACTTAATTTATTTTTTACACTTCTCCCCACCCGCCCGCCCTAACTTTGACCTGGCGGTCAGCCGCTTCGTCGCTGTTCGCTTGCGCTCTCAGCTCCTTAGCTATTTTCAATGCATTTTTAAGATAACAATGACTTAACTCAATTCCAGACAAAAAGTCAAATGTCAAAGGTTAAATGTCAAAAGTTATTTTTCTTCTAGTTTCATTTCGATGCATTTAACTGGACACTCTGCCGCACAAATACCACAACCTTTACAGTAATCTAGATCTTTTTCGTAAAACACTTTGCCTTGCAGTGCTTTTTCGCCAACAGGAAAAACGCACCCTTCAGGACAAACCCGAGCGCAAGTACCACAAGCAATACATTTATCATGATCGATAATTGGTTGATACGTTCGCCAATTGCCTGTTTTCACTTCTTTAGATGTACCTGGCTTTACTGTTATATTAATTTTCATACTATTATTATAAATTAGAATCAACTTACATGGAGGATATTAAGGATATAAAGTTAAAATTGAGGAGATTAAGGAGACAAAAGTTAAATTAATTTAGTACACAAATAATTAACCTTCCTTACCTAAATTTCAACTCAATACCCTCAATTTTAACTTTATAAACTTGCGATTCATTATTTTAATTGACTATAAGCTTCTTTCATTGCCTTAACATTTACTTCAATTAGATCAGGTTTACTAACAAATTTCTCTCTAATTGCCTGTTCTAGGGCTTTTTCATTGATTAGACCACTAATTGCACCAAAAGCACCGATTAGAGCTGTATTAATGAAAGGTTTTCCAATAATATCTAACGCGATTTGAGTCGCTGGTATGTAGAAAACCTTTTCTGTCTTTATTTCCGGATAAACTTTTTCATCAGAATTAATTATAACGACAACATCCTTGTTAATTCCTTGCAAAACTTTTGATCCCGGACTGATCAAACTAGGATCTTGGATAATTACAAAATCAGGTTCGTAAACTTGTTCTCGAATTCTAATTGGTTGATCTGACAATCGAGCATAAGCCTCAACTGGCGCACCCCGACGTTCCACACCAAAATTTGGAAAAGCTTGAACTTCTTTGCCCTGATAAAAAGCTGCCACAGCTAAAAGCTCTGCAGCAGTCACAGTCCCCTGTCCACCTCGACCGTGTAATCTTATTTGAACTATTTTTGATTTATTCATAAATTGTTAACAGTTGATCAATAATTTTTTCCCAACTTTCGTAAGGAACAATACCTTGCAGCTTAAATCCATTAATAAAGAATGTTGGAGTTCCTTGTAGATTATAATCAGATGCAAATAGATAGTCTTTACGAACTTCTGCTTGTGTTAATGGATTTTCTAAACAACGATTAAAAGTTTCAAGATCCATTCCTAATCCAGTTGCAACAGAACCAAGACTACCAACACTGTACTGACCTTGATTAGCAAACATTGTGTCATGATATGCCCAGAACTTGCCTTGTCGATTAGCGCAAACTGCGCCGTACGCAAAATCCAATGAACTTGCCTGAGTAGTTGGAAAGTTCCGCCAAGATATTTTGACTTTATCTTTATACTTCGCTAAAACCTGTTTCAATATTGGCATCTCTTGCAAACAGTAAGGACAGTTGAAATCACCAAATTCAACGATGACAATTTTAGCATCTTTTGCACCTATCCACGGGGCCATTGGATCAATCACTGCAGACA
>JABHMO010000015.1 GCA_018693855.1 Candidatus Falkowiibacteriota bacterium
AAATCGTAAAACAAACTACTTAATTGACAGAACACGTCAAAGTCTAGAATTAAAGGATGACTAATTGAGCCTCTAAATAGCCTCGTATAGCCTCGTTTAGCCTCGTTTAGCCTCATTTAGCCTCATTTATCTATCAATTTAATCCAAGCTAAGTTTATATAAATCATATGAAAAAAGAAAACAAACAAAAAACCCAGGGACAAACTTCTGGGTCAAAAAAGAAGTATGACAAACCTCTTCGTCAAAAAGGTGGGGTTTACTTTCACTCAGGTCTGATTATTGGGAAAAAGAATGTATTTGTGACGGATAGTTACTTGAACATTTTAACTAATGCTTTGAAGACTATTGAGGTGAAAAGAGACATTAAAAGTTTAGCGTATGTTATTATGCCAAATTACTTTCATTGGATGTTTCGATTAAGTCCAAAGAATGATGATCCTGTAAAAGTTTACAGTGAACTGAAAGGTGAAGTTGCAAAGGAGGTTATGAACGCTTTGCAAGCTGAAAGAAAGGCTGATACAGCTGAACAATTAATTGATCTGTTTAAGGAAAATGAACAAGTTAATCGTTCAGTTCCTGAAAAAATTATTTGGTCATTTGAAGAAAAAGCAAAAGAGTTTGAAGGTAATCAACGATACAAAGTATGGCAACCTAAAACTGGAATTAATTTAATTGATAACGATGAGATGTTGTTTCAAAAGTTAGAGATAATTAAGAAAGCTCCAGTCAGTGATAGGTGGCAGTTAGTTGAAAAAGCTGAGAAGTACCCTTATCTGTATATCTGTGATGAGTTACAGAATGAAGATAATGTAAAAGAGTTCTTACCAGTTATACAACAGGAAATTTTAGCAACAGCTTAGTTTGGATATATATTATTAACGAGGACCTTCGATTTTCATCTATTCCTAGGTTTATCGATGACGATTGTTGGTCCTCACCAAAAATTATGAAAAAATTAGTTATTATATCAATATTCTGTCTATTGTTAACGCCTATCACAGGTGTAATGGCAGAAAGTTCAATTATTAACAATAATATGTCAAATAGTAATGTAAACCAATACATAATAATTAACTGTCCAGACGATAACTGTTTGAATTGGGTGACAGATATGGTTTCGCAAGGACAGGAACCATCCGAAGAACTTCCAGTTGAATCAGAGGTAGACGAAGTGGAGGATGATCAACTCGATGAAGAAGAAGATCCTTTAGTGGAAGATCAAGCCGATGAAGATTCAGAAGCGTTGACTGATGATCCAGTTATTGAGGACGAAGATACTTCAGAGGTTAGCACCTCTTACGTCCCAGTTGAAGGAGATATTCGTATAAATGAAATCATGTCAGCGCC
Source organism: Candidatus Falkowiibacteriota bacterium (assembly GCA_018693855.1). GTDB lineage: Bacteria > Patescibacteriota > Patescibacteriia > UBA11705 > JABHMO01 > JABHMO01. The sequence continues at coordinate 1,348 of JABHMO010000015.1, forward strand.
TGAAACAGGTGAGAAAGAATGGATAGAGCTGTACAATTCAACAGATCAAGGTATTGATTTAGAAGGCTGGATTCTCGAGGAAGGAGCTGGACAAAAAACAACTTTATTTGGTGAAATAGGGGCGTATGGTTATTTGGTTTTTGATAAATCAGGATTAAATAATTCTGGTGACGTTATTATTCTAAAAGATCAAAATGGGCAAGTGATGGATTCAGTTATCTATGGCGATTGGCAAGAAAGTCAGTCAGTTGCTCCTGAAAAGGGAAAATCGTTAATCTTAGTTGCGGAAAATTATGAACAAACTGAAGTTGTAACAAAAGGTGGTCAAAATATTCTTCAACAGACGCAACCCTTAGACGAGGAAGTTGTTGAACAAAAAGAACCAGTTGAGCCTACTGTTCCTGAAGAATCTCCAGAACCAACAACTGTGTTACCGGCAGAAACACAGGAGGAAGTTCTTGAAGAGGTTGTTGAGCAAGTAGAGGAGATAGTTTCTTATCAATATAGTGAGCAGATTAGAATAAATGAGTTACTTCCGAATCCGGAAGGTTCTGATGATGCTGAATGGATTGAGCTTTTTAATTATGGTATAGAGCCACTTGATCTGCGAGGTTGGAGTTTGGAAGACGCGTCTGGTACAAACTATTTAATTAATGAATCATTAGTTGTTAGTCAAAGTGGGTATGTTGTGCTGCAACGAGAGACAACCGCTCTTTCTCTTAATAATTCAAATGAGACAGTCTACTTAAAAGATCCAGATGGGCAGGTGATTGATGAATTTGACTATGAGAAAAGTAAAGAGTCTCAAAGTTGGTCATTTTTTGAAGATGGTTGGCAGATGACTGAGAAACTAACTCAGAAGGCGGAAAATGAGTTGCCTGAATTAACAATTGCGAGTTTAGTATCTTCAAGTAAGACGGTTGTTGATTA
>JABHMO010000016.1 GCA_018693855.1 Candidatus Falkowiibacteriota bacterium
ATGCTCAGACTCGAGGAGAGCGAGTTTTGTGCAACAAAAACGAGTCGAGTGGTGCCGAGGGGCGGATTTGAACCGCCGACACGAGGATTTTCAGTCCACTGCTCTACCCCTGAGCTACCTCGGCATGGTGGGCGCGGGGGGAATCGAACCTCCGACCTCAGCTTTATCAGAGCTGCGCTCTAACCGACTGAGCTACGCGCCCATGGTGGGTGGCGGAAGATTCGAACTCCCGACCCCTTCGGTGTAAACGAAGTGCTCTAACCAACTGAGCTAGCCACCCACAAATGGGATAATAAGTATTATATTGTGAAAACAGTATACCAAACAAAAAATATAATTTCAAGTAAAATTATATGATTTTCGATAGCGTAATTATATCAAGTTTATGTAATTTTGGCAAGGGTTAACGCCCTTTAGCGCCTTTCCAGGCCAACTTGAATAATAACTTCATATTTTTTGAAATTTCAGCACTTTCGATGATAACTCCTATTTCGTCCTTGAACGACATATATGCTACTTTATTGTTGTAAATATTCATCTCTATTGTGAATGGGAACTCTTTCTTTGGGACAAGTATAGTCTTTCGAAACTCTTTGCTGTCGCTTTTCTTATGATCTTTTACCTTCTGAGTGTCCGGTCCGATAGCTCTGACGAAAATATTATTTTTAGTTCTTTTTTTAAGGTACTCTTCTCCAAAATCATCGCCTAGGTAATTAAATATATCCTCAGTCACAAAAGCTGAAATGTTTCCAGTACAGGTCAAGGTGTCACGATAAACGTCTTCAAGTCCAGTTTTCCCTTCGTAATACCGAACTTTTGCTCGTGAGCCTGCTTGATTGAATAGATTTTTTAAGAAAGGCAAGTTCTCGTTCAATTTCCGTTGCTTTTCCCGAAGTGTATCTGCTAACTTCTCAGGATCTTCTGGATAGAACAGCTGCTTCTTTCCTTTTGTTGTTGTGTTAATTAGTCTTTTTGCTTGGAGATTTCTTAGTATATCGTAAAGAGTAGTCCTTTTTATATCAGTTTCTTTTGATAATTGGCTAACGCCAGTTGCCCCCAATCTCAAACAAGAGAGGTAAGTGTCTACCTCTTTTTTTGTTAGATCTAGTTCTGATAAGAATTTATTTATATCCATATTTGTCGATAATTTCCGACTACATTTGCATTATAGCAAATTTGACGATTCTGTCAATTCTCTTTAATTTTACATTAAAAGTCGCAAAATCAATAAATCCGTAATCCCGTTATATTGTCGGGAACAATTGACTGAAACGTGAAAAAGTGTTATAGTGTTTTATTCAATTGATAATGGTTTTAATTGAATCTGAGCTTTCACAGTGAAAAGGAGAATTCCATGCAGGCATTGAATACTCGTGAGTTGAAGCATTTTGAGACCGCTATTGAAGAGTGCGTCGAGTTGGTGCTTAAGCAGTTTGCTCGACAACTTGATTTGTTTGAGGGCAATCTTAATGACGTCATTGATTGCAACACTCGTGGTGCTCAGCAGCCTCTTAAAGGTTGCTATGTCGGTGATGATGCCCTTTTCAGTCTTGCTATGGATTGCAGTTGTGCGGGAGTCTTGTCAAGAAACCTTACTTGCCATTTGTTTGACGAGGGGGTTCATTGGAAAATCACGCCAATTGCGTTCATCGCGATCCGTCGAGCCATGGATCGCGATAGTCAACTGAACGATTGGATTCGTTCTATTGTCGCCGGCGCTAAGGTCTGTGACAAGATCAAGCTTGACTCGGGCAAGTACGCACCCGACAATGAGCGTGTCCAACTAGGGCCGGGGCTTGAAAAGTTGCTCATGGACTAAAGTCCCCGTATTTTGGAGAAGTCGACAGTTCGACTTCTCCGTTCCTCATGGATTATTAGTTTCTAGTAATCTATGAGGGATTTACCCTTTTACAACATCACTAGGAGAAAGACGATGAAAGATTTTCGTGAATTTCTGGTAGATTGCCCCGGACTGGAGGCAATTGAAATGGAACATCTCGGAGTGAAGCGGTTTGTGTTGCTTCGTTCGAAGAGGATCCCTGAGATGGCGATCATGATCGATTCGCTGGACAAGCACGGCACGATGTTCAGTGTCCAATTCGTGTCTCCCGTTGATGCAAAAACTTTGTCTCAGGACTTTTCGATCGCGTGTGCCTGTTGTCCGATTCAGGCCAGTGACGCAGAAAAGCCAGATGGGGTTACGGGTGACGGGATTTCTACATGGTGGGCTTCTTTCCAAGAGCCCTTCAAGCAACTTGTGGCTAAAACTTGTCGTGAGCATGGGATTAAAACCGTTCTCATGCGGCGAGGAGAGGTCTGGGATGAGAAGTTTGGTTACATTGATGGCGTGGATATCTGGCCGTTCCGTGAATTCTTCGACTTCTACTGCAAGTTGAAGATCTTGCAGGAGGTTTTCGAGGGTGTCAGGTTCGGGCACTAGTTTCTATGGATTTTGGAAGAACAGATTCATTCACGATAGGAGGAAGAAGATGAAAACTTTTCACGAGTTCCTGCAGGATTGTCCTCAGCTCGAAGCTTTTGACTTGGAGGATCCATTTCAGAGGAAGTTGGTCATCCTTCGATCGAAGTTGATCCCTGAAGTGGGGATTATGATCGATACACAGAAGGAGAGAGGCACGTTGTTCTACTGTACGTTTCTCTCTGCTGATCGAAAGCGTGAGTCGCAGCACTTTACCGTGGTTTGTGCCTGTTGCCAGGCCGAGAGTGAGGATTTTCGTCGAGAGGTGCAGTCTGTGTGCAGGAAACAGGGTATCAAGACCCTTCTTCTTCGTCGCGGGAAGTCCTGGGACGAAACGGTCGGAAAGCTTCACGGTACGGAAGTCCGTGGTTTCTATGATTTCTTTATCTGGTTGAGGAGTTTGAAGATCTTGAAGGATGCCTTCGCTGGTATCGGTTTCGGTCACTAACTCACAACTCTAACCAAAAAGAGCCAAGCAACATATTGCTTGGCTCTTTTACGTTATTGCTTAAACAAAAAATACCCACAATAATTCACTTAAACTGTTGTGTTTTTTGTGATATAATTGAAACAATATAATATTAAATTTCTCTAAGTATGTTTAACTGTAAATTAAATAGAATTTTTAGATTATTTGTTGTGTTTGTGTTTTTTTTAACACTGAACTTTAGTGTTTTTTCTTCAGTTCAGGCAGCGCCACTTGAATTTACTCAGAATGATGTTGATACGGTCACAACTTATTTACGACCATTAACAATTGATGCAATAGATTTAGACGAAGATGGAGATACTGATGTGGTTGTTGGTGATCAGTATAATGATAAAATTACTTGGTATCGAAATGATGGCTCAGAAAATTTTACTAAAGTCGAGATTGATTCTTCTTTCTCTTATACTAGGAGGTTAAAAGTTCATGATTTGGATGAAGATGGAGATTATGATGTGATTGCTGCAAACTGGTCAACGATATATTGGTATGATAACGATGGATCTGAAAGTTTTACTAAAAAGGAAATTAATGCTAGCACTTCCGGAGAGATAGATTTTGATATTGTGGATATTGATAAGGATAATGATGAAGATATTGCTGTTACTGATTATAGTGATGGTCAGGTTGCTTGGTATGAAAATAATGGGTCAGAATCATTTACTCGAAATACTATTGCTACTGGATTTAGTTTTGCTTATCATATTGATACGGGGGATTTTAACGGGGACAATGAAATTGATTTTGTTGCATGTAATCAAGGAAATGATATAGCATTATTTACAAATGATGGATCTGAAGTTTTTACTAAAACCGCTGTTGATACTGATTTTAGTATTTGTATGCGAATAGTTGCGGCAAATCTGGATGGAGATTCTGATTTGGATATTGTGGCTGGTTCAGAGAATGGTTCTAATGTTAATTGGTATGATAATAATGGATCAGGTGTGTTTACGGAAAAATCAGTAGGAACTTCTAGTGATGTTTACGATGTTAACGTAGCTGATTTAGATGGCGATTCTGATTTAGACGTGATTGTTGTAGATACTGCTGGAGCTGATGTGTTGTGGTTTGATAATAATGGGTCAGAAACTTTTACAAAGAGAACAATCGATTCTAATTTTTCAAATGCTTATTCTGTTGATGTAATTGATATTGATGGGGACTCTGATCTGGATGTTGTAGTTGGATCAAGTAATGGTGGACAGGGTAATGCTGGGGATACTCTTGATTGGTATAAAGCAGCTGCTGATACAGCTAATCCTACAGTTCAAACACTTTCTCCAGTAGACGATGCTCCTGCAGTAGCTACCACCTCTGATCTTGTTGTAACTTTTACTGAAGCTGTTGACGCTGAAACGGGTAATATTAAACTTTATAAATCTGATGATACTTTGATTGAAACATTTGACGTGACTTCTGATATTTCTGGATCAGGAAGTACCGCTATTACAATTAATCCAGCAGCTGATCTTGTAGAATTAACTAGTTATTATGTTCAAATAGACGCAACTGCTTTTGATGATGAAGCAGGAAACAGTTACGCTGGAATTACTGACGAAACAAGTTGGAGTTTTACTGCGGCTGACGAAACTAGTCCGACCGTGAGTACTCTTTCTCCTACGAATGGGCAAGAAGATGTAGCAACTACTTCGAATTTAGTTATAACCTTTGATGAAAATGTAGATGCTGAATCAGGAGATATAACCCTATATGATTCAAGTGATGCTGAGATTGAGGCTTTTGACGTTACGTCTGATATAACTGGAACAGGAACAACAATAATTACAATTAATCCGACATCTGATCTTTCTGGTGGCACGACGTATTATGTTCATATAGACGCAACAGCTTTCGATGATGGTTCTTCTAATAGTTATGCAGGTATTTCTGATAGTGCTACTTGGACATTTACGACTGTTACTAGCAGTTCTTGGGGAGAATCTAGTGAAGATCATAATAACAAGGAAGATACCGTAGAAGATGTTGAGGATGAAACTTCATCGACAGATGACACGACCGAAACGGAGGAAGTTACTACTGAAGACAATGAACAAGCAACGGAAGAGGCTAACGTTGATGAAACTGATGACGCAGCCGAAACTGAGGAAGGTTCTGATCCTGAAATAGCTGAAACAGAGGATGTAGCTGTTGAAACAGAAGAAGATGTTGTGGAAGAAGAAGCTGTTTTATTGGATGAGAAAGTAGTTACTTTTGAAAAAGATCTTTCATTCGATTTAATTGATGATGATGTAAAAAGATTACAACAATACTTAAATGAACAAGGCTTTTTAGTTTCAACGGATTCTTATGGATCTCCTGACAATGAAACTGAGTATTTTGGTGAATTAACAAGAAATGCTTTGGTTTCTTTTCAGAAAGCAAACGGTTTGTCAGAAACAGGTTATTTGGATGCTGCAACTCGAGGTATAATTAACAACACGCCATCAGTTGTTGAGAAAGAGTCAACAACTTTTGCCGGCAAAATACTATTACAAGTCGAGGATAATGGTGAAGCTTGGTACGTTCAACCAAAAACATTAGAAAAACATTTTTTAGGGCGACCAGACGATGCTTTTAATATAATGAGAACACTGAGTACTGGGATTAGTGAAAATAATTATCAACTTTTTCAATCAAATGGAGTCCCATCAATCTGGGGCGGCTCAATCTTTCTACGAGTTGAAAACAATGGTGAAGCTATCTATGTAAATCCAGATGATTTAACAATGCACTATTTAGGACGACCTGAAGACGCGTTTAATTTGATGAAGGGATTAGGTCTAGGAATAACAAATCAAGATTTAGCTAATTTATAACAGTTAACATAGTAAAACATTCTCAATCTGGAGAGTGTTTTTGTTTTAAATTTGTGTTTATAAGAAAGATAAGATAAAATTAGTAGATAATATAATCAAATCTATTTTATGCAAAATGATCAGATCAACTTAACTGAATTACCCGAGAAAAAAGTGGCTTGTGTTTCTTTTCAAGGTAATTATGTTGCTAATCCTGAAGTTTTTAAAAATCTTTTTGAAAAACTGTGCGGTTGGGCAGGTCCAAAGGGTTTACTTAATCAAAAAGTTGAGATGCTTTCATCTTATCAGGATGATCCACACGTTACTCCACCAGAAAAGTTGCGAGTTGATGTTTGTTTAGTTGTTGAAGGAGACATTGAAGTTGATGGGGAAGTCTCAATGAAAACATTGCCAGGTGGTAAATATTTAGTTATGAGCGCTGAGCTTGATGGTCCAGAAGAGTATGGATTAGCATGGCAAAAGGTGGTTGATTGGGCGAATGAAAATAGCTATGTCCTTGATATGAGTCGACCTAGTTATGAAATTTACAAAAATGAACCACAGTCTCATCCTGAAGGACATCATCTATTAGATGTTTGTTTGAGCGTGAAAGAATAGATCTTTTTGGATATAATTAAATTAATTAAAACAAATTATATGAAAAATGTTTATTTTGTTATTTGTGTGGCGTTTATCTTAATCGTAACAACGGGTTGCGTGAATGTTGCAACTGATCAAGTTGTTGAAGAAAATCAAGTTGAACCATTAATTCAAGGTGAGGTGATTGAAGAAGTTCAGTATGATTACTCGGCAGATTTAGAAGATGTTACAGGAGGTCTTTTAACTGGCAAGGCTTATGCTCAATTAACTGACAATCAGTACACTTTATTCGCTTATTTTAATGATCTGCCGGAAATTACGGATGAATTTTTCTACGAAGGCTGGATTGTCAGAAAATCTCCACTTTCTGTTTTAAGTACTGGCAAGGCTTTTATTGAAAACGGTCGATATGAAAATAACTACGTCGCTGAAGGAGATTTAACAGATCATGATTTCTATGTTCTTACAGTTGAACCAGACGACGGTGATCCTGCTCCTGCTGATCATGTTCTAGAAGGAACTTTAAGAAAATAATCAATATGATTGGTCTTAAAAGAAAAACAATTAAACTTTTATCACATCAAAAACAGTGGGATAGTTATTTTAATAAAGAAAAAAAGAGAATCCTCTCTTTTGTTAAAGATATTCATGTCGAACATGTTGGTAGTACTGCTATTCCGAGTATAAAGGCGAAGCCAATTATCGATATTGTAATTGGTATTGATAAGATGAAGGATTTTAATATATTTAAAAATCAGTTTATCAAACTGGGGTTTGAATATCATGATAATCGTGGAACTGTTCATAATAAGTTTTTTACGAAAGGACCAGCTGACTGTAGAACGGTCTATGTTCACGTGGTTAAATATAAAGGTAGCATTTGGAATAAGTATATTAACTTTAGAGACCGATTAATTTCAAATAACACATTAGCGAAGGAGTATCAACAGCTCAAAGTAAGTTTATCGAAGAAATATAAGAATAGAGACAAATATACCAAGGCTAAGGCTTCTTTTATCAAAAAAGTAAACGGTTAATATCTTATAAACGCACTACTTTTGTTGTGCTTTTATTGTTCTTGACAAAAACTGGGAATTACTGTATTCTTAAGACTCAATTATACTTAATTTGGCTTAAATATAAGCATTTGTATGGAAATCAGAAATATTGCGATTATTGCTCATGTTGATCATGGGAAAACAACTTTAACTGATGCATTGATGAAACAAACTGGTATGTGCGCGGACACTGACAGTATGGATAGTGATAAACTCGAACAAGAGAGAGGTATTACTATTTATTCAAAAAACACTTCAGTTCAGTACAAAGACACAAAGATTAATATCGTGGACACTCCGGGTCATGCTGATTTTGGTTCAGAAGTTGAACGAGTACTTCGGTCAATTGATTCAGTTCTGTTAGTTGTTGATGCACAGGAAGGTCCAATGCCTCAAACGAAATTTGTTTTGAAAAAATCATTAGAACTTGGATTGAAACCAATCGTTGTAATTAATAAAATCGATAAACCAGCTGCGCGAGTTGAGGAAGTCAAGGAAATGGTCTACGAACTGTTCCTTGATCTTGATGCCAATGATGAACAGTTAAATTTCCCAACCTTATACGCAATAGCTAGAGATGGAATTGCTACAAATGACATGGCGAAAGAAGGAAAAGACTTAATGCCAATCTTGGATGCGATTCTAGAGTACGTTTCTCCTGCATCTTCTGTTGAGTTAGATGCTTTACCACTCCGAATGCAACCATTTAATCTTGCTTATGATAATTTTCTAGGCAGATTAGCTGTTGGTCGAATTTATGATGGAAAAGTTGAAGCTGGTCAAACAGTAACAGTTCTTAATTCAGAAAAAGAACCTCGAACAGGTAAGATTACAAAGCTTTTTTCATTTCACGGACTGAAAAGACAAGAGATAAAAGAAGCAACTGCTGGTGAAATTGTTATGATCGCAGGATTGCCAGATATCTTCATTGGTGAGACAGTTTGTGAGAATAAAGATCAAGAACCATTACCAAATATTACGATTGATGAGCCGACAATCTCTTTGAACTTTTTAGTAAACGATTCTCCTTTTGCTGGGCAAGATGGGAAGTTGGTTACGAACAGTAAAATTCGAGAGCGACTTGAAAAGGAGCTTGAAGTTAACGTTGGATTAAAGATTGATTTTGAATCAGCAGCTTATTACAAAGTAAATGGTCGAGGAGAACTTCATATTGCAATTCTATTAGAAAACATGAGACGTGAAGGTTACGAACTTCAAGTTTCTGAACCAACTGTAATTATTAAAGAAGAAAATGGTAAAAAACTAGAACCGTTTGAAGAGGTTACGATTGACTTACCTGATGAGATGGCCGGTGGTATTATTGAAAAGATGTCTAAACGAAAAGGTACTTTGGGGCAAATGACTTCAAAAAACGGTTCAACTAGATTGATGTTTGATATTCCGGTGAGAGGATTACTTGGCTATCGAAGTGAGTTTATTGTTGATACTCGAGGAGAAGGAATTTTCTGCAGTCAAATGAGTGGATTCAAACCACACGTTGGAGTGATAGAGAAAAATGACGTTGGATCAATGATCTCAATGGTGACTGGTAAAGCTCTTGGCTTTTCATTATTCAATCTTCAAGATAGAGGTGTGTTATATATTAATGCGAACACCGAAGTTTACGAAGGTATGGTGATCGGTAATGTTTCAAAAGGAAATGATATGGAGGTTAATCCTATTAAAGGTAAACAACTAACCAATATGCGGTCTTCTGGAGCTGATGAAGCGATTAATTTAACTCCACCAGTGAATGTGACAATCGAGCGAGGTTTAGGGTTAATTAAAGGAGACGAATATCTAGAAATCACTCCAAACAATATCCGACTTCGAAAAAAATATCTAACCAAGAATGATCGTAATAAACAACACATAAAATAACTCTTATATACTTGTTAATTCTCCAGTTGAAAGCTTCCATGACTTGTGGAAGTTTTTTGTTTGGAGATACCTTGAAATTTGGTGTGAATTTGCTATTATTAGAGTAAATTTATGCTATTTAATTCGATTGAATTTCTACTTTTCTTCCCCATAGTCCTTGTGCTATATTTTTTTATACCACAGAGAATCAAGTGGTTGTTTTTGTTATTGGTTAGTTATTATTTCTACATGTGTTGGAGTCCTAAATACATCGTTTTAATACTGTTTTCAACTGTTGTAGACTATCTTGCAGGAATAATGATGGCTCGAGTGGCTGAGAAGAAAAAAAGAATTAAATACCTATTGTTGAGTCTGTTTGCTAACTTGGGATTGTTATTTACTTTTAAGTACTTTAACTTTTTCAGTGAATCGATAACTTCGTTTTTTAATCAATTTGATATTTTTATAAGTCTACCGGCTTTTGATTATTTATTACCAGTTGGAATCTCATTTTATACTTTTCAAACGTTATCATATACAATTGACGTCTATCGTGGGAAGATCGGGGCGGAAAAACATTTTGGGAAGTTCGCTTTATACGTTTCATTTTTTCCTCAGCTCGTGGCTGGTCCGATTGAAAGAGCTAAAAACTTGTTACCTCAGTTTCATACTGTGAAAAAGTACGACTATAAAAGAGTTACAAACGGTTTGAAATTAGTTCTTTGGGGTTTATTCAAAAAGGTTGTGATTGCTGATCGATTGGCAGTATTCGTTGAGATGGTTTTTGATTCACCTCATGATTATTATGGTCTTTCAGTTATAATAGCCACGATCTTTTTCGCTTTCCAGATCTATTGCGACTTTTCGGGATATTCAGATATGGCCATCGGTATTGCTCAAATGCTAGGTTATGACCTAATGGATAACTTCAGACGACCGTATCATTCAAAATCAATTGGCGAATTCTGGAAACGTTGGCACATCTCATTATCAAGCTGGTTTAAGGACTATGTTTACATCCCATTAGGTGGTAATCGGGTGAAACTGTACAGATGGTATCTTAATTTATTCATAGTTTTTCTTGTTAGTGGACTATGGCATGGTGCGAATTGGACTTTTGTGTTTTGGGGATCATTACATGGCTTGTATTTGATAATAGGAATCATTACATTTAAATACAGACAGAAAATAGTCACAAAAATACGACTTAATCTATATCCAACGCTACATAAAGTAATTCAGATCTTCATTACGTTTGGATTGGTCTGCTTGTCTTGGCTATTTTTCCGATCAGACAGTATTGGAGATGCCTTTTTGTTAATTAAAAACATATTCAAAGGTTGGTCTGATTTGTTTATTCTTGAGAATGTTAATCAATTGATCTTTTTAGGCCAAGGTTTTAGACGATTTGTAATAGCTATTGCTTTGATCCTCTTTTTAGAGCTGGTACATTTCATTCAACGACAAGGTAGTATGCGTCAGATGTTAGTGGAGAAACCAGTTTATGTGCGTCTTATAATTTATTCTATTTTAATATTAAGCATAGTTGTACTTGGACAGTTCCAAAACACTGAATTTATTTATTTCCAATTTTAGTATGAAAAAATTATTTTATATCGTCATCTTTATCGTCTTTATCAGCGCAGTCTTTTTTGTTGTTGCTGGAAAGCTGCATTTTATTGGAGATAACTTTCTAGTTGCTGATAAACACAACGGTGTTAGCGGTGGTGATTTGTATAATTTTTCTAAATACAAGGGTATTCAAGAGCAAATGATTCTTCAACTAACATATCAAAACGATTTTGATGAGTGCACGGTCATTGCAATGGGGGATTCTTTCTTTGACTCTTCGTGGGATTCAAAGAGGATACCTGATCTGTTAGCAGATGAAATTGATCAACAAGTTTGTTTTATCAGAATATCTCCTGATTATAGACCGTTTGAACATATTAGTAATTTAAATCTATCAGATTATAGCCAAAGGAAGTTATTAATTTTAGAAACGGTTGAAAGGCAGATGGCTACTCGATTAAATAGTAATTTATTTAAGAATGAAATCTCAAGCGCAGATGTTTCTGTGAAATCGGACGTTAAGAAAGTAGTTTCATTTACCAAAATAAAAGAGTTAATAAAATCATTCTTTAATAATGATGACGTTGAATATTTTTTCAGAAATAATGTCTTAGTAGACAAGATTAGATCACAATTAATGCATTATCGGTTTGAGTATTTGTCAGAAACAGTCCCGCAAGTTGGTGGTTATACGGTTGATAAGGAAGTCTTTTATTTTCAAGAAACTTTTGTAGAAAAAGATGTTGATAAGATTGATTCGCAAGTTGAGACAATGATTGAATTCCAAAAACAGATGGACGGTTTGAACTTGGACGTACTGTTTGTTGTCATCCCAGATAAAGTTACCATCTATCCAGACAATATTGCTGGCGGATATGAACAAAACAATTATTTACAAAACTTTTTATCAAAGTTGAGTGAGTCTTCTGTTAGTTTTGTCGATGTTTACGACTCATTTCAAGAATATAAAGATCAAGATTTCCTGTATTACCGTGGCGACACTCATATCAATACAATCGGTAAAAATATTTTAGTTGAGTTGATGGTTGGTTGGGTTGAGGAGTACAGGGATTAAGTTGGCAAAGAATTTTTTAAACAAAAAGACACGAAATAAATCGTGTCTTTTATATTGATTGTTTTTGACAACAGTAGTGCGCTAAGAATACGTCTCAACTGCTTTATTGAGTGAACAATAAAGCCGACCTATTGGATAATGACTTTATAAGAAATTATCTAATACTCCCTAGAAAGGAGTGGATCCATCCACAGCTTCCGCTACGGATGCCTTGTTACGACTTCGCCCCTATCATCGATCCTACCTTCTGCCGTCCTACAACGACATTCGGGCATTACCGACTCTCTTGACGTGACGGGCGGTGTGTACAAGACTCGAGAACGTATTCACCATAACGTGCTGATTTATGATTACTAGCGATTCCAGCTTCATGGAGTCGAGTTGCAGACTCCAATCCGAACTGAGATTGGTTTTGATGGGATTAGCTCCACCTCTCGGCTTGGCAACCCTTTGTACCAACCATTGTATCATGTGTGTAGCCCAGGACGTAAGGGCCATGCTGATTTGACGTCGTCCCCACCTTCCTCCCCGTTGGCCGAGGCAGTTTCCTGATAAAGTATAAATCAGGATAGGGGTTGCGCTCGTTATCGGACTTAACCGTACATCTCACGACACGAGCTGACGGCAACCATGCAGCACCTGTTTAGCACCCTCGAAGGCGGCTCTAGTTTCCTAAAGCTTGCAGCTAAATGTCAAGTCCTGGTGAGGTTTTCCGCTTAATGTCGAATTAAACCACATGATCCACCGCTTGTGCGAGTCCCCGTCAATTCCTTTGAGTTTTAGCCTTGCGGCCGTACTCCCCAGGCGGGATACTTAACGCGTTAGCTTTTGTAAACGACACTGAGAGGGTCGATACTCCCAATGTCTAGTATCCAGCGTTTACGGCGTGGACTACGCGGGTATCTAATCCGCTTCGCTCCCCACGCTTTCGTACTTTAGTGTCAGTACTGTCCTAGCAAGCTGCCTTCGCATTTGGTGTTCCTGCTGATATTAACGGATTTGACCCCTACACCAGCAATTCCGCTTGCCTCTTCCAGACTCAAGTCTAACAGTATCAGCGCCAGATCTCCAGTTGAGCTGAAGGATTTTAACGTTGACTTATTAAACCACCTACGTACGCTTTACGCCCAATAAATCCGGGTAACGCTCGGGGCACTCGTATTACCGCTGCTGCTGGCACGAGTTTAGCAGCCCCTTATTCCTCTGGTACCGTCATTTGTTCTTCCCAGAGAAAAGCTCTTTACACCCCGAAGGGCGTCTTCGATCACGCGGCGTTGCTCCATCACACTTTCGTGCATTGTGGAAGATTCTTGACTGCAGCCTCCCGTAGGAGTCTGGGCAGTGTCTCAGTCCCAGTGAGGCGGGTCGTGCTCTCACACCCGCTATTCGTCGTAGCCTTGGTAAGCTTTTACCTTACCAACTAGCTGATGAAACATAGGCTCATCTCAAAGCGCCGGAGCTTTACTAGTCCAACTAATGAAGGACTAGCACATCGGGTATTAGCCCAGGTTTCCCCGAGTTATTCCCGTCTTTGAGGTAGATTACCAGTGTGTTACTCACCCGTTTGCCACTCCCCGCCGAAGCGGGGCGTTCGACTTGCATGCCTTAGACACGCCGCCAGCGTTCACCCTGAGCCAGGATCAAACTCTCAAAAAAAGAATTTGAGCTATAAATAGCAAGCTCATTGATGTCCAATTATAAAGGTTTGGACAAACCTGTAAAGATAAGAATTTATGAAAACGATTCTTAACGCACTATTGCTGTCAAAGTTCCCTAAGGCCCATTTTTGTGGATCAAAGAGGGAGTTCCTTAGTGGTCACAAGTATAGATCATATTTAAAAATATGTCAAATCTTTTTCCTGAGGGGTGCACAGGGAGAGCTGTTGATAACTTTTTTACTAAAAAAGACACCCAAATGGCTGCCTTTTTATCGATTTATTGCTGTTTTTCGTGTTTTTCCCTCCATTCCTTAATTTTCTTATGATGTCCTGACAATAACACTTTTGGTACTCTAAATTTTGTTGTTTTCTTCGTAGCTTTGCGATCCGCGATCCGCGATCCGCGAATCTCAAAAACTTCAGGCCTAGTATACTGCGGATACTCTAAATAGCCCGGTGTAGAATGAGACTCTTCAGTTAAAGACTCTTTTTTACCGAGAACGCCGGGAAGTAGGCGTGAAACTGAATCGATAATAACAGCTGCTCCAAGTTCTCCTCCAGTTAGAACAAAATCTCCAATTGAAACTTCTTCATCAACAAACTTTTTAATTCGTTCATCATGTCCCTCGTATCTTGGACAAACAAAAGTTACTTCATCTAGTTTAGAATACTTTTTTGCCAACTGCTGATTCCATCTTTTGCCTTTCGCGCTAAGAAGTATTACTTTTCGTTTAATTCCATTTTTAAGTTTTCGCTTTTTAATTTGTTTAATCGCTTTAACAACTGGTTCGACCATTAAGACTTGCCCTGGTCCGCCACCGTATGGTTTGTCGTCCACGTTTCTCTGCTTATTGTCTGAGAAATCGCGTAGGTCGTGAGTTTTAATTTTAATAATGTTTTTTTCTTGAGCAATTCGAAGCATGCCCTTGCTTGTGTAAGAGTCTAGGATATCGGGGAAGATTGTTAGGATGTGGAATTGCATAGGTTGGTAGGTTATTAGCTTATTAGGTTGTTAGGTTAAGTACGTAGTGATATTGTATCATCAAATAATATTTTCAAAAAGAAAAACCACGATTGTAACAATGTGGTTTTTCTAAATTTTATTTGAAGAAGTAAGTCTTAGATTTTTAAATCATCAACTACGTCTGTGTCAACTGGAGCCTCAGGAGCTGCTGGAGCGTCTCTTCGAGGACCTCGATCATCACCACGAGGGTCATTAATCTTTAGGTTAACACGTGCTTGATTTTTAGCACCAATGATTTTTAACAATGTTCTTACAGCTTTAGCTGTTTGACCTTGTTTTCCGATAACATATCCCATGTCTTCAGGATTTAGGTCTAGAGTTAATAGAACACCCATTTCGTCGACTTTTCTGTCAACTTTTACGTCGTCTGGGTTACCAACGATTGCCTTGATAATGAATTCAAGGAACTCTTTGTCGAAATAGTTTTCTGCCATAGATCTTTTCTTTTCTTATGAATTAATCATTAGCGCTCTTCCAAATGAAAATAGACTGTAAACAGTAGATTAATACTTGAAAGAACTTGTAACTATTATAGCAAAGATAATTAGTTTTGTCAATGAGGAAGAAAGGGGCTTTCGACTCCTGTTGGTCGTTCAAGCTCTTCGAAAGGTTGAAAGGGAACCGACTACGCTTAGGAAGCTTCGACGGTCAGGAAAGATGAAAGATGAGAAACAACAGGCGAAATTATTGAATATTTTCTAATTTTATTAACTAAAAAACTCCCTTTCGGGAGTTTTTGTGAAGTATGTATTTTATTTAGCTTCTTCAGTAGGTTTTGCTTCTTCTTTTTGGGTTTCTTCCTTTTTCTCAGTTTCTTTCGGAGCTTCTACTGGAGCGTCTTTTGCTGGTTCTGTTTCAGTAGGTGCAGCTTCGTCTTTTTTTGCTTCAGCTGGAGCTTCTTTTGTTTCTTCTTTTTTTCCTGCTTTTTCATCAAGTTTAGTTTTTCTTTTTTTACTAATTCTTGAAACGCCAACCTTTTTTCCTTCGATAACCCCTTGAGAGATCAAGATGTTATGTACTGATTTAGTAGGTTGTGCTCCTTTGCTTAACCATTCTTGGATAGACTCTTTGTTGATTTTAAGTTCTTTTGTCTTTGGGTTGTATGTACCAACATTTTCTAGAAATGCGCCATATGTATCTTTCTTTTTATCAAGAACGATTAGTCTAAAGAATGGATCGTTTTTTCTGCCAACTCGGGCAAGTTTAATTGATAGCATAAGTTATAAAGTTGATTAAGTTAAAATTAAGTTGAAATTGAGTTAATAATTTAATGACTCATGATACATGATTCATGAACTGTGACAATATGATAGCTTATTTCTTTGGTTTCGTCAATGAGTGGATTATTTGTAACGATTAGCTGGTTAACTGGTCAATTGATTAACGGTGTTCTGGTTAAGTTCTACGTGTTCTCATGTGTATAAAGAAGTTGACATAGGGGTAGTTTTTGCTAAGATATGGAAACATGTTTTTTAATACTAGCCATTGACAAATTGTAAAAATTGTGCTATAATTATAATCATTTAGAAAAACTATTATAGCCTATGAAATTTGTTAAAGAAGACAATAGTATGAGTATTAGAGAAAAAGTGATTTTTACTCTAATTTTAGCAGTATTTGTGATGGGTATGGCTAATCCTACCCTAACAAAGGCAGATGCTCCAATAATTAGTCGATCTAATATGGAGTTGGCTTTTGGTAATCCAGAAAAATTAGATCTGTTAAGTCAGAGATTTATTGATAATAAAGATAAAAAGGTAAATGATCCGTTTGATCAAAATGTAGTTAGAACAGTTACTGTTATTGCTACTGCGTACTCAAGTACAGTTGATCAGTGTGACGATACTCCATGTATTACTGCAAACGGTTTTAACGTTTGTGAACACGGTATTGAGGACACTATCGCGGCTAACTTTTTACGATTTGGAACAAGAGTGAAGCTTCCTGAAGTTTCAGGAGATAAGATCTATATTGTTCGAGATCGAATGAATCCAAAGTACGATCACCGAATCGATCTTTGGATGACTTCAAGAAACAAGGCTATTACCTTCGGTAAAAGACTTGTAAAGATCGAAATTGTTGAATAACTAAAATCTTATATATAAAAAATGTCCCGTTTCTACGGGATATTTTTTTATAAATTGTTTCTATCTAAATGCCAATTGGTGGGATTGTTTAGAATGTAATGACGGATTCTTTCTAATGATTTTGTGCTACGAATGATGTGTTCGTAGAAACGTGGTTGCCACGCAAAATGAAATTGATTTTGTGTTTTGTTAATTGTTTTTGTGCAAACCGATTTATATGAACCAATAATTGATGAAATTGTATTTTTTCCCTGATTTTGAAAACGATTTTTTCCAATGTTTTGTCCGGTTGTAGGTGGTCTGTTTGTATGTTCGACGGTTTTGGTGATATCGACGTTCGTAGAGACAAGGCATTGCCTTGTCTCTACGTTGTTTGCATCATTTACGTTGTTTACGTCGTCGGTCAATACGTTTGATGCATTTATCGCCGTCGCATCATTGATTACAACAATCCCATGGACATGATTTGGCATGATAACGAATTCATTTAATGTTACATTAGAAAAATGATTTGGAATTTCCAACCAAAATCTTTGTGCAACATTGCCAATTTTGTTTAAACATATTTTTTCATTTTTAATTTCACCAAAATAATCCTCCCTGTTTTTTGTGCAAATGGTAATGAAATAATATCCAGGAGAAGAATAATCCCAGTATTGTAATCGTGTTGATTCTGTTCGATATTTGTCTTTGTATTTTTCCATTTTGAAATTGATTAATAAAAAAATATCATTAATCTGATATTTTTAAATTTGGCGTGCCATTCGTAGCTCCGCGAAGCAGGAGCCAAGAATGGAGGCCTGGATCGGATTCGAACCGATGAATGACGGTTTTGCAAACCGTTGCCTTACCACTTGGCGACCAGGCCATAGTTATAATAGATTGTTAAGATTTAGTCGTCCTGAGCAATGCTGAAGGGCGACCAGGCCAGAATTAAATAGATTTTCACTGTTTAGTCGTCCTGAGAAAAATCGAAGGGCGACCAGGCCATAATTGGTGATGAAGTTATAATATCAGAATTGTATTATAATTTCAAGTGCAATTATTTTGTAAAAAAACAGAGCCTTGGAAGTTTCCAAAGCTCTGATTGTGATCAGACCGACCTCCTGGATCCCGGACTGTCACACTGGTTTCAAGGCTGTCCCGTTCAAAGGAGCTCTTATCTAGTCTAGGGGAGGTCGACCGTGGAAGTGTGAAGAGTTTTCCCAGGCAGGACTAGCAATCTCAGAATATCTAATTATTTTTGTATTGTCAAATATAATTCGTAAAAAAACAGAGCCTTGGAAGTTTCCAAAGCTCTGATTGTGTTCGACTGGACTCCTTGTTCCTTACGGTCGCGCAGATTTTATAGTCGACTTGATCAAATAGGCCTTTAGCCCGTCGGGGAGTCCAGCCCGTTTGGGAGCGCGTAAAGACTGTCTCTGCAAGTGCGACAATGATATACTACCCAATTGATGATGGTTTGTCAAGTGGAATTTAAATCGCGATTTTGTTATACTAGTATAACAATAAATAACACTAGTATTTACATATATTTACTTGTACTCGCTTGTATTTACTTTGCCCTCTATGTCAAAAACAAAAAAATTCATCATAGTCGACGGTAACGCGATCGTTCATCGTAGTTTTCATGCTTTGCCGCCGATGACAAGTAAGAATGGACAGATGGTAAATGCTGTCTATGGTTTTGTTACAACATTATTTAAGGCTATTAAAGAGTTCAAACCTGAATATCTGGCTGTGACTTTTGATCGAAAAGAAAAAACTTTTCGGCACGATGTATATAAAGATTATAAAGCAAATAGAGTGAAACAGGTTGATGAACTTTATGATCAGATCCCGGTTATTCAGGATGTATTGAAAGTCTTGAACGTTAAAACTTATGATAAAGCTGGATTTGAAGCTGATGATTTGATTGGTACGCTTTGTGAACACAACCAAGTTGATCGTGATGATGTGAAGTCTATAATTGTAACTGGTGATATGGACGCTTTACAGCTGGTTGATGATAATACTTCTGTTTATACTTTGCGGAAGGGTATGAGTGATACTGTGATTTACGATGAAGCTGGAGTAAAAGAAAAGTATCAAGGACTTGGTCCTGATCAGTTGATTGATTATAAAGGGTTGCGAGGCGATCCGTCTGATAATATCCCAGGAGTCCCAGGTGTTGGAGAGAAGACGGCGATTGGATTAATTAAAGAGTTTGGGTCAATGGAAGAGATGTACAAGAAAGTTGAAGCAAAAGTGTATGAGAATATAAAAGTTACGCCTAGAATTTATGGTTTGTTAATTGATAATAAAGAACAAGCTATTTTGAGTAAAGAGTTAGCAACGATTGTGCGGGATGTGAAGATGGATTTCAAATTGGAAGATGCAAAAGTGCAAGGATATGACAAAGATGAAGTTTTTAAGTTGTTTCAGGAGTTGGAGTTTAAGAGTTTGTTGAATAGGTTGCCGGATCTCGCGGAACGCGGAACGCAGAACGCGGAACCACCATCTGAAATAAAGGAACAAAAGAAGAATCACAATTATAAGTATATTCAAGATAAAAAGGAGTTTGATAAATTTTTTGCAGAATTAGAGAAACAGGAGCAGTTTGTTTTTGATACGGAGACAACGGGGTTGAATGTTTTTACTGATAAGTTGTTGGGGATTAGTTTTTGTTGGAAGGATGGTGAGGCTTATTATCTTGATGCGAAGAAATCGTTTGTTGATAAGCTGAAACCAGTTTTTGCTAATGAGAAGATTAAAAAGATTGCGCATAACATGAAGTTTGATGTGAAGTTTTTGATGATGAATGGGATTGAGGTGCGAGGAATTTATTTTGATACGATGATTGCTTCTTATCTTTTGAATCCAGGGACTCGTACGCATAAATTAGATGATATAACTTTCCGAGAGTTTGGGTTTCAGATGACAAAGCTTGTTGATATTGCTGAGAAAAAGCAAGGTCAGCTTTTTATGGATGATGTTGATCCGAATAAATTAGCAGATTACTCTTGTGAAGACGCTGATTATACTTGGCGGTTAGTTTCTGTGCTAAAGAAAGAACTTGAAAAGAATAAGATGATGGATTTGTTTAATAATATTGAGATGCCGCTCGTTGATGTTTTAATTGAGATGGAATTGAACGGTGTTAAATTAAATACAGATCATCTGTCTGCATTGTCTAGAAAGTTAGGAGCTAAGATTGATAAATTAACAAAAAAGATACATGAGTTAGCAGGGGAAGAGTTTAATATTAGTTCACCAAAACAGTTGCAGGTCATTTTGTTTGAGAAATTAGAGTTAAGTACTTTTGGATTGAATAAAACTAAGACAGGTTATTCTACTGCAGCTGGTGAGTTGAATAAATTAAAAGAACAACATGAAATTGTTCCGTTAGTTGAAGAGTATCGAGAATTAACAAAGCTAAAATCAACTTATATTGATGCGTTACCAAAATTAATTGAGCCAAAAACAGGTAGAGTTCATACTGAGTTCAATCAAACGATAACTGCGACTGGACGACTTAGCTCTTCAAATCCAAATTTGCAAAACATTCCGATAAGAAGTGATTTTGGTCGTGAAATTCGTAGAGCTTTCATTGCTGAACCAGGGAAAAAGATTGTCGCAGCTGATTATTCTCAGATTGAGTTGCGAGTAGTTGCTTGTTTGGCAAATGACAAGACAATGATTGATGGTTTTAATAGAGGAGATGATATTCATTCTGTAACTGCGGCAAAAGTGTATGGCGTTGAATTAAAAGATGTTACAAAAGAGATGCGGTCAGGTGCCAAGGAAGTGAACTTTGGAGTTTTGTATGGAATGGGGGCGTGGGGACTCGCAGAGAGGAAGGGAATCTCTCGAGCAGAAGCTAAAGATTTTATTGATAAATATTTTGAGAACTTTTCAAGTGTGAAAACATATTTGGATCAGATGAAAGAGACGGCCAGAGATCAGGGATATGTTGAAACTCTGTTTGGACGACGGCGGTATTTACCGGAGATTAATTCGGGCGTGCAACAAGTTAAAGCAAGTGCAGAACGGATGGCGATTAATATGCCAGTTCAGGGGACTGGAGCTGATTTGATGAAGATAGCAATGATCCGAGTGTATAGTCGATTGAAAGAGAATACGAATGATACTAATGGCCATACTAATAGTTGCGATACGAATAAACAGGTTAAACTTTTATTGCAGGTTCATGATGAGATAGTTATTGAAGTGCCGGATGGGATGGTTGATGAGGTGGGGAAGATGGTGAGAAGTGAGATGCAAAATGTTTATAAGATGTGTGTGCCGATTGATGTGGATGTTGAGGTGGGGGAGAATTGGCAAGAAATGAAGTGAAAATGCGAAAATACAAAAATGCAAAAAATACGAATATAATTTCAAAGGACTTGCTGTGAGGCAAGTCCTTTTGTTTGTGGGTGATCAATGCTCGAGCAGATAATCGAGCACAATTTTCCAATTCTTTACTTCGACGAGATCTTCTCGGTTTATTTTTTCTTGAATGTCGATTGTTCTTGATAAATCATTAGGATCTCGTTGATCAA
>JABHMO010000017.1 GCA_018693855.1 Candidatus Falkowiibacteriota bacterium
ATTGTCGTAAATTTTATCTAGAAACTTCAATAGCTGCACTACCTTCTGGATCACATGCACCAACTGTAAGTACACCAGTTGTTGTGTTTTGCATGATGTAGTAATCAGAAGCAGTCAAAGCACCAGTGCTTGGGTCAAATGGAATAGCTGGAAGATAACCTTCTGTTCCAAGTGCTGCAATGTTTGCACAAACAGCTTGTGTTGTTTGTGCTGTACATCCAGCATCACAACCTGAACCGTTTGTACCAATTTGATAGTAAAGTGCTGTTGTTAAACCAGAAATACCAGCAACGTAAGCACCACCATTGTCAACTTGGTCCAATTTAGCAGCGTCTAAAATCGCTGTCACGTCAGACCATCTTTGAGCATCTCTTGCGTCTTGGAACCTTGATAAAGGGTCAAGAGCAACGAACACAACTACAGCTAAGATCGCGATAATCGCGATAACAATCAATAGCTCAAGAAGTGTAAAACCTTTTTGATTTTTCATAATTTGATCAAATTAATTAATTGTAAAGTTATTATAGCATTTTTCGTATTTAATTGAAAAAAAATTGCGGATAACTATTCTTCATCCCAACTTGTAATTGCAAATGGTTCCAGCGTTACATTTGCATTCAACTCGTGATAAAATTCATTAATGTTGGTAGATGCAGTGATAGTTCTCGTGTTGTCAGATCCTGAAACAGCTATTGTGCAGTCACCACCACCTATTGAATATGTTCCACCCGAATAATCTACGTCTCTATTCATTTGAATTAAGCCTTCTTCTAAGCAACCTTCAGTGTAGATCTTTATTTTTTGAGAGCTTACTTCTGTGTCGTTTTTGCTAAGGTTTGTTGTACTTGTTAATGCACCACGAATCACAATTACAGTCATTACGCTAGCAATGATGATAATAGAAAAGATTAATATGTATCCACTATTTTTTGTTGATTGTTGTTGAAGTTGTGAATGATTTTTCATATTCATAAGTTCTTGTAGATGTAATAGGGTAGCTTAGAGTTAATTCAATTTGTACGGTTGTATCAAGGGATCCTGAAAGATCTGTTACGACGAAATTATCAACTGTGACAAAGTCACTCGTTAGATCGTAAGATGAGCCGCTTTGAGTTAACTGAAGTTTTGTTATGTTGACAGCTTGATCACCGAAGGTCACTTCTTTTGTGTATGTGTTTATTGTTACTTGAGGATCTGTTGGGAAATTAATAACTAATGTACCAGGATTAGTGTCATAGACAGTTGAGTTATCTAGGGCAGTTGCTCTGTTTGTATAATAATTAATTTTGTCCAAAGTAAAGCTAGCATTATTATTAACCTCCATCACAATCTTTTCTTTCGTATGATTATTAATAAATGTCCAAGAGATGGAAACCAAACTTAAAACCACAACTGAAGTGATTACAACGTAGATGATTGATTCGAATATTGTGAATCCTTTTTGCATATAGTTAAAGATATCGAGTATGTGTTTTTTGTATCGCGACTAACGATTAACTGGTTAATTGATTAACCCCTCTTCTGTCATTTTGACTGGAATTATATGGAAGGGCCTGCCTGTCGTAGCTCAAAGTTATTATGAGCGAAGACAGGAGAAATCTGTTCTGCGATTAACTTGGTTAACTCGATTAACTGTTCATTTGCGACTAACGGTTAACTGATTAACTGCGATTTGTTATTAACTGCGATTTTCTATTAACCGCGATTGCTTCCTAAGGAATAAACGGTGGAGTCGTAACTTCAGTCACGCTTGTCCCGTCTGACATTGTTGCTGTTATTGTTACCGTTGAACCATCTATTTTTGCATTAAATCTAATGTTATCTATTGGATACGATTCTCCGTCTTCTAGTGTGAAATCAACGATATCAATCTCAGTCCCAGAAGACTGGTATCCTGATGGAGATCCAATTCCACTAGTTGCGTTCCAGACAGTATCATAATTAATTTTAATAAACCTCATTGTTCCAGGTTCTGTCCATGAGAGAGTTAATGTATCAATGGTGATATCGACCGAACCTTCATTACGAAGAACAATTCCTACGATTGATTTTTTGGTGGCGTCAATACTTGCATTGTCGATATCAATTACCAGCGAACCTGCTTCGCCTTCGTCTTCTACTATACAAGTTGTAGGATTGTCAAAACTAGTGAAGTACTTTGAAAAGTTTTGAGAAAGGGCTCTGCCTGAATTTGTCCAACTAACGTTGGTTGTTACAAGCTTAGTATCAGGATCAACTGTTCCACCAGATTCAACAATATCGCAATCTTCATCCCTTTCAACATCTTCGATTGTGACAGCTCTTGTATATGTACTATTTATTGTGTCAGATGAACCGTTAAATGTGAAATAGTTTAAGCTTTTGTCCAATCCATGTGTTCCGTTTGCAAGGTTTGACCAATTATTATAGGCAATACTTTGAACAGCCGAGAAACTTTCTTGAGCAATCCGTGTCACGTCATTTAGTTCTCCTGCTCGCAGGCTTGAATCAAAAGTTCGACTATAAAGCATCATTACACCGGATATGAGAATAAAAAAAATCGCTAGCGCAATTAGCGCCTCTATTAAAGAAGTTCCTTTTTTTAACTGTTTATTGTTAGTCATTTTTACAAAGTGAATTCGTCCGTCTCAATCTCTGTTCCGTCTTCCATTATAAAGTTTACACTAAATACAACCTCGCCTGTTTCTCCTGTGAAAAAGCTCATTTTTATGGTGACTGTTTCACCTGGTTCGATTGTTGTGTTTGTTATATCAAGGATGGTTCCACTTGGTTGTGTCCCTCTTGGACTTCCCGGTCCAAACCAACCCCATTTACTTGAGCCGTTTATGTAAAACTTATAAATTTCCATGCTAGGTCTATCAAAGAAAGGTTGTGCTTTGTCAATTGTAACAGCTTCGTCTGATTCATTCGTTACTTCAACACCATCAATTGTTACAAGCAGGTTAATCCAGCTGAAATATTCATCTCTGTACGCGTCTCCAGTGTGAAGCCCAAGTCCTCCTGCCTGTCCACCTGGACCTTCAGGTTCTTCTTCTATAATGCAAGTTGTTGGATTATCAAAGGCAGTAACGTATTTTGCAAAATCTTGTGATAAGTCATGACCAGAATTTGACCAGCTGATATTTGTGTTTACCAATTTAGTATCAGGATCAACTGTTCCACCAGATTCAACGATGTTGCAATTAACGTCTCTTTGCACTGAGGCGATAGTTACTTGTCTAGTATATCTAGAATTAATTTCGTCAGACGAACCACTAAATTCCCATAAACTAGAGCTGATATTTAATCCATGAGTTCCATCTGTAATATCTGACCAGTCATTATACGCGATACTCTGTATTGCTGAGAAACTTTCTTTTGCGATTTGAGTAATGTCAGTCAGTTCCGCTGATCGAGTACTTGTATCAAAAGTTCTACTATAAAGTATCATCACCCCAGAAATAAGAACAAAAAAGATCGCTAGAGCGATTAGTGCTTCGATTAGTGAAGTACCGACACCTTTGTCATTCCGACCTTGCTGGAGGAATCTCAAAGGTGTATGACTTTTTTTACTATTAAAATTATTCATCATGTTGTATCATGCTTGCCTCGTCATGGCGGTGGTTATGATCAGTTGATTACGTTTCAATAATCATTCGATTAACCCTATCTCATTAACTTCAACAGTCTTCTGTTCTGTATCTATTTGATTTTGTAGTGTAACGGTTACAGCAGACGCAGGTAGACCTGTTTTTTTTGTGAAAAGTATTTCAACGGGAGCGTTTACGATTATTACGTTATTAATTACATCGTAAGTTATGTCGTAATCTGTGTCTCTAGCAGCGTAGCTATTACCCTGATAGGCGATATAGCTGTTTGAGTTGAAATAAACACCATGACTGCTGTCGTTAACTCCTGCCTGTGCCTGAGCTTGCACATTTTTCAGATTTTCCTGTAGTTCAATTCTCGCAACGTCAAGTTTTCCGTCTCTCTGAAAATTTTCATAGATAGGAAAAGAAGCTGCAATCAATATGATTGTAATCGCAGTAACAATAAGTATTTCGACTAGAGTGAATCCCCTCATAGAAAGTAGTATTTATAATGTAGTGATAAAATCATTTTGTATTTCATTCTCTTATTTTCTAGTATTTACCCAAACTCGCCTGTATTTAATTGTCTTCACTTCGCTTTACTCCGATTTACTTCGCCTCGCTTCGCTTACGCCTTAAAAGATTGGGTAATAGAATAGATAGGTCCAATGATGGACAACGCTAGGAATCCGACCATACCACCAATCAATGCGAGTAGTAGTGGTTCTAGTATTGTTGAAAGATTTTTGCTTAGGTTGTCGATTTCGTCTTCGTGAATTTCACTGACATAGCTTAGGGAATCACTAAGTGAACCTGATTCTTCTCCGACGTGAATGATCTGAATATCGTTTGCAGGGAATAATTTCTTGTGATCTTTTAGAAAGTCACCAAGGTTGCCACCAGCTTTGACTTGTTCGTAAGCAGATTTAATGGCTTTTTTATAATAAAAATTATTTGTAATCTCAATACAAATTTTTAGACTTTCATCAATTGTGAGTCCACTACCAAGTAAAATGCTAAGAGTTCTATAAAAACTAGTTAAATTCAAATGTTGAGAAAAGTTTTTCACAACTGGTAATCGAAGTAGGAACCAGTGAGTGACAGGATGTATGAATTTTCTTCGTAATAGATAGTATGTAAAAATTATTCCAAATAGAGTACCTCCAATTGCCCATACTCCGTATGCTTCGAAGAAGTCTGCAATCCACATTAATATACGAGTACTAAGAGGCAATGCGACGTTGAAACTTTTGAATAACCCTGATATTTCTGGAAGAATGAAGACGGCTATTCCAAAACCAAGAGCCAATCCTCCAATCATGATGATGACTGGATAGATAAGTGCTCCAACTATCTTTTTCCTCAAGTCGTAAGTCTTTTTTAGCTGTTTAGCTAGATGTTTTAGGTTTGATTCAAGTTCACCAGTTTCTTCTCCAATCTTAATAATGTTTCGATAAACATTAGAAAATGTTTTTGGATGTTTATTCATCGCTTCATTTAGTTGGTGTCCTTTATCTATTTCAGTGTAAAGATCGTCAAGTACGACTTTTAACTTATTCTTAGCTTGTTCTTTTAATGAAAAGATAGCTTCCGACAAAGTCGTACCAGCTTTCAACATGATAAATAAATTTTTCGTGAAAAACAGTAGACTCTTCGCTGGAACAGTTCCAATAGATGACAACTTTGTCGCCAATGAAACTTTCTTTTTTGGTTTTTTAACTTTTTTGGTTTTAACTTTCGTTTTTATTTTTTGTGTTTGCATAGTATTTGTGAAAAATGAGGCTATATGAGGCTAAATGAGTCTATTAATGGGGCTATATCACAATTAAGTCACTCCGGCACCATCCAGGTTACGTCACTCCGGACCCTGATCCGGAGTTTGGCCAATCGAAAGGCCGCTTATTCCTGAGTTTCTCTAATAATCTCATCAATCGTAGTCAACCCATCAATTACTTTTAATATTCCATCTTCAATCATTGGTAACATCCCCATTTCAATCGCTTTTTTCTGTACAGTTGAAGCGTTCGCGTTTTCCATGATAAGTTTTTTGATCTCATCATTCATCTGTAAAATCTCGTAGATTCCTAATCGTCCTTGATATCCCGTTTTATTACAAGCATCACATCCTTTTCCATATGTGAACTGAGTATTTGGATCATCTAGTTTGTATTTTTTGATAAGTTCGTCAGAGAGTTCCTTTTTTAATAGTTTAAGAATCTCTTCGTTTAATGTTGTTTTGTATCCACACTTCGGACAGATCTTTCGTACTAGTCGTTGAGCAACAACGATGTTTATTGTTGATGAAACAAGGAAAGGTTGAATACCCATGTCAATCAAACGGGGGAGTGTTGTTCCAGCATCGTTGGTATGCAAAGTGGAAAGAACCAGATGTCCTGTCATCGCTGAGTTAATCGCGATCTTGGCTGTTTCTTCATCTCGAATCTCACCAACCATGATAATGTCAGGATCTTGTCGAACAATTGCTCGGAGACCAGTTGAGAAAGTGAGGTCAGTTTTTTTATTAACCTGAATTTGGTTAATTCCGTCCATGTCGTACTCAACAGGATCTTCAATCGTTGAGATATTAACTTCTCGTTTATTTAATTTTTTCAAGATAGAGTAGAGAGTAGTTGTTTTACCAGAACCGGTCGGTCCGGTTGCCAGTGTCATTCCCCAAGGTCTTTTTATATTTTCTTTAATGATTTTCAAATCCTCTTTCCTAAATCCTAATGTTTCAATATCGTACTGTCTTGATTTCTCACTCATCAAACGCATGACGATCTTTTCACCGTGAACTACTGGTACGATTGAAACACGTACATCGATCTTTTTATTATCGCAATCGAATTTAAGTTTACCATCTTGAGCCGCTCGATGCTCATCTGTTCTTAGTCGAGACAAGATTTTGATACGAGTTGCGATTAGTTCTTGTAGTTTTAATGGAATTTCGGCGATGTCGTGAAGCATTCCATCAATGCGAAATCTAACCAGCACGTTTTCTTCGTATGGTTCTATGTGAATGTCGGAACTTTTATTACTGTAAGCTAGTTTAAGTAGTCGATTTACAATTTTAATTACTGGTAGCGAGTTTTCATTGTTTGATTGGTAATGGTCAATTACGTTTTGAATCAATGATCCAAACTCTTCGTTCTCATTCTGATGATATTTTTTAATACTCATTCGAATACTGTCAGGATCAGTAAAGTAAACTATTATATTCTGCCCGTTTTTCTTTTTTAGATGTTCGAAAAATTCTTTATCATCAATATTACAGGTTGCGATATGTAATCCATTTTGGTCTTTTGCAAATGAAACAGCTTGATGTTTTTGAGCAACCACTTCTGGAATTATTTTTAGTATTTCAACATCGATATTTGTTTTAGCTAGATCGATTAGGTTCACGTCATAATATTTTGCTATCACTGGATTTAGAGCTTCTTTTGTGATAGCTTTTTCTTCTAATAAAAGGTTGTACAATGAAACTTCCTGTGCCTCCGCCTGTTCAAGATGATGTTTTACATCTTTCTTATCAAGTAGTTTAGCTTTAATAATCGCCTTTGCTAAATGTTTATTGTTTATCATATTTGTATTAAAAACTTACTGAAATGGTTGATTTCTTTACGTCTATTATAGCACAGATATTATGAAAATTAAAAAATTCTACAATGATATGTAGAATCTAATTTTGAGGCATTTTTGCGAAGTTGGTTCTGATCCGATTTAGTTGTAATTCTTGCATTATGAATTGTGTTTCCGGACTATCCCAATGAAGTTTGAATAGTTCAGTAGGGAAAATCATTTTTAGCAGTTGACGAACTTGTCTGAGTCTATAAAGATGGTGATTCTCTTCACCTTCGGAGAATTCTCCGTCAAAAAAATGTTTAAAATCAGATAGTTGTACTTCAATTGTTCCAGCAAACGTTTTTGCAATGAATCGGCGTTTTGGGGCAAAGTTTTTTGATGATTTACCATTTGTTTCTTTGCCATCTTGTCCGTTGAGTCTGAGATCAATTATGGCAGCTGGATTAGCAAAAATCTTATTCATCATGAACGCGTAGGCAAGCTCTAGATCTTTTTCTGTTTTGAAAACAAACGTTATTCCCTGAGCATCATCTACTTGAGGGATTTCTCCTAGACTTTTTAGTAAAACTTTTCTAAAAATATCAAGAGTTTGCTTGGTGCGAGCTGTGAATAATGTCTCAATGGTTATATTGTTTGCTATTTCTATCTGACGGAACCAGAGAGCAACCGCTATTGAATTTGGACCAGATCCAAATTCTAAAAACCGTTTTTTATCTTTGGGATCGTATGTAACGTCCGTATTTGCAAAATGTTCAGAGCCGTCATCCGTAAAAAGATGTTTTTCTAACCAAGTAGTAAATTTTTTTAGACGTCCTTTGATTTTTCGGTTATCAATGTCTGTTAGCAAGTAGCGCATACCAAAAGACCATGCTACAAGTGAACTAAAAGATCGCATCCTGTTAATCATCAGATCGTTTTCAGACGAAAAGACCATTTTTAGTAAGTCTATTGGGTCATTTGTATTGTCGGAAGCTCCGTCTGACGACATGAGGTATTTCATTGTACTTGGCACAAACTCTCGAACCATAGATTTGATAAATGTCCTGGCTGACTCAATCGCTTGAGTAAACTCTTGATACATGTGTTTGACTTCAATGTCGCTTGTATCAATTGTTTTTGCCAGCCAGTTCGTGATTATTTCTATAGCTTTGTCTTTGTCGTTTACTTTTTCTATTTTCTTATACAAATGTAGCAATCGACTAAAGTGTTCCCATGCGATAGGCTCATTCTTTTTTAGTTCGTCAGGATTCGTTAGGAATAGTTGTAGATGTGATGGCTCAAGAAGATGTTGTAGATCCTTCACTTTTTCCCTCCCTAGGATAATGTGAAAAGAACAGTCAAAAACAGATTTCTACTATAACAGGAACTTTAACTTTTGTAAACTAAACAGAGCCTCACGGCTCTGCTTTTATTGAAGTTGTATGTTCTAAGTTAAATGTCAAACGTTAAAAGTCTCCTCGAGTCTGAGCGAAGAGGGCTCATCCCTCGGAGTCGAAGACAAATGTTTATTTAGACATTGTCTTAATACACTTTGTACAAACTTTAACTTTTGTACCGTCAATAGTTTTACTTTGAAGATTTATTCTTTGAACAGTCTTTGTTTTGTTTAAGGCATGACTTCTAGAGATTTTTGCCTTTGGACCACGTCCACATACTTCACAAACTCTACTCATATGTAATAAATGTTAATAATTTAATGTAGCTTTATACTATCATATATGTTATAATTATGCAAGATTATTGTTACACTGTCGTGGTTACAAATATAATTTCTAACTTCCAACCTCCAATTACTAATTTCTAATCATCTTATGATTCTCACTTCCTTAATAGATCAACCATTACTTTTACTTGCATGGGCGTTAGCCGTTGTTTTTGTTTTGACTATTCATGAGTTTTCTCATGCTTTGGCAAGTACGTTGCTCGGGGACCAAACTGCTAGATTAAGTGGGCGATTAACGCTAAATCCAATGTCACATGTGAGTTGGCTTGGTTTTTTAATGTTATTAATAGTAGGATTTGGTTGGGGAAGACCAGTGCCATTTAACCCATACAACATGAGAAATCAGAGAGTTGGTACCGCTCTTGTGGCATTTGCAGGACCTCTTTCTAATTTAATCATGGCTTTTCTATTTGGACTGTTGTTAAAGGTTTTTATTGTATATTCTGTCTTGTCGCCTGATAATTTGCTGTTTCAATTTATTAATTTATTAGTCGCAATCAACCTAATTTTAGCTGTTTTTAATCTAATCCCAATCCCTCCGCTTGATGGTTCGAAAATTCTGTTTTCAATCATGGCAGATGTGAAATATGCGCGTTTTAGAGAGTTTTTAGAGCAACGTGGACCATTTATCTTACTTGGTGTAATAATTTTAGACAATATTTTAGAATTAAACATACTTGGCCGATTCTTTTTATCAATAATTGACCTTGTGTATAGTTTTATCTTTTAGTGCTTGACGTTGCCTAAAAGGTATGATATCTTATTCACACAATAATAAAGCTTATTTTAAGCTTATTTTTTTTAGAAAAAAGACGATAAAGAGGCAATAGGTATTATAAGAAGAAAAGCCACCGTTTTAGATAAAGCGGAAGGCCTTCTATAGTAATCTATAGTCTTTTGTTATTTTATGCCTACAATAAATCAATTGGTAAGAAAAGGAAGAACAAGTAGTAAAGCAAAATCAAAATCTCCGGCAATGCAAACTACTTTGAACACACTGAAAAGAAAAAGAACAATTTTACCAAAAGGAGCACCTTTTAAACGAGGCGTTTGTGTTAAAGTTACAACAACTACACCAAAGAAACCTAACTCAGCTCTGCGGAAAATTGCTCGTGTTAGACTTTCAAATGGTCAAGAAGTAACTGCTTATATCCCAGGTGAAGGACATAACCTTCAAGAGCATTCAATCGTAATGCTTCGAGGTGGAAGAGTTTCTGATTTACCCGGAGTACGATACCATATTGTACGTGGTGTATATGATACACAAGGTGTTGAAGGCAGAAAAAATTCAAGATCACTTTACGGAGCGAAAAGACCAAAGAAATAAAAATTCGAAACTCGAAATTCGAAATCCGAAATATGAGTGTCGAGATTTACTTCGATTCACTCCGATTTACTTATATTAAATAACAGGAGTAATGTATCTTTCTATCAATAAAGATGCGTGAACCTAAACTGTAAAATCTTATGAGAGGAAAACAAGCTGTAAAAAGAAAAATTAGACCTGACATTAAGTACGGTAGTACTGTAGTTTCAAAATTTATTAACTACTTAATGCAAGATGGTAAAAAGGGAGTTGCTCAAAAAATTGTTTATGATTGTATTGAGCAAATTGATGAACAAATACAAAAAGGTAAAGTAAATAAAGAACAGTATCCTGATGGGCTGTCTGTTTTTGATTCTGCTATTAAAAACGTTACACCTCAACTTGAAGTTCGAGGTAGACGAATTGGTGGTGGTAACTATCAAATCCCTTACCCTGTAAGAGGTGAAAGACGGTACTTTTTAGCTATGCACTGGCTAATTAACGCAGCTAATAATAAAAAAGGTAAACCAATGGCGAAAAAATTAGCTGAAGAATTAGTGTCAGCTATTAGTAATGAAGGTGATGCAGTCAAAAAGAAAATGGATGTTCAGAGAATGGCTGAATCAAACAGAGCTTTTGCTCACTTTGCTAGATATTAAAATTATAATTTACTTCAAAATAATTTAATAAACATTATTATGTCGAGAGAATATACACTTCAAAATACAAGAAATATTGGGATTATTGCCCATATTGACGCAGGTAAAACAACTGTTACCGAGCGTATTCTGTTTTATACAGGAAAAAAACATAAGATTGGTGAGGTTCACGAAGGTGCCGCTGAAATGGACTGGATGGAACAAGAAAGAGAGAGAGGAATTACAATTACTTCTGCTGCTACAACTTGTTTTTGGAATGATTGCCGAATAAATATTATTGATACTCCAGGTCATGTGGATTTTACTGCCGAAGTAGAGCGTTCATTGCGTGTACTTGATGGTGGTGTTATCGTTTTTGATGGAGTAGCTGGTGTAGAGCCTCAGACTGAGACTGTTTGGCACCAAGCTGATAAATACAGTGTACCAAGAATTGCTTTCATTAATAAAATGGATAGAATGGGAGCTGATTTTTATGCTGATTTGGACTCAATTTCTGAAAGATTAACAAAAGATGCTTATCCTATTCAACTGCCTATCGGATCTGCTGAGACATTCAAGGGAGTTGTTGATCTATTCACACAAAAAGCATATCTGTACGAAGATGATTTAGGCGTGAAAATTACTGAGACTGATATTCCTGAAGACATGAAAGAAAAAGCAGATGAATATAGATCAAAATTAATCGAAGCAATTGTAGATCATGATGAAGCTTTGATGGAAAAATATCTAGCAGGAGAAGAAATTCCTGTTGATGATTTAATTAAAACACTTCGAAAAGCAGTTATTGATAATAAAATCGTACCAGTTATGGCTGGAAGTGCCCTAAAAAACAAAGGTGTTCAAAAATTACTTGATAAAGTTACTGAACTGTTGCCAAGTCCTCTAGACGTTCCTGCAATGCAAGGAGAAAATCCTGAGAATGAAGAAGAAGTGATTGAAGTGAAATCTTCTGATGAAGAACCGTTTGCTGGATTAGCATTTAAGATTGCAACAGATCCATATGTTGGAAAACTTTGTTTTGTACGTGTCTATGCTGGTGTTCTAAAATCTGGTTCATACGTGTACAACACTTCAACTGGTGAAAAAGAAAGAATTGGTAGATTAGTTCGAATGCATGCTAATAATAGAGAAGAGGTTGATACAATCTACGCTGGTGACATCGCTGCTGTAGTTGGTTTGAAAAAGACTGTAACAGGTAACACTCTGTGTGATGAAAGTCGACCAGTTGTTCTAGAATCAATTAGTTTCCCAGAACCAGTTATTGCCGTTGCTGTTGAACCAAAGACTAAGGCTGATCAAGAAAAGATGGGAATGGCTCTGCAGAAATTAGCAGAAGAAGACCCAACTTTCCAAGTAAAAACTGATGAAGAAACAATGCAAACAATTATTAAAGGAATGGGAGAGTTGCATCTAGATATTATTATCGACAGAATGAAAAGAGAGTTTACTGTCGAAGCAAATATCGGTAAACCACAAGTTGCATATAAAGAAACAATTAAAAAGACTGCTGAAGCTGAAGGTAAGTATGTTAGACAGTCTGGTGGTCGTGGTCAGTATGGTCACTGTTGGTTAAGAGTTGCTCCACGAGAAAGAGGTGAAGGATTTTCATTTGTTGATGAGATTAAAGGCGGAGTTATTCCAAAAGAATTTATTAATCCAATTGAAAAAGGTGTAAAAGAAGCAATGGGCAAGGGTGTCTTGCTTGGTTATCCTTTGATTGATATTCAAACAACTGTTTACGATGGATCTTTTCATGATGTTGACTCTTCAGAATCAGCATTTAAGATCGCGGGTTCAATTGGTTTCCAATCAGCTGTAAAAAAAGCAGACGTTGTGTTACTTGAGCCGGTTATGAAAGTTGAGGTTGTTATCCCTGAGAATTTCTTAGGAGATGTGGTTGGTGATTTAAATTCAAAAAGAGCACAAGTAAATGAAATGAGAGATAGAAAGAATACAAAAGTTGTTGATGCGCATGTTCCATTGTCAGAAATGTTTGGTTACGCAACAATGCTTAGAAGTATTACTCAAGGTAGAGGTAGTTACAGCATGGAATTCCTAGCTTACAAAGAGGTTCCTTCTAATGTTGTTGAAAAGATTAGTACTGAGAAACAGAAAGCTAGTGAATAGATTGATTATCGTACTGTTTAATTAGAAACTGAATTCAAATATTCTATGAATTTAAAAAAGATTATCAATTATTTAAATGAAAAAGGAGGCAAGGTAGTGTTTTACGATGAAGAGAGTGAGGGACTTTTCGAACTTGCAAAAGTAGAAGGTAATTCAGTCGCAGAACAGTCTGATGATCAGGAATTAATTGAGAAAGTTAATCATGATATATCTCTACTGCAAGAGAATTTCGATGATAAAATTGCTAATGATTTTGTTGAGTCAGAGGATGAAGATACTGAAGAACAGTTTTACATTGAACCAGTTGAGTAAATTTTCTTGACGGTATTGCAAAATCATAGAAACATGATATAATTTGATTGAAATAATTTTTAGAGGAATTCTCTTTTTGAATTTTTCTAAAAAAACATAATTAATAAATCTAGGTGGCTGGCAAAAACTTCGCGTAGCGAAGGTCATCTTAAGGAGAATATTACAATGACAGAAGAATTTGACAGATCAAAACCACATGTAAATGTTGGTACAATTGGCCACGTTGATCATGGTAAAACAACTCTTACAGCAGCAATCTTAAAAACTTTACTTGGTAAAGGTGGAGCTGCACAGGACAAGTCAGTTGATCAAATTGACTCAGCACCTGAAGAAAAAGAAAGAGGAATTACAATTGCTACTGCTCACGTTGAGTACGAAACAGCAAATCGACATTATGCTCACGTTGATTGTCCAGGACATGCTGATTATGTAAAAAACATGATTACAGGTGCTGCTCAAATGGACGGTGCTATTCTTGTTGTAGCTGCAACAGACGGACCAATGCCACAAACTAGAGAACATATCTTACTTGCTCGACAAGTTGGTGTTCCTTCAGTAGTTGTTTTCTTAAACAAAACTGATTTAGTAGAAGACGCAGACTTAATCGACTTAGTCGAAGAGGAAGTTCGTGATCTATTAAAGAAATATGAATATCCTGGAGATGAAACTCCAATTATTCGAGGATCAGCTATCAAAGCTCTTGAAAATACAGACGATGAATCTGCTACAAAGCCAATCTTTGATTTAATGGAGGCTTTAGATACGTTCATTCCAGAACCAACTCGTGAAGTTGATAAACCTTTCTTATTACCAATCGAAGATGTATTTTCAATCGAAGGTAGAGGAACTGTTGTAACTGGTAGAATCGAAAGAGGAATCGTAAAAGTTGGTGAAGAAGTTGAGATCGTTGGTATAAATGATACAACAAAAACAACTGTTACTGGTGTAGAGATGTTTAATAAATCATTAAACGAAGGTAGAGCAGGGGACAACGCTGGTATTTTACTTCGAGGAACTAAGAAAGAAGATGTAGAAAGAGGACAAGTTCTAGCTGTGCCTGGTACTGTTACTCCACACAAAGAATTTGAAGCACAAGTTTATGTGTTAAGTAAAGATGAAGGTGGAAGACATAAACCATTTTTCAAAGGTTATAAACCTCAATTCTATATTAGAACTACTGACGTTACTGGTGAAATTGAATTACCAGAAGGAACTGAAATGGTAATGCCTGGTGACACAGTTAACGTTAATGTAAAATTGATTACTCCTGTTGCTCTTGAAGAACAACAAAGATTTGCTATCCGAGAAGGTGGTAAAACTATTGGAGCCGGTGCTGTAGTAAAAATCACTAAATAAATAAGACAATGTCAGAAGAAAAAACAACCACAACACAGACTGCGCAAAAGGTGAGAATCAAGATCAAAGCTTTTGATCACAAAATTATTGATCAATCAACTAAGACTATCATGGAAGCGGGTGAGAGAACTGGTGCTGAAATCAAAGGACCAATTCCATTACCTGTGGAAAAAAAGAAAATTACAGTTAATAGATCAACTTTTGTGAATAAGGATTCTCGAGATCAGTATGAAATGAGAATTCATAAGCGTTTAATTGATATTCTAAACCCAAATGCAAAAACAGTTGACTCTCTTATGAACCTAAATTTACCTGCAGGTGTTGACATTGAGATAAAAATGCTGTAGAATTCAAGTGTACTTCTATCGTTTTATAAAAACCTCTGAATAACCGCTAATTTTAGCGAAGTGCTCGAAGGCGATTATATGACAAAAGGAAACTTAAAGGTGTTAATAACTTTTTACAATCTTATTTAGCTTAAATAACCTAAAATCTCTAGACCGGGCTTTTGGCCCGGTCTTTTGATTGTTTGTATGAAATTCATCATAGGACACAAAAAAGAGATGACTCAACTCTTTCGAGAGGATGGACAAGTTATTCCAGTAACAATCGTTACAGCTGGTCCTTGTTTTGTTACATATAAAAAAGATCTTGAAAAAGATGGTTACAGATCAGTTCAATTGGGCTCAAGTGAAACAAAGCGAGTCAATAAACCATTAGCCGGTTTTTTCAAGAAATTTTTACAGATGGATGCAGGATTCAAAAACCTAAAAGAGTTTAGACTAAAAGAAGATGACGGAATGTACGATAAACTCAACTTAGGTCAACAAATCGACGCATCTATTTTTAATTTAGGCGACATCGTATCAGTTCAGGGTGTTTCAAAAGGAAAAGGTTTCCAAGGTGTTGTAAAACGACATGGCTTCCATGGTTCACCGGCAAGTCATGGTCATAAAGATCAACTTAGAATGCCAGGTTCTATTGGTGCGACTGGACCAGCTCACGTATTCAAGGGAACAAAGATGGGGGGACATATGGGGAATCAAGGTGTCACAGTTGATGGTCTTGAAGTTGTAAAAGTTGAAGATAATCTAATCTATATCAAAGGTGCACTTCCAGGTGCAAGACATAGTCTTGTATATGTTACTGCTAAAGGAGATTTCGAAGTGGTTGAAAAAGCAGCTAAAAAAGAAGAAGCTCCTAAACCGGTTGCAGGAAAAGTAGAGACAGAAGTAAAAGAAGAAGTTAAAGAAGAAAAACCAGTAGAAGAATTAAAAAAAGATGATTCAAAAAAGGCAGAAGTAAAAGCAGAAGAAAAAGAGACTGCTAAAGAATCAAAATAAAATATGATGCAAGCAAAATTATATAATCAAAGTGGTGAAGAAAAAGGAGAAGTTAAATTGAATCCTGATATTTTTGAAGTTGAAGCGAATGACTCTTTGGTTCATCAAGTATATGTTTGCTTAGAAGCAAATAAAAGACAAGTATTAGCTCATACAAAAGATAGAAGTGCTGTTCGAGGTGGTGGTGCTAAGCCTTGGAAACAAAAAGGAACTGGTCGAGCTCGACATGGTTCTAGGCGGTCTCCTCTATGGGCTGGTGGTGGTGTTACTTTTGGACCAACCAACGAAAGAAACTTTGCAAAAAAGATTAATAAGAAAATGAAAAGAAAAGCAACTCTAGTTTTACTTTCAGACAAGGCAAGAGAGAACTGGTTGAACGTTGTTGAAGAATTCAAATTTGATAAACCAAAAACTCAGATTTTTAGTAAATTATTTAATACATTAAAATTGAAGAATGCTCTAGTTGTTATTGAAGGACCTGATCAAAATGTTGTTAATTCAGTTAGTAATATTGAAAAAACTCAGGTTATTACAGCGGACAGTCTAGGTGTAAGTGATTTATTGAAATATAAGAATATAATTTTTACAAAGAAAGCATTAGAAAAGTTAGATAAAGTTTTACTAAATAAATAGTATGGGAATTTTTTCAAAAAATAAAAACGATGATAAGCAATCAGATAAGAAATCTGCTGATGTTAAAGTTGATGAAAAGGCAGTAGTTAAAGACGTAGCTGAAGAAACTGAAAAGAAAAAAGTCGTAGCAAAGCCAAAAGTAGCTTCTCGTGTTGAGAAAGGTGGAAAAGTGAAAAAGAAAGAAGACCCAAATGCTTATAAAGTCATTTCATTTCCATTGATTTCAGAAAAAGCAACAGATCTAGCAATGATTGGAAAATACGTTTTCGTAGTTCCAAAATCATCAAACAAATCTGAAATTCAAAAAGCGGTTGAAAGTATTTACGGAGTAAAAGTTATCAAATTAAATATTATTCAGAAACAAGGAAAACGAGTTAGAGCTGGACGAAAATTTGGTAAACAAAAAGACATTAAAAAAGCGATTGTTACAATTGCTAAAGGACAAAAAATTGAAGTTTACGAAGGAGTCTAAAATAATAAATTAATATGCCGATAAAAGTATACAAACCAATTAGTAATGCTAGACGAAAAATGAGTGTCTGTGATTTTTCTGATTTGACAAAAAAGGCTCCAGAGAAAAAATTGTTACAGATTATTAAAAAATCAGGTGGTAGAAATAATCAAGGTAAAATTACTGTTCGACATATTGGTGGTGGAAATAAACAGTTTTATAGAAAAATTGATTTCAAAAGAGATAAATTTGATATTCCTGCAAAAATTGCTTCTCTTGAATATGATCCAAGTCGAGCTGCAAGAATTGCTTTACTACATTACAATGATGGTGAAAAAAGATATATTATTGCTCCAGTGAAAGTAAAGGTAGGTGACCATGTTATTTCATCTGAAAAGAAAGTCGAAGTAAAGAATGGTAATGTTACAAGATTAGAAAATATTCCAATTGGTACATTGGTAAGTCATATAGAACTAGTTCCAGGTAAAGGAGCTGAAATCGTAAGATCAGCTGGTGCTTGGTCAAAGCTAATGGCAGTAGAAGGAAAGTATGCTCAATTAAGATTGCCTTCAACTGAAATTAGATTAGTTCCAAAAGAATCTCTCGCAATGATTGGACAGGTAAGTAATCCTGAAAACATGCATATCAAAATTGGTAAGGCCGGAAGAAAACGACACATGGGAATAAAACCAACTGTTCGTGGTAAGGCTATGAACCCTTGTGATCACCCTCATGGTGGTGGTGAAGGTGGATGTCCAATTGGTATGAAACATCCAAAGACACCTTGGGGTAAACCAGCGTTAGGTGTTAAAACAAGAAGAGGAAATAAATTTTCAGATAAATTAATCGTAAGCAGAAGAAAGAAAAAGCGAAGAAAGTAAAATGTAGGAAATAGGTCGGTTGGTATCTGGATGTTGGTTAAGAAATTTAACTAGCCTCCTATAGCCTCCTATAGCCTCTTAATATTATGTCTAGAAGTGTAAAAAAAGGACCATATATCGATGAAAAACTGTTAAAAAAAGTTGAGAAATTAGGACAAGGAAATAAAACAGTTATTAAAACATGGTCACGAAGCGCAACCATTACTCCACAAATGGTAGGATTTATTTTTGGAGTACATAATGGGAAAGACTTTATTGAGGTTTGCGTTGTTGAAAACATGGTTGGACATA
The DNA here is from genome assembly GCA_018693855.1 of Candidatus Falkowiibacteriota bacterium. Taxonomy (GTDB): domain Bacteria; phylum Patescibacteriota; class Patescibacteriia; order UBA11705; family JABHMO01; genus JABHMO01. The sequence goes on from JABHMO010000017.1 coordinate 18,234, forward strand.
AGTTGGGTGAATTTTCTCCCACACGAAAATTTGTTGGGCATGGTGGTAAAATGGCAAAAGATCAAAAGAAATAATGCGTTACAGATGTACAGATTTGTGTGCAGATTGTACAGATTAAAATAAAGAATTTTTATCTGTACAATCTGTATAATGATCTGTAAATCAGTACCCTAATATATGCAAGTTAAAGCTAAAGTTAAACATTTAAGAATTAGTGCACGAAAAGCCCGATTGGTTGTCAATGAGGTAAGAGGTTTAGATTTGAATGAAGCAATGAATAAATTAGCGATTATTGATAAAAAAGCAGTCACATTTGTTGATAAACTATTGAAAAGTGCCGCTGCTAACGCAAAAGAAAATAATGAATTAGAATTAGAAAATCTATACATTAAAGATATTAGAGTTGATGAAGGTCAAACCTTCTATAGATGGATGCCAAGAGCTCATGGACGAGCAACTCCAAAAAGAAAAAAGACATGTCATATCAGTGTTATTCTAGAAGAAAAGAAAGCAACTAAGCCAAAAGCTGAAAAGAAACAAACTGAGATTGCAACAACTAAGCTTGATATGGACAATGAAAAAGAAGTTAAAGAGTTAACCTCTGATAAAAAAGATGATAATAAGGATACAAAAGAAACTGGACCAAAAGGGCCACAAGATAAAGGTATGCTTAAGAAAATGTTTAGACGAAAATCAGGAATGTAATATTTATATAAAAAATAAAATATGGGAAAAAAAGTAAATCCAATTATATTTCGAATGAACCAAACTAGAACTTGGGATTCTAAATGGTTTTCTGTTAGAGATTTTAAGAAATTGCTTAGACAGGATATTGAAATTAAAAAGTACATGAATGGAAAATTGTCACAAGCTTTTATTTCCAAAATTGTTATTGAACGAACAGCAAAATCTGTAAATATTAATATAACGGCAGGTAGACCGGGTGTTATTATCGGAAGAGGTGGTGTTGGTATTGAAGAGTTGAAAAAAGAAATTAGTAGAAAATTTGTTAAAGATATAAAAATGGGTGTAAATATTGGGATTAAAGAAGTCACTAATCCAAACTTAGACGCAGCTATAATTTCACAGAGCGTAAAATTGGATATCGAAAAAAGAATGCCATTTAGACGTGCTATGAAGCAAGCTATTGGTAAGGTTGAAAAAGCAAGAGCCAAGGGAGTTAAAGTTCAAGTCTCAGGTAGATTGAACGGTGTTGAAATCGCTAGAAGTGAAAAACTAACATCTGGTAACGTTCCATTACATACTCTCCGAGCTGATATTGATTATGCTTTTTGTGAAGCTAACACTATTTATGGTGTGATCGGTATTAAAGTATGGATTTACAAAGGAGATGTTTTTGCTAAATCTAAAGACGATGAAAAGAAGGACGAAGAGAGTTCAAAAGAATCAAAAAATAATAGTAACAAGGTAAATATTTAATATGTTAATGCCAAAAAAAACAAAACACAGAAAATGGCACAAAGGACGAGGTCGAAAGAAAGATTCTGTTGCAACAAGAATTACTAAGGTTGATTTTGGAGAGTTTGCATTAAAAGCAACTACCCCAGCATGGATTAATTCAAGACAGATCGAAGCAGCTAGAAGAGCAATGACTAGATATGTGAAAAGAGGCGGTAAAATTTGGATTAGAATTTTTCCTGATAAACCAATTACTCAAAAAGGTTCACAAGCAACTATGGGTAGTGGTAAAGGTTCTCCTGAATACTTTGTAGCTATTGTTAAACCTGGAACAATTTTATTTGAAATCGCTGGTGTTTCTGAAGAGTTAGCAAGAGAAGCTATGAGACTTGCAGCACATAAGTTACCTGTTAAAACTAGATTTATTGCTAAATAGAAATTATATATGAAAAATAAAGAGTTAAAAGGTAAATCAACAGAAGAATTACAAAAATTGTATAATCAGTATTGTAGTAAAACTCAAGAACTTAATTTTAAGATTGCAAATAAACAAGTTAAAAATATTAGAGAAGTTCGAGAGAATAAGAAGACTATTGCAAGAATATTAACTCTATTAAATCAAAAGAAAGCTAAATAATTAATATGTCAGAAACTAAGAAAATTTTAAGACAATTAACAGGTGAAGTTGTAAGTACTAAAATGGACAAAACCATTATTGTTAAGGTTGAACGAGTTGTTAAACATAAAATTTATGGTAAACAGTTTTCAGTTAGCAAAAGATACAAAGTTCACGATGCAACAAAGCAAGCAAATTTAGGAAATATCGTGTTAATTGAACAATGTAGACCATTAAGTAAAGACAAAAGATTTAGATTAATTAAAGTTCTAAAAGATCGTAAATAGGCATTTCTAAACTTGATTTACTGATATCAACTGATACAACATGATAGTTATCAGTGGAATCACGTAGAGATCAAGTTGATCATGTTTCGATATACATATGATACAAGTAGAATCAATAGTAAAATCAGCCGATAACTCTGGAGCAAAAAGAATCCAGTGCATTAAGGTACTTGGTGGTTACAAAAAACGATACGCAAAGATCGGCGACGTTATTACTGTTACAATAAAAGAAGCAAGACCTCATAGTATGGTTAAAAAGGGAGAAGTTTTGCACGCAGTTGTTGTTAGAACTCGAAAAGAAACTAGAAGACCTGATGGTTCATATATCAGATTTGATGATAATGCTGTTGTAATTATTGATAGAGAAAATAAAGAACCAAAAGGAACTAGAATCTTTGGTCCAATTGCAAGAGAAGTGAGAAAAAAAGGATTTAATAAAATTATTTCATTAGCTCCTGAAGTTTTATAAGGTTACAGATTTAGTTAAATCTATACCACAATTAATATGAAATTAAAAAAAGGCGATAAAGTTCAAATCATCACCGGAAAAGATAGAGTTAAAAAGACTAAGAAAGGTGATAAAACGAATAAAGGCAACCAAGGCAAAGTGCTACAAGTTTTAGATACCAAAGAAAAGGTTGTTGTTGAAGGATTAAATTTAAGATTCAAACATGTTAAACCTAGAAAAGAAGGTGAGAAGGGACAACGGATTGAATTTCCGGCACCTATTAATCTTTCAAATGTAATGTTGATTTGTCCTAAATGTAGTAAGGCTGTTAGGGTTGAATACAAACTATTAGATACAGATGTTAAAGGCAAGAAGAAGGTACGAATTTGTAAAAAATGTAAAGAAGCAATTGACTAGACAGTCTATAATTCTAATGACACTTGTTTCTAAAAAATAATCATTAACAGAAACAATCTTATAACTTAATATGAATAATTTATATAAACAATATAACGAACTGGTTGTTCCAAAATTAATGGAAGAATTTGGTTGCAAAAATAGATTTCAAGTACCTCAGTTGAAAAAGATTGTGATTAATGTTGGTGTTGGTTCAAGATTAAAAGATAAAGAATATTTAAAAACAGTAAAAAATACTTTAGAACGAATTACAGGTCAAAAACCTGTTGAAACAGTTGCTCGAAAATCAATTTCAAATTTCAAAATCAGAGATGGTATGGTTGTGGGAGTAAAGGTTACTCTTAGAGGTACGAAAATGTGGGATTTTATTGAGAAATTGGTCAAAGTAACTCTGCCTCGTGTGCGAGATTTTCGAGGTGTTTCTAGAGACAGTTTTGATAATTCTGGTAACTATTCTTTAGGTTTTAATGAGCACGTTGCGTTTCCTGAAATTCAACAAGATGAAGTAGAATCTGTACATGGTTTAGAGGTTAATCTAACTATTGATTCAAATAATAAGGAAGAATCATTTAGAGCTCTAGAGTTAATTGGATTCCCATTTAAAAAGAATATAAAAGAAAATAAATAATATAGAATATGGCAACTAAGTCACAAGTAGCAAAATCAAATAAAAAGGTAAAATTTTCAACAAGACAAGTTAATAGATGTTGGAAATGTGGAAGACGACACGGTCACCTAAGAAAATTTGGTGTTTGTCGTATTTGTTTTCGAGAATTAGCAGAAAGAGGTGAGATCCCTGGAATTACAAAGGCTAGTTGGTAATAAATTTACTATTCATTCAATATTTTTATAAAATTATAATATTTATGACAGATCCAATTGCAGACATGCTAACAAGAATTAGAAATGCTTATATGGTCAGTAAGCCTACTGTTTTAATTCCTCATTCTAAGATTAAATTGTCTATTGCTCAGATTCTAAAACAAGAAAGATACATCACTGATGTAGCTGTTGTTGATGATAATTTTAAAAGTATACAGATTAAATTAAGATATAATAAAAAAGTATCAGCAATAGAGAATATTCAAAGAGTAAGTAAAGGTGGAAGACGGATTTATGCAGGAAAAGAAGAGTTACCAAAAGTATTAAATAATTATGGTATAGCAATCGTATCAACTTCTAAAGGCCTAATGACAAATAAAGAAGCACATAAGCAAGGCATTGGCGGAGAAGTTTTATGCGAAATTTACTAAATAAATTATATTAGAAAGCATTAGTGCTAGATTGGACATTAAGCCCTCTTTAGCCTTCTCTAGCCCTCTAATTAATATAGTATGTCTAGAATCGGAAAAAAACCAATAGAGATCCCAACTGGTGTTTCAGTAACGATTGAAAACAACACCGTAAAAGTGAAGGGACCTAAAGGAGAGTTGAGTCAAGAGATTCATGCTTTAGTTAAGGTTGAGCAAGTTGAAAATCAATTGATTGTTAGTATTAAAGATGAGGAAAATCATAAAGAAAAAGCACTTTGGGGACTATTTAGAAGCTTGGTAAATAACATGATTTTAGGTGTAACTGAAGGATTTGAAAAAAGTCTAGAAATTAATGGAGTTGGTTATAAATCTTCAATGAGTGGTAAAAATTTAATATTAAATGTTGGATTTTCTCACCCAGTTGAATTTGCTATTCCTGAAGGAATTGAATGTAAGGTTGAAAAAAATGTAATCACTATCAACGGAATCAGTAAACAGATGGTTGGTGAGGTTGCTGCAAATATTAGAAAAGTTAAAAAGCCAGAACCGTATAAAGGAAAAGGAATTAAATATACTGATGAAATAATCAGACGTAAAGCTGGTAAAGCTGCTGCAAAAGCTGCTGCATAAAAAATATGAATAAAGAACAAAAAATTAAAGTAACTAATCGAATACAACGGGCAAATAAAACCAGAGCTAAGCTTAGCAATTCTGATTTGCCTAGATTAAGCGTGCATAGAAGTTTAAAACATATTAGTGCGCAGATTATTAATGGACAAAAAACTATTTGCAGTGTTAATGATACACAAATCAAAGAATCAAAAGGTAAGAAACCTATGGAAATCGCAGTTTTGGTTGGTTCTCAATTAGCAAAAAAAGCATTAGATAATAAAGTCGATAAAGTTGTTTTTGACAGAGCTTATTACAAGTTTCACGGTAGAGTAAAAGCTTTGGCTGACGCTGCACGTGAAGCAGGATTAAAATTTTAATTAATTTATTATGGAAAATAATAATAAAGACAATAGATCAAGAAGAAAATTTGTAAAAAGAGAAGCTCCTGAGTTTGATCAGAAGATTATTGATTTGGCTAGAGTTACTCGTGTGATGGCTGGTGGTAAAAGAATGAGATTTCGAGCAACAGTTGCGATTGGAAATAAAAAAGGCAAAATGGGAATTGGTGTTGCAAAAGGAAAAGACGTTGCAATCGCTGTTAACAAAGCAGCTAATAGAGCTAAAAAGAATACTGTTTTAGTTCCTATTATGAATGAAACAATTCCGCATGTTGTTAGAATTAAATTCAAAGCAGCAAAACTACTACTAAAACCAGCCCCAAAAGGAACAGCGGTAAAAGCTGGTGGTGCAGTTCGGGTAATGTTAGAATTAGCAGGTGTACCGAATGTTGTTGCGAAAATTTTAGGTACAAATAATAAAATGAATAACGTGAAAGCTTTAATGTTAGCAGTTAGTCAACTAAGAACAGAGCCTCTTCGAAAAGAAAAAGTTGCTAAAGAAAAGAAAGCTCCAAAAGAAGTGACTGAAAAAAAAGAAGTTGCTAAGAAAAAAACAGAAGAGAAAGTAGAACCTAAAAAAGACGATAAATAAAAACTGGGCTTTGTGCATAGAGTGAGGAAAGGATTTTTATCTAGCCTCCTATAGCCTTCTATAGCCCCCTTATTCTATATGGCGATTACATTAGATAATCTAACAAGCAAAAAGAAATCTAGAAAAAGACTTGGCAGAGGAAATTCATCTGGTAGGGGTACTTATTGTACTCGAGGATTGAAAGGTCAACGAGCTCGATCAGGTGGTAAAAAAGGTCTTAAGTTAAAAGGGTTTAAACAAAACTTGTTAAATCTTCCAAAATACAAAGGTACAAAAAGTATTCGTCCAAATAATCAAGTGGTGAAACTTTCTGAAATCGAAAAAGAGTATAAAAAAGATGAACAAGTTACACCAGGTACTTTACTAGAAAAAGGACTTATTTCTAATATCAAAAAACCAGTTAAGATTTTATCAGTTGGAAAACTTAGTAAATCAGTTGAAATCTTTGACTGTTTACTTTCAGCAAAAGCAAAAGAACTAGTAGAAAAAGCTGGTGGAAAGATCATCTCTATTGAAGAATCTTCAAAAGATGATACAATTAAAAAATAAAAAGACATGGTAATAATGGGATTTGGAAATTGGTTATTAATTAGCCTCCTTCATCTCCTATAGCCCCCTTGCGATTTATGTGGCAAAAAATATTACAAATATGGCGGACTAAAGATCTTAGAAAGAAGATCTTGTTTGTTTTAGGGATGTTAGTTGTTTTCCGAATTGCTGCTCATATTCCAGTTCCAGGTGTAAATGTTGAAAATCTAAAAGAATTTTTCGGATCAAATCAAATATTAGGTTTGATGAATCTGTTCTCAGGTGGAGGAATGTCAAATTTCTCAATTATCATGATGGGTGTTGCTCCATATATTACAGCTTCAATTATATTCCAATTGTTAACAATGATTATTCCGAAATTAGAGGATCTATCAAAAGCTCCAGGTGGTCGTGAAAAAATCAATAAATATACAAGATTAGCAACTGTTCCATTGGCTTTTTTGCAAGGTTACGGAATGCTTGCGATCCTAAGACAGTCTCCAAAACCGATTATTGATGATTTCTCATTTTGGAATGTTATTGCAATCCTAATTACAGTAACAGCTGGTACTATTTTCTTGATGTGGATAGGTGAGTTAATTACTGAGAAAAAGATTGGAAACGGAATTTCGCTTTTGATTTTTGCAGGTATTATTACTAGAGTTCCTGAGATTTTGCAGGAAGTTGCAATTAACTTTAGTCGAGAACAGTTAATTCAAATATTAGTTTTTGGTGTAATTGCTCTGATTACCATTGTTGGTGTCGTCTTCATTACAGAAGGGCAGCGGAATATTCCAGTCTCTTATGCAAAAAGAGTCAGAGGTATGAAAATGTATGGAGGTATGAATACTCATTTGCCACTTCGAGTTAATCAAGCAGGAGTTATTCCAATCATTTTTGCTATTTCAATCATTTTGTTCCCACCTATGGTTTCGCAGTTTTTGTTAAGAGCTGAAACAGCCTGGGTCAAAGGATTAGCTGAAGGAATTATTAATATTTTTAATAATCAACTATTTTACGGTGTGTTATATTTCTTACTTGTATTCGGATTTACATACTTTTATACCGCAGTTGTTTTTCATCCTTACCAAATTGCAGAAAATCTGCAAAAACAAGGTGCGTTTATTCCAGGAATCAGACCAGGAAATCATACTGCAGACTACTTGCAACATACAATTAGTAAAATTACATTAACAGGTGCTTTATTCTTAGCTTTGATTGCTGTTTTACCACTGCTACTACAGAATACAATGGGTATGTCATCTATGGTGATTGGTGGAACAAGTATTCTGATCGTTGTTAGTGTAGTAATTGAATTAATTAAACAAGTTGAATCACAGATGGCAATGAGAGAATATGATGTATAATTTTCAATAGATAAATCTTATATATCAAAAATGCTGGAGTGATTCCAGCATTTTTGTTACAATAGGGATATTACTTAACGCTAGATATAGCTTAATATGTCGAAGACAATATATTTCGTTACAACAAATAAGGAAAAAATAAAGCAAGCTAGTAAATCTTTATCAAGGTTTAATATCGAACTTAAGGATGTCAATTTAGAAATGCCTGAAAGTAGAGCTGAGGATTCTAAGGAAATTGCAATAGAAAAGGCCAAGATTGCCTTTGATAAATTGAAAAAACCAGTAATTGTGGAAGATTCAGGTTTTTATATTAAATCTTTAGGTGGTTTTCCAATGACTCATATAAAGTTTTCATTGAAAACTCTTGGTATTGCTAATATCATTAAAATGATGCAAGGTTTTAAGACTAGAAATGCCGAGTGGCGTATGTCTGTTGCATATTGTAGTAAAAAAAATAATGTAAAAACATTCACATACATTGATAAAGGTAGTATTTCAACTAAGTTGAAAAGAAAAAAGCGAAAGACTATGTCAGATTATTGGAGAATTTATATTCCAAGTAAATTTAATCCTAAAAATTTAGCATTATCTGAATTTGCAGGGAAGGATATTGAAAGAAGAGAGGAACATTATGCTGCAAATAATCAGTTTATGAAATTTGGTAAATGGTTTATCAAACAATGAGTTTAATATTAGAATTTTATGAACAAAAATATAATTTTTATAGGCCCTCCTGCTTCAGGGAAGGGGACTCAGGCTGATTTATTAGCAAAGAAGAAAGGATACGTTAAGATATCTCCAGGTATTGTGTTACGGAAAAATGTTGAAAATGAGACAGAGATAGGTAAGATAATTGAACCCTTTTTGAGATCTGGTAATTTAGTTCCAACAAAGATTGTTAACAAGATTGTTATTGATAGGGTAAATGAACTAAAATCTGGTTTTGTGATTGATGGTTTTCCTCGTGAAATAGAGCAGGCAAAAGCACTTGATTCTGAACTCGTTAAATTAGAGGGTGAAAATCTTGTTATTAATATAGAACTTTCAGATGAAGAAGTGATGAGTCGGATTCATGGTCGGTTGTCATGTTCAAAATGTGGTGCTTCGTATCATCTAGATTATAAAAAGCCTGAGAATGATACACTGTGCGATCTCTGTAATCAAGAGTTAGTGCATCGCAAAGATGAAACGAAGCAGGCGATTGCAAATAGGTTAGAAAACTATCATAAATTAACAAAGCCCTTGAAAGAGTATTTTCAATCAAACGATAATTATAAATATTTTTCAATAGACGGAAATCAGCCGATAGAAAAGGTGTTTTCTGAAATTGAAAACATTATAAAATAATATGTCATTAATAAAAAGTGAAGCAGAAATTAAACAGTTAAGAGAAGGAGGTAAGATCCTGAGTTCTGTTTTGAAAAAAGTTGCTAAACAAGCCAAAGCTGGAGTTACAACTAATGAATTGAATGATTTAGCTGAAAGATTGATTCTTATGGCAGGTGGCGAACCTTCATTCAAAGGGTATGGGGAAAGTAATAATCCTTACCCTGCTACTTTGTGTACTTCAGTTAATGACGAGATTGTTCACGGTATTCCTTCTGATTATATATTGCAAAAAGGAGATATTGTTAGTTTGGACGTTGGAATGAAATATCCAAGAGAGAATGGATTGTATACTGATATGTCAGTTACTGTGCCAATTGGAAAAATTGATAGGTCAACAAAGAATTTAATTAAAGTAACAAAACAGTCATTAGATATTTGGTTAAAAAATATAAAAGCAGGCAAAAATCTTAACGACATTGCTAAACTTGTACAAAATTATATCGAGATTAATGGATTCTCTGTTGTACGAGATTTAGTCGGACATGGAGTTGGTCATGATGTGCATGAGGAGCCACAGATTCCAAATTATGATTCACCTCATTTCGATTTAGAGTTAAAAGAAGGTATGGTTTTAGCACTCGAGCCTATGGTTTGTCTTGGTGACTATCGAATTCGCGAGAAACGAGATGGTTGGACCTATGCAACGCTTGATGGTAGTTTGTCTGCTCATTTTGAGCATACCATTGCAGTGACGAAAGGAGGATGCGTTGTTATTACGAAGTAAATCGGTGTAAATCGAAGTAAATCGTGGTAAATCGCAGTGAATACAAGTAAATATAGGTGAATATAAGTAAATACTAGAAAACAAAAAATTGTTTATCTAAGTAAAAAAGATGAAATATATGAACTATTTAGGAATCGATTGGGGAATTAAAAAGATTGGTTTGGCAACTGGCTCAGATAAGACAAAACTAGCCAGTCCTTTTGGTATTTTGAAAATTGAGAAATACGATGAAGCGTTAGCTGATGTTGGAAAAATAATTAAAGATGAAAAAATTGATATATGTGTTGTTGGTAATCCACTTGATTTGAAAAGTAATGAGAATCAGAGTGATTTACTGAAAAAGTTTTTAGCAGATTTGCTGGAACTGTGTCCAGATGTTGAATTGGAAGATGAAAGAATGACAACAAAGTTAGCTAACAATCTTGAACGAGATTTTGGTGCTAAAAAATTTGATCGTGATGATGATTTGGCTGCAACTGTAATACTCCAGTCTTATTTGGACAAGTTGAAGTAGGTTGGCTGTTTTGAAGACTGGAAATATCAAATAACAAATTACAAAATACAAACAAATCTTAAATCTCAAATATCAAAATATCAAAATTTAAACAGTAATTATTTAGATGTTGTATTAGTGGTTGGTTTGTGATTTAAAATTTGGAAATTGTATTTTGTTTGTTATTTGCAATTTGTTTTTTGGAGCTTACTTTGACTAAAGGGGGCTGAATAAGATGAATCAGTTATGACGTCATATAAAACAACTGCCATCGTTTTATCTAAAAAAAGTTGGAGGGAGAGCGATCTCCTGTTTTCTTTTTATACGGAAGATTTTGGGAAAGTTGAGGCAGTTGCGATTGGTTCGCAGAAGATAAAAAGTAAATTAGTTGGGCATCTATCAACTTTAGGACTTGTTGAGATAAATTTTGTGCAAGGTAAGGTCTTTAAGAAGTTGACTCATGCTTATTTGATTGAAAATTTGAGTAGTAAATCAGATGAAGACTATTTGTTCACAAATTTAGTTCTGGAAATTGTAAACAGATCTCTTCAGGTTGATTATCCTCAGAACGAGATTTGGAAAATTCTTGTTTGGGCGATTTCCGAGATTGAAAAGAGTGGTAGTTATGATAAGAAAAAGTTGATAATCAATATATTTAATTTACTTTTGTTAAAAATCTTGGGATATCAGATTCAGTTTACTCAGAATTTGATCTGTCGAGAGATAAATATGTCGTTAGATAAACCTGCATATGAGTTAGTCTCTAAAATTCAGAAAAAGGAGTCAGTTGTTGATTTGCGTTTGCAAAAAAGAAGTAACGATAAACTATTCACATTTCTTCATAAATATTTGCAGCACGTTATTGAGAGAAAGATTAGTTCGTTTGATTTGATAAAGTAAAAAGGATCTTCTTTTTTACTATTGACATAACTAATTATAAAGTGTAAAATTACTAAAGCTAAATCAGGGAAGAAGCTTCTATGGAGAAGGGTTTTCAACTGGACGACGACCCCAGTTGTAAATTAGGAATATCGGAACTCCCTACTGGGAGCGTGATTCTCTTCTAGCAAAGGCGGTAGTACTAAATGCCACTGTGAGCATATCACTGAGTACCCGTTGCTACCTCTGCTTTTCCTTACTAAGGTGTCGTTTTCTGACCATACTGTGGCGGTCTGCGATAACGTCCTTTCGGCAACTGATTGGAGCCAGTTGTACACGTTAGTAAATGTTGAGCTCGGATAATGTGAAATTCCTTATCCATAGAGGGCAGACATTGAGTTGAGTTAGCAGAATTCCCCTGTTCCGAGGGTCTGGCTAGACTTGCCCTGATTTAGCGCTCCTAAATAAAAATACAGACTCAGCTGCTCGTAGCTGGTCTGTTTTTTTATTTAAAATCTTTTTTTAAGCTAAAAGTATAAATCTCTCTGACCTTGTTTAATCTGATCTAATTTATGTTTGGTCTGTTCTTTTATGTCAGGATTATTAATTATTAATACATTTTTATCAATGATGGTTTGTCCGTCTTTTTTTAGTTGATCTGAAGTATAATCTTCTAAATATTCTTGAAATGTTAGTAGGGCATTGGGGAAACAAAATTCATGTATTTCTCCTCGTTTGGCAATACTCATAAACTTTTCACCTGTTCTTTCAATTCTGTAGCAAGCTGTACAAAAACTTGGTAGATACCCATCTTTTATCATGGACGTTATGACTTCGTGAAGAGGTCTGTGATCTGATAGTGAGAACTGTTCTACTTTTTCTTTTTTTCCATATCCTCCAGGAGCTGTCCGTGAAGCAGCACTTGCTTGAGAGATGCCAAGGTCAAAAGCTTGTTTTCTTATCTCTGGAGTTTCTCTTGTTGAAAGAATCATTCCTGTATATGGAACAGCTAAACGCATGATTGCGATTAGCTTTAAGAACTCTTGATCGTTAACAAGATTAGCTGATTGAAAGTCAACTGTTGGTGCACTATTTAATCTAGGAAAAGAGATTGTGTGAGGTCCGATACCGTATTTGTCGTTTAAGTAATTTGCGTGTTCAAGTAAACAGAGTGCCTCAAACTTATAATGATATAATCCAAATAGAACACCAATCCCCAAATCATCTAAGCCAGCTTGAAAAGCTTTATCATGTGCGTAAAGTTGTCTTTCGTAATCAGCTTTTGGACCCTGATGTAGGCTCTTGTAAGTTTCTTTGTGGTAAGTTTCTTGAAAAAGTTGGTATGTCCCGATTCCGATTGCTTTTAACTTTTTATAATTATCAACAGTGGTCGCTGCAATGTTAACATTTACTCTTCTTATTTCACCATTGTTCAATTTTGCCTTGTAAATTTCTTGAATAGCATCTACTACGTAATCAATTGGGGTATTTATTGCATCTTCTCCAACTTCGACCAATATTCTTTTATGTCCCATTTTGATTATCTCTTGAGTTTGTTCAGTCACTTGCTTTAGTGAAAGTTTTTGTCTAGGTGTTTTATTATCAGAATGAAACCCGCAGTATTTACAGTTATTAACACAGAAGCTGCTAAGATAAAGTGGTGCAAAAAGCACAATTCTGTCACCGTAAATTTCTTGTTTGATTTGATTAGCGATAGCTTTTATCTCGTCATCAGCATCAGAGTTCAGTAACACAGCTGTTTGTTCCAGGTTAAGACCTTTCTTCTGTTTTGCGATATTTAAAATTTCCTTAACTTGCTCAGTTGAAGGGGTTTTTGTTTGCTGTAGTATTTGATTGATTTTAGTTTCGTCTATAAAACTCATAATTAAGTTTAATGTTAGAGGTTCTCTTTCAATTTCTTCTCCAGCATCTCATAACTATCAGGTTCATTGAAAAGTCCGTATTTCTCCCAGATCTTTTCTTCCTTGAAATATTTATCATCGTAAAGTCTGTATGAATCACGATATTTGTCTGGTGTTAAATTAAACATTAAAGAATTTGCTCCAGATTGTAATGCTTTTTTTCTTCCATTTGTCGGATCAAGTGTTTCATGCGCTGTTACAACTGGGATTTTTGCATATTTATTTAGCAATCTAAGTGTGGCAATTACATTAAGCATTAAATCAGTGTTACCTGCTTCTGATTTCTCTAGTGGTGTATTCTGAGAGGGGACAAAGGGACCGAAGGACGCCATAGGAAACTTATTTTTCGTAAAGAAAAGTATATCGTCAGCAATGTCGTCAGAGATCTGTCCGGGAAGTCCGATAATTGATCCAGTTGCAATGAAATAACCAAGCTCTTGAAACCATTTTAAATGTTCAAACCTTTTATCGTAACTTTGATTTGGATGAAGATAGTTGTAGTGATCACGATTTGTACTTTCAAATCGGAATAAGACACCATTTGCTCCAGCTTCTTTTAATTCTTTGTATGTTTGATAATCTCTTTCTCCGATACTGATAAAGATGAAGACTTGCTCTTTCTCTTTTATCTTTTTAATTATTTTTACCAAGTCTTCTTTTGAATAGAATGTATCTTCACCAGATTGCAGCACTAGTAATTTGTATCCTTTTTCTTTAATTGATTCAAGTGCTGTTTTAATTATTTCATCTGGTGTCATTCTGAATCTTTTTAACTCCGTATTATCACGTCGAAGTCCGCAGTAGAGACAGTTGTTGTTGCAGTGATTTGAAAATTCGATAATTCCGTGAATGCAAAAGAAATCTTTTAGATTTTCTTGACGTATAACATTCGCTTCGCTCCGCAGTATTTTAGATTCTTCGTCCCTGCAGTTCAGCAAGTATATAATTTCTTGTTTGTTAAGTGTTTCAGTTTGAACTTTTTTAATTATGTTTTGAAAGTCTGTTGAAGATTTAGATATATCAGTTATTTCTTGTGATTCAAGCAATTCAATAATTTGTTTTGCTTCATCTTTCTCAATTTTCCTTACAACATTACCAACCGTGTGAAGAATCCAGTCACCAATCTCTATTTCCGGCAAAAGTGCTAGATTAATTTCCTTTTTTTCATTATTATAATTTTGAACAATTGCTAGATTGTTCTTTTTCTCAATTACTCTACCTGGAATAGTTAAACACATAAATTTTCTTATGTCAGTATCAGTATTTTATCAAAATTAAGAGGAAAATGGAAGGATGTTTTTGTTGGACATAAAAATCTCTGTTTAGCAGAGATTTTTATGGTGGACGCATGAGGAGTCGAACCTCAGACCTCATCAACGTCAATGATGCGCTCTAACCAACTGAGCTATGCGTCCTTAGTTCTAAATTTTGTTGGATGTCCGTATTTAATTAGGTTCTCTTTTTTTTCTTTTATCCATCCTTTAATCTGTATTTCTCTTTTCATTGCCTCTGATCGACTTTCATATTCCTCAAAATAAACTATTTTTACCGGTCTTCTTTGTCTGGTATATTTTGCTCCTTCTCCTTTATTGTGTTTTTTCTCTCTTTTTAAGATATCAACACAGTACCCTGTATACAGGGAATTATCGTTACAACGAGCTAAATATGTATAATATGACATAATTGAATCACAGCACTTCGACTCTCTCCGTTCGCTCTCTTTCGAGTCTGAGCCTGAGGGCTCATCCCTCAGAGTCGAAGACAGCGCATTCGCCTCGCATATTGGAGGTGGAACACACTTTCGACTACGCTCAAGGTCTTCGACCATGAGCGAGCAAAGCGAGTCGAATGGTGGGCCTGATGGGACTTGAACCCATGACCCCCACGTTATAAGCGTGGTGCTCTTACCGACTGAGCTACAGGCCCTAAATTAATAGGAAATTATATACAGAATTATATAGTAGAACTGAGACTATAGTAGCAAAAATATCTAAATTTGTCGAGTGCTGTAGTTATTGACAATTTTTTTAAAAACTAGTAGACTATACTAGTGTTTTCATTGTTCTTTCATTTGATAGGGGAGTTTTTAGATGAGTAGATTCAATCTAGGTTACGCGTCAGTGAATTTGAACTTTTTTTGGGGAGTAATTCTTGCATTGGTTGGATTGGCTGTTCTTCTAGATCAATTGCACTGCAATCGCGTAATCTTTAATGAAGAATCAGTTCACTATAACCTTTCAGGTTGCAAAGATTCGGATGCTTCTAGGTATAAGATTCGTGCCGTCTACAATTCGTTCATGGACAAAGAACCGGTTGCGTTGATGGAAAAAAATTTACCTTATTCGATGCAAATTGTTGGAAAAGACAATTCAATTTCAACAGTTGAAGTTATTAGTGCGGAGGAATTACTTCTAAAGAATGTTATCTCTGTTTGTGTGATTTCATTCCAACGAACGCTTGGTAGTGAGTGGCATCCGCAAAAGATTGGAGACCCGATATATACAATTGTTGAAGTTTCTCTCATTGTCCCAGCAAGTGATCACTAGTTAACATGCTAGTGATTTTAAATTTCACTTAAATTTGCTATAATGAATTCATATGATCTGGACATGGATATTAATTTTTATTGTCAGCATTTACTTTTTGGTAAAAGCTGCAGATTACTTTACTGATTACAGTGAAAAACTGGGTAAGATTTTGAATCTGCCTAATTTTATAATTGGAGTTTTGATTGTTGCGATTGGTACTTCTATTCCAGAGTTAGCAACTTCTATTATGGGTGTGCAGGCAGGTGAGGCTGAGTTTCTAAGTGGTAATGTACTAGGTACTGTTATTATAAATGTATTATTAGGTTTAGGTATTGCGATCTTGGTGGTCAAAAATAAGGTAAAGTTTAATTGGGATATTGTTTCAAACGATCTGCCATTTTTTGCAGCAGCAATTTTCTTAGTAATAATCTCACTTAGTGATGGCGTGTTTACAACAGTAGAAGCCGTGATCTTTGTGATCGGTTTCTTTGTCTACATCTTTTATGCCTATCTAGCACAAAAATCTTTTCAAGAAAAAGTAAAAGCTCGTTTAGATAGACAGATTAAGAAAGAGATCAATGAAGAAGTGAATAGCGTGAAAGAACATAAACATTTATCGAAAGATCCAATCTCAAAATTAAAAGTTGTTTTAATTATCCTTGCAAGTTTAGGCGTGATACTGTTGGCTTCTTATTTTGTGGTTGAATCAATCTTGCAAATTTCATCTATGTTGCAGGTTGGAACAACTGTAATGGCTGCAACTGCAGTTGCGCTCGGAACATCTTTACCTGAAATTGTGGTGGCAATCAGTGCTGCGAGAAGACGTAACTATGATATGATGATCGGTAATATTTTGGGAAGTAGTATCTTTGATATATTTATGATTTTTGGGTTTGTTGGAATGTTTACTACTCTGATAATCACCCCAGTTATCTACTGGATAATGATTCCATTTTTAGTTGCGACTTTCTTGTTGTTGTGGTTGACTCTGATTGATAAGAAGATTACAAAAACCGAAGCAATGATGTTTATTTTAATTTTTTTCATGTTTATCGGAAAGATGTTTGAAGTTTTTTAATTTTTTGAGAATAAAAATAACCGAGAATGAAAGTTCTCGGTTATTTTATTTGTTTAAGTATATTGATTTAATTTTTTTAGTATTTCGCTTGGCTTTGTAATAACTTTTATTTTAACTAGTGATTTATTCGTGACTTCAGGAATGTTTTGCGGGAAAAGTGAGACAAGGTCTAACTCTTTTTCTGATTTTATTAACGCTTTAACTGTATTGTTCTCTGCGAAAAAGATTGTTGTCATTTCGATCGTTGGAATATTTGTTATAAGTTCATCAATGATCCCGTATAGGTCTGCTGAAGTAGTATTTGTTTTTTTAAAGTCTTCTTCTTTGATAACAGCCCAAGCCATCTTTTCATTGTTATTAAGTTGCAGCTTTGTTAGAACTTTCCCCCAAAGTTTAATTGTGTCTACAGACTTTGTTTGATATAGGTTTTGAATGATGTTTTCTCGTTGTGCACCTGCAGCAATCAGTTCACTGGCTATTTGTAGGCTCTGAGGGGTGATATTTGCTGTTTTGAAGCTGTTTGTCTTCTCAATCATGCCAGTTAACAGATAGGTCGCTATATCTTCGTCTAATAGCTTGTCGTCAATCTGAGTGATTAGGTCATGAAGCATTTCTGAAACAGAACTAGCCTTGATATTTATTAGATTCAATTGCCCGTAATGTTCATTCTCAGTACTGTGATCAATATTCACAATCGGTACTTGATAGAACAAATCTGGGTTTTCCTGATAGATATAATCTAATGATTCTAGGTCAGGAGTATTGATTGTGATAATTAGATCGTGTTTGTACTCTTGTTTTTGGGTAATTAAATGATCTTTGTTTATATGTCCTTTTTGTGAATTTATATTGATATGTAGTCTTTGGTTTTTAATTTCATGTTCTACGTTAGGGTTATCAATATTTGAAACATCAAAAACTAATTGAAATTTTTTATGATCTTCAAGTTTTTGTAGTATTTTGTGTTTAGAGTTGAAGAATTGGTAAGATTTAGGGAACTCAAAGTCTGGAGAAATAATTTCTGCAGATTTGCCTAATCTTGAAAAAAGTTCAGCCATGGCTAGACTACTTGAGATTGTATCACCGGTTGCTTGTTTAGAGAAAAGAATAAGCGGGTTCTTACTGCTCGTAATTATCTCGTAGAACTGCTGGTGCTGGTTCAGTGTCATAAGTACTATTTCTAAGCATGGGAAGTTCTTTATTAATATTCTATTTTATCTAAAATTAAAGAACCTGTCAACTGATTAATCTACATAGATCATTAATTGCCGTATTAGTCAAAAATAGGATAAAATTATTGTAATTTCGTTAGTAAAATGATAAACTTTATATATAGTGATACTAATATGCGAATGCATGCGAACGATGCGAAAGCTTCGCTATGCTAATTGACGAATTATACGAATAATAACTATTCGTAATATTCGCGTAATTCGCAAATTAGCATCTCAGACAATTTTCGCGTAATTCGCATGCATTAGCGGATTAGCATCGCGTTTTTATATTATGAAAATCGAAAAAAATTACGATTCAAAAAAATACGAGGATAAAATTTATAAAAAATGGGAGAAGTCTGGCTTTTTTAATCCAGATAATTTAGAGGATTTAGAATTAAGAAAGAAAAAGGGAGCATTTTCTATTGTTTTGCCACCTCCAAACGTAACAGGGACTCTTCATCTCGGACATGCCTCAATGCTCGCGATTGAAGATCTTTTTGTTAGATATAAACGAATGCAAGGTTTTGATACTCTCTGGGTACCAGGAACTGATCATGCTGCAATTGCTACTCAGAATGTAGTTGAGAAAAGACTTCACAAAGAGACTGGTCAGACAAGACATGACTTAGGTAGAAAGGACTTTTTGGAAAAGGTTAAGGAACATGCTGAAGAATCAAAAAAGACAATTAAAAACCAAGTTAAAAAGATGGGATCAAGACTTGATTGGAGTCGGGAATCCTTTACTCTTGATGAACCTAGAAGTAAAGCTGTGAAAAAAGTTTTTAACATGATGTACGAAGATGGTTTGATCTATCGAGGTAACAGAATTGTTAATTGGTGTCCTCGTTGTCACACAACCTTGGCAGATGATGAGA